>NZ_JBIWMX010000032.1:0-112155 GCF_044766925.1 Nocardia sp. NPDC101769 | reverse complement strand
CTGCTCTACCAGGGGCTTCCTCGTGCCTCATAGCGACACGCCGACATCAGATCCGTTGCCCGTCAACATCATCCGACCAGGATGAAAAGGGCTCAGTGAGACCGATTTGGTGCCTTGACCCGGTGAGATAACGCGTGTCCTCCCAAGCGATCCCGAAGCCGGTAGCCCCGTTTCGGTCAGCCTCGCGCGCGATGATCTCGAGCACTCCGTTCATCAGGGCACCGAGCCTATCCAGCGGAACGTCGGGGTTGTGCGGTACGAACGTCAGCGTGGTCGTGTCGACGTGCCGTGCGGGGATGAGCGACTGTCCCAAACTTGTCCACGCCTCGGGGATATGCACACTCAGCTGTTTGTCTGGCTCCACTTTCAGACACAGAATTCGGAGCCCATGCCATGCCGTCAGCGATAGAAGAGAGTGATCGAGTAGTGGCGAATAATCGGTCGACACGACGACGAAGCAGATATCGGTGCGCGCGGCGAAGTGTAGATGGTTGCGCAATTCCTGCTCGTATGCGATGAGTTCGGTCGCCGTTTCTCGTGCGCTTTTGCGACTTCGTTTAAGCTCGAATACCACGACGGTGCCGGTGCTCGGCGAGACGTAGAGCAGATCAGTGAACAGCGTTTGACTTCTGTCGAGGGATATCGATGCGTGGCTGTTCGCAACTGGCACGAGCTGACCCAGCCGGTCCTTTACTGCTAGGGCTGCTTCGGCTGCTCGGTGCACTACCAGATCGTCAAGGAGTAACAGAAACTCACCGCTTTGCTGCCGGTCCGCGGCGATCGTCTTGGCGTCGTCCCATCCAGTAGTGATGTTGACGAGTTCCCCTCGCCCGATCAGGTCTTCGATGAAGTCCTGTAGCTCCTGCTCCAACATCTCCGCGCCCTCCCTGCCTTCGGCGATCTTAATTATTTACGGCACAACATGTTTCGTATCCAGTGAGATTAGCGGTCACTGGTTCAAGTCGGGTCTGCGATGTCATGGTCGATGGGGTTGGACGGATAGGCGGTTGCCGCCGTGGGCGATGAAACGAGCCGCCCACCGTCGTGGCCCGACAATCGATCGCTCATCGGCATTTGCGCGGACTCGTCAACCAGGCCCGCAGCCAGCTCTGACCGCACCGGGGGCGCGGCAGTGCAGGACCTTCAGCCTGACAAGTCTCGAGTTGATTAGCTCAGGGATGGCGTAGTCCGACGCCGAGCGTCCATGTCGGACTCCGTAGTTCCTGGGGGGCCGGGATGTTATAGATCTTTGCGAGCCGGTGTACGATGGAGCCGATTTCTTCGCGCATGATGTCCAGGTGCTGATTCGCCCGAATCTCGCCTTTGCTCGGCCATCCGTTATCTTCGACAATCACGTTCTTCATGAGATTTCGTGCTGCAGCCCGGATGGCTTCAAGCTCTTTCCGCAACCGATCGTCGTCGGTGATCTCGCGGAGGGCCCGGTTCATCTCTGACCGCAAGTCGCGCAGCGCCTTGATCACATGGGGCCAAAATTCCATGTCGACCGAGCAGTGCAACGATCGTTTGTCGGCAAGGGTGTCGAACACTTGCTGAACGACTTTCGCGTTGTGCTCAAGTCGCATCAGTTCGGGTAGTAGCGGTAGGCGCGGACTGGCGAGGAGCTGTCGGACCTTGGCAGTGTGCTCGTCGCGCCATTGGGTCAGTAGTGTCACCGAGTATCCGGGTCCGCCGTTGTTGTCGACAAGATCGTGGCAGACGCCGCACAGGAAAATCGCGTTGGCCGCATCGGATCGTTGTTCCTCGGTCATGCTCTCGTTGTGTCGAGCGCTTCCGAACTCTCTACCCTGGATATGTGCAAACTTCCCGATATTGCTCTTGAGCAGTACATCTCCGGTCTTGACTTCCGGGCCCACGAGTAGCCGGTTGCAGTCGGGGTTGGTGCACATGTAGCCCGCGCGCGCCGCTACCAACGCTTTGGTCGCCGCCGAGAACTTGCCATTTGCCATCGGACCCCCTCTTCATCGAATCAGACTGCGCTGCAAGAGGAACCGTACCTGTCAAGACTGACAATCTCGCGATGCTGCCTGACTTCCGAGCTACCAGGTTCGTGGACAACGAATGGGACCGATGCGGGATCCGGGTGACAGATTCAGTCACGCGGCCTGGCCGGTGCGCTCATGATGACCTTGTATTCGACGAGAACGGCGCTGCGTGCAACGATCTCGGTCGGCGTTAACGAGCGTCATGAGGACATCGGCGCTGCCGAGAGCTCGCTCTCCACTTCCTCAAATTCGACCGCCTGCCCGTTCAACTCCTCCTCGTCGCTGGAGGGTCCCTCGGACGGCCCTTCCGACCCGGCGAGGTCGGGATCTGTGGTGTCGGTGTCGTCGGACTCGGTGGGCAGAACGTACTCCTGGGCGAGCTCGGCCAGATGAAGGGGTAGCGGCAGCGAAAGCGCATCGAGATAGTCGGGGGCCTGACGCAGTTGATGCATGGCGAGGGCGAAGGCTTCGGGATTGTCGTGGTGATGGCAGCCAGCGACGGTGATCTCGACCAGGCTGGGATTCCATGCGGGTTTGTCGGCGTCGGTGGTCAGCTGGTCGATGTTCTTGCCACGGGTGAGTTTTCGCAGCGAGAGGCGATCCGCGGAGACTGCTGAGGCCTTGAACTGGCTGGCTTTCTCGGTCGTGCTGTAGAAAACGCGCTGGTCGGTCGCGCGGGTATCGGCTGGCGGAACCCAGAGCCCCGAGGGCAGTCCGTTGATGCCGCGAGGGTCTCCAATGCCCCACCACTGAGCGGTTTCGCGGCCAGCGCCGCCGCGGATACGGACTATGCGCAGATTGTGCTGCAGGCCAGATGCCGGCGCGGTGCCGGTCCGCAGCAGATCGCGCACAAGGCGACCGTCCTGTAACCACGACCAGTGCTGTCTGCTGTTCTGGGAGTGAGTGATCAGCACAGTCGGAGCACCATAGAGCGCGAATGTAAGTCGCTGGACGAATTCCTCGGTCTGGCGGCGCTGCTCGTGCATGCTGCGCCGCCACGCCCGGGCACTGACCCGTCGGGGCGGTTGTTCGGTGTCGCGGGTGGCTTCGTCGGTGAGCGCGGCGCGTTCGACGAGCCCGAGCAGAAACTGCGGGTAGGGCACCCAGCTGCATGTGGTGTCATCCCAGCCTTCGACCCGTGCATGGCCGGGGGTGTCGGGGATGGGGGTGAGCAGCACCGCGATGGGCAGGTGCAGGGGCAGCCGGGTGGGTCCGTCTACGCGACGTTTGATCATCCACAGCGCGGCGTAGCGCAGCCCGGGCGGCAATTCGTCGCCGAGGGTGTGTTCGGGCAGGACCCGCACACCGAGCTGACGCAGCCCGTCCAGCCACGCGGAGCGCACCCGATGACGGACGTTGCTAGTGTTCCTGATACCTGGCGCGGTGGACGGCACGGCGACGAACTGGGTGAGCATGCCGGCGTCGGCGCATCCCAGGCGCAGCGCGAACTTGGGATCGGTGTTCGAAGGCCGAAAGCACAGGCGATGGTCGATCTCGACGAGTGCGAGGCTGGGGCGGATCCGCTTGGCGTCGTCGCGGGCAAGGTACTGCGTCGTTGCCCGCCGACGCTGCGCGATTGCCTCGCCGAGCGCTGCGGCCGAACGAGTACCGGCGGACAGGGACAAGCCAGCGGCGAGCCCACCGGCCAACGGTAGACAGCGCAACCGGACCACGAGCTCGGGAGTACGCCATTCGACAACTGCCGGATCACCGGCGGTGGCGGTGTCGTACGCGGCCTCCTCAGGCGCGACGTTGGGGGCGCCGAGCCCGAGGATGTCGGCCAACTCAGCGATCGCTGCATCGCGTACGGAAGCGCTCTGCCATAACAGACGCAGTACGAGGACATCGGTGCCCGCCTTGAGCTCGTCCGTTGGCGAGATCAAGTACTGCGACAGGGCACGGGTGGCCGCGGCCAGCGCGACCCGTCGTGCATGGGTGGGGTGCCCCACGGTGCTGGGGGTGCTCGGCGTGCTCGCCGCGGCGGCGGTACTTGGGCGGGCGTTGGCGGGTTTGTTGGTGCCGACGGTGCTGCGTGTCAACGGCGCCGTGCGAGTCAGGCTCGGTGGCAGGGCCTGATCGATCCAGTCCATCAGCTGCGAACGCTGGTGTGACATCAGGCCCGTGCCGATGCCGTGTTCGCCCATGTGGGTGCTGTGCACGACTGCGGCACGCAGGCCGGGGCCTTCGCCGAGCCAGTCCTCAGGCGCGCTCAGCAGTGCGGTGGGATCGGGGAAGTTCTGGCGCAGGTCGAGTCGACGCAAAAGCCCGGCGGGTCCGTTGCCGACCCAGCCGATTGCGCGGGTGGCGCGGTCGTAGCCGAGTTTGCTCACGGCGAACCGGTCGCTGGCCGGTGCACCGGGCAGCCAAGGGATCGGCGGACGCAGATATACCGAGGTGGCGCGGCCATAGGGCAGCGCGATCGTGCCGGTGGACGCGCGGGGGCGGGTGGCCCAGCGCCGTACCCCAGTGTGGATGTGGAGACGTGGGCGCGGTGCGAACGGCACCGTGTGTAGTGAGACGGTGATCGTCACCGAGAACCACCAGGGTTTCCCTTTGACCGGGCGCATCAGTGGCTGGGACATCAGCTCGGCACCCTGCTGTCGTGGACCACGGGGCACCGCACGAAAGTGCAGGGTGCCGGTGTCGAAACGATAGGGCTCGAGCGCGGCGATGCGCCGCGCCAGCGCGTCGGTTGTGAGCTGGTATTGCCGCGTGGTCGGTGCCGCGGTGCCGCCAAGGGTGAGCGGGCAGTCGAGCAGGTCCACCTCAAGCTCTTCCCAGTCGAGCGGGGTGGTCTCTAGTTCGGCGAGTGTGTCCTGCAACAGGGCGCGATAGGACGCGGTGCCCACCGCGTGCGCGGGGCCGATGTCGTGCAGCCAGGCGCTGAGCAGCCTTGAAAAGGTGCCCCCAGGAAGCGGGTCGGCGAGCTCGGCGGGTACGTAGAGCCAATGGTCGGGTGCGTCTGGATTTCGAGGACAGACCACCAGATCCGGTGCCAAGCACTGCAATACGACGTCGAGGCGGCCGGTCGGCACTGTTAGAAAGGGATCTCTACCGGGGGCTCGCTCGTGGTTGCACAGGCGCAGCAGCGACTGGCGGGCTTGCTCGGGAAAGGGCAGGGCGCGGTAGCGCTCCACCCACGGTTCGACGCTGTCTGCGGGCAGGTAGGCCGCACGGCTGATGGATCGGTAGGTAAATCCCACAGGTGTTCCTCTGCGGTCAGGACCGCGCCGCCGCAGCGGACGGTGCGTCGAGGGGCATGGTCTGCAGTGCGTGGTAGAGCGGTGCGTAGAGCATCTGCACCAGCGCGGGCTCCGAGGGATCGGCGAAGTCCACCGCGGCGGCGTCCGGCGCGAAGTACGGTGCCAGCACGTCGCGCAATCGCACGAGCAGCCCGTCGTCGGGAGTGCGCGTGGGCGAGGTGGTGGGGTTGTGCGGTGCGCTCGCCCAGGCCAGCGCCGGCGCGAATGCGGCGTCAACGAACACGACTCGTGCGGCGACGCCCCCGCGGACCAGTCGGCCGATGACCTGCCAGATGCTCACCAGCTGATCCCAGGCGAAGGATTGTTGCTCCTCAGGGCTAAGGCGGGAGTAGACGTAGCGGCGAGTGAGCAGTCGGCGCCATTGGCCACGGGCCGCACGGCGGAACTGACGCCCGGCTTGGCCCAGATCCTCGGCGCGCGTGACCAGCTCGGAAAATGTTCCCAACTCGGGGTGGGTGATGAGGTTGCGAGTGAACCGTGATACCCAGTCGTTGACGGCGAACACCGCCAGAGACAGTTCGTCGGGTCGCGGGTGCGGGCGCACCAGGAAGAACACGGTGCCGAACGCGGCCACACGTTCACCGCTGGGGGTGCGGGCGGGGGTGAGGATGTTGTGGCCACGTTCGATGGCCATCAGCGGCGCGATCAGCAGCTCGGCCGAGTCGTCGTCAGCGAAGGATGCGAGATCACCGCGGCGCACAGTGGTGGCGGTGCGGGCGCCTGCGGGGCCCTCGTCGATGTCGGCGTCGTCGCGGATCAGGACCCGCACTCGCCCGTGCCAGCGGGGCAGGGCGTCGAGGACCTCGGCGGCGATGCTCGCGTCGGCGTAGCTGCCGACCAGCAGCAACGCCCGACGACGCCGATCGTCGCCGATCATGGCCAGTTCTTCTTGGATTGGGCTCGGTTCCCCGGCGATCGCCGGGGTGGCGAGTTTGCTGACCAGCAGCCGCAGTACTTCGGTACGCACACTGTGGTCCTGGCCGGACAAGCTGATGGGCCGGTTGTCGGCGTCGTAGAGAAATTTGGTGCGGAAGCTGGTGGCGGCCACCGCATCGAGGGCCTTGCGGTGCGGTTTGAGTACGGCCTGCACCGGAGCCAGCACGTGCGCGCGGGTCGAGGTGCCCGCCCAGCTGGTAGCCGACATCAGCAATACATGCGGGCCGGCTCGTCCGATATCGGGGTCGGCGCCCAGGTCGGGCAGCGCGTGCAACAGCTCCCGGCCCACACCGGCGCAGCGGAAGAACCGCAATGTGCCGGTGCATTGACCAATCCGGCTATGGGTGAGGTCGGGATCGTCCGGCAGGTACTGGAATCCGAGCACGTTGCCCATCGGCGCTTCGGGAACCAACGGTGCGTAGTCCAACGGTGGGCGCCGGGCCAGTTCGTTGTCCGCGGTGTCGAGATGTAGGGCGGTCTCCACGTGTGGCCACAGATAGGTGATACGGCTCAGACGTTGATGCAGCACTGCCAGGTGCAGGACGAATTCAAGTCGGCGCGCGGCCCTCTCGTACCAGGCCTCGCTGCCGCGCATGTCGGCGGGATCGGCGGCGCGGTGCCGACGGGATGAGACCGGTGCGGGTGCCGTTGTGTCGAGTCCGGGCGCCCCACGCAGCAGTGTCTTCACCAGTGCCCGAACCTTGACCCGGGTCTGAGTCTTGTCCTGGGTGTGCAGCAGCTCGTGGGCGGTACGGATGAGCATATCGGTGACGGGGTGGTGAGCGCCGCGATCACCGAGCGGATCGTCGCGGAAGGCGTCGAAACGCTCGGTTACTTCCGTGCGCCGAGCCGCCCACGGGGTGGGGGGCGTGTGCGGGCGGTTCGGCGGCGGCGCTGGCATGTCTGGGTCGATGTCGAAGACGTCCTCCTCGCGTTCGACAGGCTCGTGCACCCCCGCGGTCCCGGTGGTGGGAAACCACTCCTCGAGCAGCTTCTCCTGCAGGGTCCAGGCGCTGAAGTAGTCGATCTCCACCCAGCTCCGCAGACCGTGGTCGTCGATGAGGGAGGCATAGAGGCGATTGGTGGTGGCGCTCACGACGTCCAGGGCCGCGGTCCAACGTTCGACGTCGCCTTCGGCGAGCTGGACGCGGCCCTTACGGGCCAGCTCGGCGATCTTATGGGTGCTCAAACGGTCCAGCCAGGACTCCGGTCCTCTCGCGACCAGGGTCGCGGCGGGGGCAAAGGTGTCATCCAGATGCATCTGGACCCGGTCGACCTCATCGATGATCATGATATCGCTTCGTGCACAGGCCAATTCGAGGTAGCGCAGTCGTTCGGCGTTGAGGTGGCGTGGGACCGCAGTCTGTACCAGGCTCGCCGGGTTGGCTACCCAGATCTCGGCGTCGACCATCTCGTGGTCGCCGTGATGGCGCGGGCATCGGCTCCACACCGGACACCCATGAGGGGCGCCGAGCCGATCGTCGGGGTCGGGCTCGCCGGTTCCCGACCTGGCGTCCACGCCAGCACCGGTGTCGGCGGGGACGATGCCAGGGGTGTCCTGGGCGCGGTATCCGAGCGGGAGCGCCGAGGGAGGGGACATCGGGGCGGGCGTGGGATGCAGTGCCGTGCACGGGGCATCGACATAGCGCAGGGGCTGCGCGGCTTCCAGGCCGCGTTGGGCATCGAGCACGCAGACCGTCGAGAGGAAGGCGAATCCTGGGTCGTCGTGCAACAGCAGCGGCTGTCCGGTGCGTGAGGCGATGCGCCGGTGCAGGCGCTGGGCATGGCGTTCGCGGGTGGTGGTGCCCAGCACCGGTGCCGCGCGCAGCCCCAGCGTGCGAAAGGTGTCGGTGAGTGCGAGCTGCTCGGCCACATCACCGACCACCAGAGTGGTGCGCAAACCATGGCGCGCTCCCCACACCGCGATCAACGTCATCAAGGTGCTCTTGCCAGCGCCAACCATGCCGACCAGATGGACCAGCCGGTCCAGCTTGAGGACGGTGGCGCGGTCGAAGCCGGTGCCGTCGGCTACGCGGGTATCCAGTTCCAGCTCGTCGAGCCGACGTGTCCAATTCCCGCGGCGTGTACCGGTTCTCGACTCGCACCCGTCCATCCACTGCGCGGTTTCCGCGAGTGCGGACATCGGGATCTCCAGCGGCCCCGGTGCCGGGGCTCGCGACAGATCGTGACCGGCCAGGGGGGCAAAGACGAGCTCATCGGGAATGGCGACCGAACTGTGCAGGCGCCGTCCCACCACGAAGCGGCTGGACCCGGCGGGGGCGAGGGGCAACACCGAACGCTGAAACGATGGCGTCGTCTCCAGCGCTAGATCGTAGACAGTGAAACGATCGGCGGCGAGGAACGGTTCGATGCGGCAGGCTGGTTCGTAGTTGTCTGCCAAGCGGTATCCGCGCAGGCGCTGTGGCAGTTGCCGATACGTGTCGAGGCTGTGTTGCCACATCCGGTTGCGTCGCAAAGTCCACAGCAGATGACGGGCATTGGTGACCAGTTGGCGTTCGGTTTCGTCGCGGAGCAGGCCTGCGGCCGCGGCGAAGGGGTAACCGCCCAGTAGCGGCCATACCGCCGATGCGGGGGCGGCAAGGTCCAAGCGTTCGAGCAGCCGCAGTCCCAGCTCGACCTGGCAGAGCAGTGCCGGGCGCACCGGGGCGAATTCGGTCGGCCAGGGCGTGAGTGCGTCGGAGACGGGGCGATGCCAGCCGGATCGATCACGCATGAGGATCTCCCTGGAGTGTGGGCTTGTCGGTAGCGGTGAGCACGGTCGCCGTGAACTCGGTCGCGCTTGCAGGTGTGCAGTCACGGAGCCGTTCAGCCACCGCGCGCAGGAACTGCCGGTCGGTCAGCAGTTCCAGCCCGGCTGCTCGGGCGGGTCGATTGCGCGCGAAGATGCCCAGGTAGTCGCGGCGGGTCTCGACGCGGAACTGCGGCACCACCCAGAACGCCTCGTCGTATCCCGGTTCGGGCCGCACCGGCCGGGCCGATCGTCCGAGCAAACCCGGGTGGGCCCAATCCTTGACATCAACTGCCCAGACGTGGTTGTCGGGAAAGGTGATTCGGATGTCGTAAGCGTCGTATCCCGGCCACATCTGCACGCGCAGACCGCGCATCGTCTTCAGCCGTGCCTCGAGGTCGATCTCGGCGAGCCCCGGGCCGGTGACGAATTGTCGCAGCGGCCGCGCCAGGTGACTGACCTGACCGACGTCGGACACAACGAGCTCGCGTCCAAACGGTGCCGGGCCTCGGCTTCGGCACTGGTCACGTTCGCACCACCAGCCGCCCTCGATCGTCGGAGTCAGCAGCGTGCCGCAGCGCCCGCACGTGATGAATCGTCCGCCACGGCAGTAGCCAGCCGGTGCGGGCAGATAGATCCGTTCGAGCAGCGCGCGGACAGGTTCGAGGTAGAGATCGGTGGCGATCTCGAATCCGATCTCGGCGGTCAACACCGGTGTGGTCACAAGCAGCCGGCGAAAGGCTGTATAGGACTCCGGTGAGGACGCCTGCTGGCACAGCTGCATTGCGGCACGAATGATCGTGCGATCGAATTCGGCTGCGGCGCTGTCGCGTCCCTGAACCCACCACTCGTGACACAGTTGTGTCGGCTCGCCGGAGATCTCATCGAGCAACCGATCCTCAGGGCCGAATGCATCGGCGGGCAGCTCCAGCGGCCAATCCTCCACCGGACGGGTCCGGCACCATCGCAGCAGATCGGGCAGACTCATCGGAGGCTCGGCGCCGCGAGTGAGGCAGGCCAGCACGGTGGCGTTGAGTGCCCGCACGGCTTCGGCGTCGTAGGGCAGCGAGACACCGTGCTGCGTCGCGTCGGCCAGGCGGATGACGGCGGTCGCGATGGCGCGCAGCAATGCCACGTCCTCAAGCGCGTCGTCGGTGAGTGCGTTGGTCATCGATGCTCCTGGCCGGTGTCGGAATCGATTGCGGGAATCAGGTATTCGCGCCCTGCCGCACACCAGCGACGGACTTCGCAGTCACGGCAGTGTTGATCGGTCCGGGGCGCGAACTGCTCATCGGACAGCAGCGGCTCGGCCATCTCGGCGATCACTTCGCGTGCCTGGTCGACCACATCGGACCGGCTGGGATCCAGCGTCTCGAGCGCGCATCGATCCGGGGTAAGCACCTCCAACTCGACACGGGCGCGCCGGGGAGCCCCCGGCAGTGCGCCGGCGGCTAACAACAAGGTGGCCATCGCCAACTGGGGGTAGGTGCGCATCAGCGGGGCGCGGTCCCACAGCGGCGAGCGCGACGTCTTGGTCTCCCGCCATACCCAGCCTCCGGCGTCGGTGTAGAGCAGATCGGGCGTCGCGATCACCACCACGTCGAGCTCGGGAACGTAAGTGGTGACCTGGCGTTGGACCTCGAAGTCCGCGAATGACTCCGTGCGTCCCAGCGGGCAGAGCGCCCGGTGGCGCTGGAGCATCGCCGCGCCGTCACGGGCGTCGGATCCGGTCAACTCGTGCCCGCCCGCCGACCAGTGCCCAGGGTCGGATGGACCAGGCTCGCCGCGACAGCCGTCGGGCGCGGGCCGATTGTGGTGCTCGTTCAGCCAGGCGTCGACCGCGCGCCCGCGGCGGATAGCCGGTGATTCGCCATCACTGTCGCGCAGATTCAGCTGGCGGGTCAGGTGGTAACGCGCTGGGCATTGGGTGTGGACGCGCAGATCCCACACGGAGAGGCTTCGCCGGGGCCTGCGCAGGCCCGTTCGCACCGGCGATCCCCACAGTGCCTCGGTGCGCACCAGCGTGGTGCATCCGTCGATGGCTTTGCAGGCGACACAGCTGGAGCCCGCAATCGGATCGGCGGTGCCGACCGCGCGAGCGAAAACCGGTGCAGTGTGGGTCTTGTAGGCCTGGGCGACGGTGTGCTGGTCGCCTTCGAAGAGTTCTTCGACGCGGCCGTCGAGGCTGCCGAACCCGACGACGCGCACGCTCTGCGGGGCCTGCGTGTGATCGCCCCGCTGGCTGTAGGGTAGCCACCACTTGTCCAGGACCGCGGGGCCGCCCTTCGCGAGAACCGCTGCGGCCGCCGCGAGTTCGGCGTCGGGCCGATTGTCACGGACCGTGCCGATCGAGGGCAGCCACAGCTCACGCAGCTGCCCGTCAACTGTGCTGTAGCGCCGCCCCCAGGCGGTGCGCTCGAACCGGCGGATTCCCCGCACGTCGGCTCGGTCTCGCATCTCCCCATAGCAAGCCACCCATTCGGTGTTCACAGGTTGTAACTCGCCGCCGACCCCATCGACGGCACCGTGGCGGCGGGCACGCGCGTCGATATAGCGCTGGAGCACCTCCTCGGTCCACACCAGCAACCCCGGATGAGCCGGTGGGCCCGAGGTATCGAATCGTCCTGCGGTGCGCCATAACTCGGCGATAGCATCCTCGCATGTGCTCGCTGCGAACTCGAGTCGGTCCAGCGCGCGGAACAAGGGGGCGAACACAAAATTCTCATACGCTGCTGTGGCGCGTTCGCGGTATCGGCTCGCCCTTACTTGCGGCCGCACCCGCACGGCGGTATGCACCGGGCAGTCGCCTGGCGCCTCCCGGGCGATCACACTGCTCACCCTTACGAGGCCGGTCGAGCCTTCAGTGCCCGCAGGTGGGCGCCATGTGGTCACTGTCTCTCCCGTGATCGGTGTCGGTTAGGGCATGACTGTGGTGGTGCCAACTAACGATTGCATGGAGTGTGAACATAGTCAACGCGATATTTGGTGATAGAGTGCTTCACGGTTGCGGTGCTGTGCCGCGGCGTTCGAGAACGAAGCTGGTGCCGACACCGCTTGTCGCGGTGGCGATCGCGGGCTGTGTGCCGAAAGGTGCGGGCAATGAACGAGCGGAACCTCCGCCGCAGTGCGCTGATCGGGTACCGCTTCCGATTGGAGTCGCCGATCGGCAAGGGTGGCATGGCCGAGGTATGGAGAGCACGCGACATAGAATCGAATCACTGTGTCGCGGTGAAGTTCTTACGACCGACCGAAGAGCTCATCGACTCGGTCGACACCCGCTTCCGCACTGACGAACTCGACGTTGTCTACGCACGGTTCGAGCGCGAGGCCAAGCTGCTCTCGACCATCAACCACCGGGCCATCCCGAAACTCGTTCACCACGGCGACCACCTCGGCACTCCCTACCTGGCGATGGAATACATCAACGGCACAAACCTGCGCGAGTATCTGCTCACTGCGAGCCCGCTGCCCCTGGACTACGCGGTCGCGATTGCCACGGAAGTGGCCGACGCGCTTGAGTGTGCACACCAGAAGCCGGTCGTGCACCGAGATCTCAAGCCACAGAACATCCTGATCTCCGTTGAAGGTGCTGTCTTCCTGCTCGACTTCGGCATTGCTCTGCCCCTGACCTCCGGAACGACCCGCTACACCCTGCACGGCGGCACCCTCGGCAGCCCGGGTTATCAAGCGCCCGAACAGATCCGGGAGGATCCCGTCGAGCCCCGCACCGACACTTACGCGCTGGGCTGCGTCGTGTTCGAAATGATCACCGGCCGAATGCCCTTCCGCGCCGGCGACGTCCGCGGACTGGCAGGCCAGCACCTCGACACCGCACCCCCGTCGCTGAGCGAATACGTACCCCACATTCACCCTGACCTCGACAATCTGGTCCTGCAGATGCTCGCCAAGCATCCCCACCAGCGCCCGGACATGGCCCAGGTCCGAGGCGTGATGGCCCGCTTCTTGCCGTCTCCCGGTGCAGCGCCAGTGCCCGCGCCACGCCCCGAGCCTGACCCGACCGTGCGGTTCCGGTTCCCGGACGGCGACCCCTCGCTGCCCGCCGAACCCGATCCGTCGCGACCGGGCCCCTCGCCGATGTGGCTCAAGCGCAGCGACATCCGAGACTTGTGCACTCGTGCCGAACATGAACTCGATGCGGGACTGCCTGCGGATGCTCTGCACTCCTTGGCCGCCGTGGCGGAGGCGGTGCGCAAGCAATGGGGCCCGCACCGTGCTGAGGCTCGCCGCGCCCGCTTGCTCGCCGCCGAGGGACTGCGACTGGAAGGCGAGTGCGGCAGAGCCGAAGAGTTGTACACGCAGATCGCCCACGATCTCGCCGCCGACAGGACCAGCGAGGCCGCCATGACGGCGACACTGTGTCGACTGCGCGCCGCCGAATGCGGCCTGGCCTTCGGCAGAAGCGAACCGGCACTGACCGCACTGGTCGAGGGGCACGCAGCCATCGCATGCCTGTCCGGCGGGCTGGCAGCCCCGATCCGAGAGGCATGGTCGGAGCTGGTCACTTACCTGCGCGAGCTCCGCTACGGGCCCGAGGTTGAGAAGGTACTCGACGAGCTGACCGATTAGTGATCGAGCACACCCGAGGCCAGGCGGTCGCTCAACTCGGCAGTCAATGACTCTCCCATGCCTGACAGGGTTGCCAGGGAGTGCTCGAACTCGGAGACTCGGCGAAAGACCGCGCCGTAGCGGCGCTGCTCATCGATTGGCAGCTGTAAGACCCGCAACTTGCGTACGTCGATACGCGCCGAACTCGACGTGTGCGTCCCGGCCTGGCGTCCGTTGGAAGGCGCCCGCAGGCACCCGGCCAGAAACCATGGATCCAGCCGGTCGGTATCGGCACGCAGCGCATACAACTGTGGCCCCAGCGCCGTCGCCACTTCGTCGGCAACCCACGCAGTGAATGCCCGCGTCACCCCTGCGACAACGACATCGCCCGGCTCGGTCACCGTCAACGCGCCGCTCTGCACCGTCGTCGGCGCGATCCACTGCCGCGGAATGCCATCGCCCATGAGATCCGACACCGTCAGCAGCGGCAGATCAGTGTCGGCTTGAGGCCGGAGATGCGTCCAATCCGCGTTGAGCGCTTGACCAGCATGAAGGTCGACCGCGCCAGCACGCACCAACTCACCGATCGTCGTAGTCCCGACCTGTGGCGAGGCCGTCCAGCCCAAGGTCGACAACATGCGCTGTGCATCCGCTATAGTGGCGAGCGCTTTGCCAAACTCCGACCACGACGTGGTAATCGACTGCGGCACAACACCGTTGACGTTCGATAAAATGTGTCGAGCCGGAGTGAGATCGACATCCTCAGACAGCAGATCGACCGCTGCAACGCGGCGATGTCGGACAGCCCCCACGGCTTGCTCTGGCGTAGCCTGCTGCGACGAAATCCCTGCCAACACTGCGTTTGTCAGCGTATCCCAGTCATCGCCGGTTACCGGACGTTCGATCGCTGAGGCATCGACCAGAGACACCTCGCGGGCGTCGGAAGCGACGGCGTCCGGCCGCCGTAGTACCCACAGATGCAATGCGACACTGTGCGGCGGGGCGAGCCCGGCTGGCAGTGCGATCACCGCACGCAGCGCTCCCGAACGCACCAACGCACCCCGGATATGGCGTCCGGCCTTACGTGAGGCCGTCGCAGGCGGCATGACAACCACCGCTGCGCCGCCCGGCGCAGTACGTGCCAGCACATGCTGGACCCAAGCGAGCTCGGATTCGCTGCGCGGAGGTAGCCCGAAACTCCACCGCGGATCCGTTGCCAATACATTGTGGCCCCAGTCCCGGCTATTGAATGGTGGATTACAGACCACGAAATCGGCCGCCACGTCCGAGTGCGGGTCTGCCAACAGGCTGTCCCCGGTGGCGATATCGACAACGATGTCATTTGCGTTGGCTCCGGCCGCTAGCTCCGTGGCAAGTCGAGCGGCAGCCAGGGCTGAGAGGACAGGATCAAGTTCGGTGCCAACCAGACGTACTTCACCCACGTTCAGCGCCGCGGCGGCTGCGATGAGCAAGGTCCCCGAACCGCAAGCGGGATCGAACACCGTGACCGGTGACAACATTTCACCGAGGCGGGTCTCGACGGCGAGGGTAGCAATCATCTTCGCGAGTGGACGCGGCGTAGTACTGATCTGCCGAACGTGCACATCGAGCCACCGGCCGAGCAGATACTCGAACGTCTCACCCGCTGTTTCCTCGGCCTCTGCCACCGCCAACGCCCGGTGCGCCAATGGCTCGGTATCGGTTCGCAGACTCAATTCGGGAACTGACACGAGATGCGGCGCACTTCGTGCGCGGCGCAACGCTATCGCCGCGATCACCTGCCCAGCCTGCCCTAGATCGCCGAGGTGCTCTAGGCTCGGCCACAATCGCTCGACATCACTGATCTCGCCCAGCTTGCCTTGTCCGCGCAGCCACGCCTCGACCTCGGCGAGGGAAAACTGTGGACTGACATCGGTGCCGCCTACCGGCGTCGGGAACGATCCGTGACGGCGCCTCCAGTTGCTCACTGCAGCACGCCCGACATCAGCCAGTCTGGCGATTTCTGCCAGGGTGACGACTACCTCGGACGACTGTGCCACTGCGCCCTCCTAATCAGCTGGGGCCTACGTCGGGACCGGTCCACAGGGAAGAGACCCCGTGGGCGTTATTCTCCACGATCACCCCACCCTATCCATTGACTTTGTTCACAGTCCAATCGCTTGCGCAGGTTTCAGGCAGTCCGTGCAGTCTGGTTACGCCTTGCTATACGAGGCCGACCACAGCTCCCCGTTAGCAATCGCTCCACGAATGCCGAGAACGCGTGCCGGACCTCGTGCGACCCATGCGAACTCCACCCTTGTCCTGGTCGCCACTATGTCCTGCGCCTCGGCCAGTGCCCCGGCGGAATCTCGATCTCACCATCGTCGTCGAGCGTCGGGGTGTCGAATCCACTGGTGGAGTCGATGCACCTGGCCGTGGGCGGGTCGGCCCGCCGGTTACGGTCCAGCATGAGGATTCCGGCGAATTCCGGATCGTGGGGGTCGAAGGCTGCCTCGCTGTAGGGCTGGGCGAATCCTGCGTGGTGAGCGATGCGAGGGCCGCGCTCGGGCAGGTCGGCCAGAGTGAGGCGCTCCATTGCGGTGCTGCCGGACTGAACTGTGAGGAGAGACCAGATCGGGCCTGCGGGGTCGTCTGGATGAGAGTAATCGCGGGCCGAGGTAGCGATCACGGGAGTGCGTTCGTAACCGCACAGCGCCTTATGGAGCGCGGCACGTGCCGCGGTTTCACGGCGGGTCGAGTGGAGAGAGAACAGCAGGACGCCGAAGTCGTCGGTCGGAAAATTCTGGTACACGGCGACTTTGCGCGCGAGGACGGTAAGGGATTCGGTGCCGGTGTCGTATTCGAGGAAGAACCGCACCGCCCGCCCGCCTTGCTCCCAGCAGCCGTACCCGTCCGGGCGTGGTTGGACCGTTTCGCCGTTGTACTTGTCAATGCGAAAGTAGTTGTCGCACTGGCGTTCCGACCACCATTGCGTCAGTCCTTCGATCCGCGTGGAGGGCCGGGTGTCGCGGTGGCGGGTGGGGTTGCGGTGGGCGGCCAGGGCGGTGAAGAAGTTGTTGATGCCGAGACGGTGTTCGAGGGTAAGTGAGCAGGCCAGGCGTTCGAGCATGACGGCATGCGTGCTTGGGGCCGGTGGCTTTTCGGCGCGTTGGGCGGCGATCAAGCGTGCACCGGGATAGCCGAGGGCATGGCGGGTTTGGCTGGTTCCGCCGCCGTAGAGGGATTCGCGGAAGGCGAAGAGCATGCCCATCTCGCGGAGTTTTCGTAGCCGGTCCTGTGCGCGGCGCACGGAGGCGAACTCAAGCGCGGCGATCTGGTCGGTAGTGAGCACCTTGTGTTCGGCAAGGAGGGAGAGAAGCCGTCGGTCGCGGTCGAGGAGACGGAACCAGGGACCGGCGTCCGGGTGCCCGCCCCGGTGCACACAACGGCCGTCGTGCGGTCCCACGAGGGAATATGTATAAGTATTGATATTCATTCTGGATTTCGGCCCCGCGCCTCGAATGTGCGCCCGAGCGGCCCGGATGCCGTTCTCCTGTTCGGCGTTTGGGGTAGCGGCTATAGAACGCCGAGCGCCCGTCGGCCCAACCGCGCCACCAAACGCGGCCCCATCCGCAGTCGGGTTGTCGTCGTGCCCGTTCATCGGGCATCACCACCGACCGGTTGCCGGGAACCCACCGCGCGGATCATGATGTCCGGCCCGTCCACCAGCACGGCCCGGTTCGTATGCTGGTCCGTCAGGTCCACAGAATGACAGAGCCGCAGGTCAATGACCTGCGGCTCTGTCGCTTTCCGCGCAATGCACGGGCCTGGCAGTGCCCTGCGTTCATGAAGGCCAAGACGAGCGTGTATCTGATCCCGCACAGGCTGCCCGTCTGAAGGAGGTCGCTGAGGCATCGGGGCGATCGGAGGCTGACCTCATCCGGGAGGGTATCGACCTTGTACTGCTGCGGGCGTACAAGGTCCGTCGCACTCGCCCGTGGCCGTCGTTCGATTCCTGCGATCCGGGGTTTGCTGCCAACAGTGAGGACATGCTCGGGGAGGCATACGGCGGGTGAGCTTCTTCATCGCCGACACCTCGGCCATCATCGCCGCCTACGATCGCGCCGCCGAAGTGCATGACCGGGCTCGCGGGTACCTCGCCACGTCAGTTGCCGTCGTCTCGCCATTCGTCCTCGACGAGATCGATCATCTGCTGATCGCACGATTCGGAAAGGACAGTCGCACAGCCGATCTCGTACTCGACGACCTGCTCACCTCGGCCGAGGAGGGTGGTGTGCTCGTTCCCGCAGTCGACCGCGACGGCCTCCGGGTCGCGCAGAAGATCATCGAACAGTACCGCGGCCGCCGACTCGACCTGGCCGATGCGGTCAATGTCGTGCTTGCCGAGCGCTATCTCGCCAACGACATACTGACGTTGGACGAGAAGGACTTTCGCGCCCCGTTGACGCCCGCTCATTCGTCGTTCCGGCTCCTGCTGCAGGGCGACTGAACCGCCGACGGTCCCGAACCGTGTGGGCCCGGCGACAACGCCGGGCCCACACGGTTCGTGGGTATTACCCTCGGACGACGGCTGGTTCCGGACGCCGCCGGCCCGGAGCCCACCAGTTGAGGCGGCCCATGGTCTGCATGAGCGCCGGGACCAGGATGGTGCGGATGATCGTTGCGTCGACCAGCACGGCCAGGGTGAGTCCCAGACCGAAGAGCTGGACGAAGGAAACCCCGGAGAACACCATTCCGACGAAGGCGATGGCCAGCAAGGCCGCCGCGGCCGTGAATATCCTTGCGGTGCGGGCGATTCCGACGGCGACGGCGCGACCGGTCGCGCCGGAGGCGAGATACTCCTCTCGAATGCGTGACAGCAGGAACACCTCGTAGTCCATGGATACGCCGAAGGCCAGGCAGAACATCAGGATCGGCATGGTCGGGACCAGATACCCGGTCGAGGTGAATCCCAGTGCGCCCGAGAGGTGTCCGTCCTGGAAGATCCACACCATCGCGCCGAAGGTGGCCGCCAGCGACAGCACCGTCAGCGCCAATGCCTTGATCGGCAGCACTACACTGCGGGTGAAGATCAGCAGCACCAGGAACATCGACACCGCGATCATGCTCAGCGCCAGGGGAACTCGCCGCGCCAGTGTGGACACCGAGTCGGCGTTGCGGGCCGCCGGTCCGCCGAAGAGCACCCGGCCCGGGGCGGGCACCGCGCGCAGGCGGTCGAGTTGAGTGGTCGCCGCCGTCGCGTACGGGTCGAGGCGGGTGCCGATCCGCAGATACGTGCCCGCGTCGCCGGCCAGCGCGGATTGTGGTCCGGCCACCTGGAATCCGCCGGCGTAGGCCCCGGCACTGGACAGCACCGACGTGACATCGGGAATCCGGGACAGCGTTTTCGCGTAGTCGCCGACCGCCGCGATGTCGCCGTGATCATCGGGCAGGATCGCCAGGATGCCCGCCGTCAGGTTCTCGGAGAAGTCCGATCGGGAAGCGTCGCCGACATCGCGGCTGGAACCGGAGGCGAGCACCCGATCGTCGGCCCAGCCGAAACGCACGGTGAGGAACGGCGATCCGAGCAGCAACAGGACCGCCACTACAGCGGTGATCCACAGCACGGGACGGCGCATCACACCCATGGCGAAGCGGTACCAGCGGTCGTCTTCGACGGGAACGGGCACCGGGTCGGGGCGTCCGAGACGGCGGCGCAGGAACCGCCGCACATCCCAGGCGTCGACCCGGGAACCCATGAGTGCCAGGGCCGCCGGGAGCACCAACAGCGTGGTGAACACCGCCGCCGCGAGCACGGCCAGCCCCGCGTAGGCGAAGGAGCGCAGGAAGTACAGCGGGAACACCAGCAGCGCGGACAGCGACAGGGCCACGGTCAGACCGGAATACAACACGGTGCGCCCGGCTGTGCGCACCGTGCGAACCACGGCCTCGACGGTGTCAGCGCCCGCCGCGATCTCCTCCCGGAACCGGCTCACCATGAACAGGCTGGAGTCGAGCGCCACTGCGAACCCGAGCGCGGTGGTCATGTTCAACGCGAAGATCGAGACATGCCCGACGGCGGCCAGCCCGCGCAGGACCGCCAGTGCCGCACCGATTGTTATTACACCCACCAGCAGCGGCAGCATGGAGGCGATCAGGCTGCCGAACACCAGCACCAGGGCGAGACCGGCCAGCGGGACGGCAATCGATTCGATGAGCACCAGATCGAGGGTCACCTGGCGGCTCATCTGGGCGAGCGCGACCGCTTCACCGCCCGCCCGGATCTCGACCCCGTCGCGGCTTCCGTCGTACTTCTTGGCGACGGCGTCGGCCACCTTGGGCGCGGCGGTGTCATCGCCGCGCGCGAAGGCCACGATGACGGCGCTGTGCTGATCCTTGCTGCGCAGGGCGGGCCGCATCTCGGTCGCGACGCTCCAATACGACTGCACGCCTCGCAGATCCGAATCGGCGCGCAGTTCATCGGTGAGCTGCTGTCCCACCGTGGTGGCGGCCGGACCGTCGATGCCGTCGGGCGCGGTGAGCAGCAGCACGACGTTCGGTGCGGCACCCGGAAAATGCTGTTCGAGATAGTGGTCTACCCACGTGGATTCGGAGTTGGGCGCTTGAAAGCCACCGGACTGCAGGTGCATCGGCGCGGACCAGCCGACGGCGTAGCAGAGCACGGCGGCCAGCCCCGCCATCGCCAGTACGGCCCGCGCGCGGTGCGAGGCGAAGAGCGCGATTCGAGTCAGCATGGGGCTCACGGCCGTTCGGCGGACGGCACATGTCGCGCGGTCCGGACCAGATCTTCGGAGACCCGCCAGAGTTCGGCGGCTCGCTCCTCGTCGTAGGACTCCGGTGCGCTGGGCACCTCCGCCGCCCCCGTGAAGTACTTTCCGGTGGTGTCGGCGAGTTCGGGTGCGGTGACCAGCCGGGTGAGGTCCGCTGCCGACCGGGTGACGGTGCGGGCGATGGGCATGACCTTAATGAGCACGGGTGCGAGGAAACGGAATCCGATGCGCGCCACAGCGGGGTAGCCGCGCGAGAGCCCGGTCTGCGGCATCAGCCCGGGATCGAAGGCATTGGCGGTGATACCCCGGTCGTGCCAACGTCGCGCGAGCTCATAGGTGAAATAGACATTGGCGAGTTTGCTGGTGGCATAACGGATTCGGCCGTCCGCGCCGGAGTCCCGCCCGTCGTCCGGGTCGGCCAGCTCCCGAGGGTGACGCCATCGCGGCGCGGGGAATCCCATGGACTTGCGTGGCCCCTGGTGCACATCGCTGGACACCACGACGACCCGCGCGCCCGGCGCGAGTAGATCGGCACACCCGGTGACGAGCGCGAAATGCCCGAGGTGATTGACCGCGAAAGTGAGTTCATGGCCGTCCTGGGAGGTCCGCACGCGGTCCACGATCTGGAGGCCGGCATTGCACACCACCGCGCCCAGTCGCGGATTCTTCCGGCGGTGCAGTTCCTCGACGGCGGCGTCGACCGAATCGAGCGAGGCCAGCTCGAGTTCGACCGATTCGATCCTGGCATCGGGCGCGTGCGCGCGGATCCGCTGAACTGCGGTCTCGGCCCGCTGCGGGTCGCGGCAACCGAGGATCAGCGGAATACCCTTGGCGGCGAGGCATTTCGCCGTCTCCAGACCGAGGCCCGAGGTCGCCCCGGTAATCAGCACCGGATCGTTCATTCCGCGTTCTCCAGCCACTTCATCGTGAATTCGTCGATGGCTGCGGCGGTGCTGGTGAAGGTCTTGCTCATATCGGCCTCGATCAGCCTGCCGATCAAGGGAACTCGCGCCTCGATCGAGCCCGACATGGTGAACTCGCACCCGATCTCGATGCGGCGCACCACCAGATCGGCGTTGAGCGAGATGGTCATGCCTTCCACCTGCCCCTGCATCCGTCCCCGGGCCACGCCGTCCTCGGGTTCGTACCACGACTCGCTGTAGCGGTAGCGCACCCCGTGGGGTCGGAAGGTCGCGGCCGGACCGGGCAGCGCCGAGGCCGGGATGACGGTGTTCACGGTGACCAGTGCCAGGCCGTCCGTGGCATCGAAGGCGGCCAATTCCGCGTCGGGGCCGTCGATTTCGCGAATGCGCTGCTCCCAATAGTCGCGGGAGCCGAGGACGCGATGGAACAGGGTGTCCGGGTAGGGGTAGGGGGTGGTGTGTTGCACGGAACGCGACATGGTCAGTCTCCGAGGTTCTTGGCGTAGATGCGGTGGATGTCGAGCATTCGGTAGCGGGTGCGGTCGGCATCGTCGCGACCGACCTCGGACAGCAGGTAGGCATCGACGAGACGGTCCAGGGCGTCCTCCACCTGATCGACGCGCAGATCGGCCAATGCCGCTGCGGTGAACTCGGTGCCGGCCGGTATCCGGCGACCGAGTTCCCGGAACAATCCGGCGGCGGTGGGGTCGAGCCGGTCGAAGGTGAGATCGAGGCTCGCGCGCATGTCCAGCGCCTGATACGACACCACTTCGAGGCGGCGCTGTTCATCGCTGATCCGGGCGAGCATGTGGGCGAAGGTCCAATGGGGCCGCGTCGTCATGCGGCAGGCGACGGCGCGCAAGGCCAGCGGAATGCCGGAGCAGTGTTCGGCGACCGTCCCGGCGTCCTCCCATTCGGGCAGCACGCGGGCGCGCCCGACGGTGGCGACCAGCATCTGCAGTCCCTGGGTGCGGGACAGCTCGTGCAGGACGAAGGTGCGAACGGTGGTGAGCCCGAGGGCGAATCGGCTGGTGATCAGGGCGGTGCCGACGCCGCCCGGGGGCAGCAGCGGGATGACCTGGGATTCGGTGGCGGCATTGTCCAGAACGACGAGCACCCGCCGATGCGCCAGCCGTGCCCGGTACAGATTGACCCGCTCGGCCAAGGACTTCGGCATGGCTGCGGCCGGTATGCCCAGCGCCGTGAGCAGCCGTCCGAGCACCGTCTCCGGGGTGGTGCACGGACCCTCGGCGAGGTCGGCGTACAGCAGTCCTTCGGGAAAGCGGTCGCGCAGGCAGTCCGCCGCTTGCAGGACCAGCGCCGTTTTGCCGACCCCCGCGCCGCCGGTCACCAGCACCGGCCGCGGTGCGGGATCGTCGGTCAGCATGCCGGTGAGCGTCGCCAGTTCCGTGTCCCGGCCACTGAATCCGAGCGGAGGCAGCGGCAGCGTATCGGGCGCGACGGCCGGCGCGTGCGGCCGGAGCCCGCCGGATTCGGCGCGGACGGTGAGCGGCGGGTAGGCCGGTGCGTCCAGCTCGGGCAGGTCGCCGCGCAGGATGCGGCTGTGCAGATCCCGCATGACCGGACTCGGGTCCGCGCCCAGTTCGTCGGCGATGAGCCGCCGCGCCAGCTCGTACTGCCGCAGCGCCTGGGTGGTCTCGCCATGGAGGAAGTAGGCGCGAATCAGCCGCTCTTGCAACCCTTCCACCAGCGGTTCCTCGAGCAGCGCGGTGTGCAGCCGGTTGATGACCAGCGAATGATTGCCGCGCCTGATCTCCGCGTCGGCCCAGTCCGCGGTCACCTCGTGCTTGAGCCGGTGCAGGGATTCGCTGAGCCGCCGGGCCCATTCGCTGTCCAGACCCGTCATGGCACTGCCGTTCCACAGGTTCAGCCCGGCCGACAGCCGCTCGACCCGATCGGGATCGTCGATATCGGTGGCGCGGGCCCGGTCGACCAGATCCATGAAGTGCCACAGGTCAACCGATTCCGGCGGGGTGGAGAGCATGTAGCCGCCGGGGCCGCGGTTCACCTGGACCGGTTCCGCGCCGGTGCCGGAGGTGGCCTCGGTGAGCAGGCCGCGCAGCCGGGCGACGTAGGTGTAGACGGCATCGCGCGCCGCGGCCGGCGGGGAGTCGCCCCAGACCCGGTCGATCAGGGTGTCGATCGACAGCGGCCGGCCCGAATCCACCAGCAGTGCGGCCATCAGGCTGCACTGCCGGGGCGGGCCCAGGTCCACGATCTTGCCGTGCACGTGCAGCTGCACGGGCCCCAGGAGTTTGAACTGAATCATGTACCACGCCTTCATTTCCCGCCGTCACGCGCGAATGCGCCGGAGGGTTACGGTGCGGCGCACTCGATTACACCGAGAGCGCCGCGAGAAATAGTGCGACCAGGGCGATTCCCTGCAGGATCACGCGGACCACGATGACGCTGTCCCAGGTGCGCTGCATGTCCCGGACGTCGACCGGCACCCGGTCGGCCAACACCGCGGCGGTGAGTTCCTTGTTGACCGGCGCGCTGACCCGCGCGTAGATGCCGAGCCAGATGGCCAGAGCGACCACGGCCGCCGCGGCGAGAATGCCCGCGGCCGCCTTTCCGTCCAGGAAGGCGGCCCCGGCGGCGACGACCGCCGCGACCACGCCGATGGCGCCGGGAATCGGCATGCGCTTGTCGGCGACTTCGTGAATGCGTCCGGTGGCGGCGGTCAGCGCGCGATCGTCGATGCGGGCCAATGCCGTGCGCAGCACCAGGGCACAGAAAAAATCCGTCCCGTAGACAACCGCTGTCGTCATGATTGAAATTCCGATGGCGGACAGTAAGAAATAATTCATGGGAAGAATCCTCGGCGTAGTTATCGTCGCAAGGTGTCGTGAACAGTATGTTGCACCTTGCGGCACAACAGGTTTCACCGAACTGTGATTGTCACGATGGCCAGTTCCCGCCCGGTGTGGGCTGTGATCGGATATAAGCGGAATTGGTCAGGTATTACTCGCGCAAGGCCGCGGCTACCATAATTCCGCCCGCCAATCCGGCCGCGGTGAGCAACTCCCAGCTGTCCGGTGGCCCGGTGAGGCCGAGGCGTGCGCGCTTGTTGAGCGTCACTGTCGCATCCACCAGTTCGAGCGCGACGCCCAGGACGAACCAGTGCCGCACCGGATGTCCGCGCCGCAGCGACCACAGGGTGCCGAGCCCGATCACCACGTCCCGGGTGCCGAACGCGCGGGTCGGCAGCGAGGACGCGTCCTCGTCGTACTCGCCGGACCAGGACTTCGCGACGGCCCCGGGCGCGGTGAGCATGCCGGTGCCGATCGCGACGCGGGCCAGCGCCTGGGACCACGCCGCCTGCCGAACCATCGCCTGGGTGCGGCGGAAAAGCATCGAATTACCGTTCATCGTAAGGTCTTTCCTCCGCACAGGCGGCCACGTCCACCGCGACCACCACCTTTCCGCGGGCATGCCCGCCCTGACTGAGCAAGTGCGCCTGCGCGGCGTCGCACAGCGGGTAGACCGCGCCGACCGGCACCCGGAACACGCCCTTGCCCGCGAGCGCGGCCACCACCGGCAGATCCCCGGTGTCGGGTCGCGTGAACACGTAGGCGCCGCCGAGTTCGCGGGCCTTGGGATCGACCACCGAGGCGAACCGGCCGTGCGGGGCGAGCAGCGGCAGCACCGTGCGCTGAATGCGCTTGCCGACCGCGTCGAGCAGCACGTCGACCCCGTCCGGGGCCAGCGCGCGTACCGAATCAGACAGTCCCACAGCGTAATTCACCGGCTCGGCGCCCAGTTCGCGCAGGAAGGCGTGATTGCGGTCGCTGGCCGTGCCGATCACGCGTGCGCCCAGGTGCACCGCCAGCTGCACCGCGACGCTGCCGACGCCGCCCGCCGCGCCGTGCACCAGCACCGTCTCGCCGCGTCGCACATCCAGTACCCGCACCAGTGCCTGGTAGGAGGTGAGCGCGGCCAGCGGCATGGCGGCGGCCTCGGCCCAGCCCAGCGTCGCCGGCTTGAGCGCGAGCGCTCGCACCGGGGCGGGCATGACCTCGGCGAAGGCACCCCGGCTCAGATAGTCCTCGCGGACACAGCCGACGACCTCGTCGCCCACGGCGAATTCGGTGACGCCGATGCCGATTTCGCGCACCACCCCGGATACGTCGGCGCCGGGAACGATGGGGAACACGGTGTCGGCGAAGGGATCCAGATAGCCCTCGCGCGCCTTCCAGTCGATCGGGTTGACCGAGGCCGCCTTGACGTCGAGCAGTACCCCGTCGAGCGCCATCTTGGGCACCGGCAGTTCGCCGTATTCGAGGACCGACGCGTCGCCGTAGCGCCGGTAGAAGACCGCCTTCACGACCGCACCGCCGCGCCGATATAGGTGGCGGACAGGTCCGGGGTGGTGAACATGAGCAGGTTGCCGTCGCGCCGTTTGCCGAGAATGGTCAGCCCGCGCTGCTTCGCCAGCGGCGTCAGGCCCGCCGCGTCGAGGTGGCGGCGCAGCTCCGCGGGCTTGATGAACTGGTGGTGATGGTGGGTGCCGCGGGCCACCATGCCGGTGAGGTACTCGGGGATCCAGATCATGACGATCCGGGCCATGAGTGTGCGATTGATGGTGTCGTAGCAGAAGATTCCGCCGGGGCGCAGCACGCGGGCGATCTCACGGACCGCCAGCGCCGGATCGTCGACGTGCTCGAGCACGTCCACGCAGGTGACAGCGTCGAAGGTGGCGTCGGGGTACGGCAGCGCCTCGGCCCGTCCGACCGCGTACTCGATGGCCTTGCCGGTCGCCTCGGCGTGCGCTCGGGCGGCGGCGACCAGGCGGGCGGACGGGTCCATCCCACTGACCACGGCCCCGCGCCCGGCCAGGTACTCGGTGGTGAAGCCACCGCCGCAGCCGACGTCGAGAACCTTCTTGCCCGACCAGTCCTTCACGAATCGGTCGAAGTACTCGAAGCGCGGACGCTGGAAGGAGGTGAGCCCCTTCATGGCGGAATCGTCTTCCCACCAGGATTCGGCGAAGTCGCCGAAGAAGTCGCTCTCCGTTTGGGATTGCTTCATGTCATGCTCCGTCTGTCTGAAAACTTCTGTCCGGCAGTGGTTTCACCGGCGTGCGCCAGCGGGTGGCGTAGGCGATCTGGTCGCGCTCGGCGATCCGGAACACCAGCCGCGGCCACACCGCGCGCATGCCGAGTTCCCGCAGCCGGATGAGCAGGGGGTGCTCCAGCGCGCCCAGTCGGCCGATGCGGTGGGCGACCTGCTGCAAACCGGCCGTGCGGGCGCGGCGCTGTTTCTCATAGCGGCACAACGCGTTCACGGGATCGGTGGTGTCCAGTTCCTCGGCGAGCACCAGCGCGTCCTCGAGCGCCTGGCACGCGCCCTGGCCGATATTGAAGGTGATCGGGTGGGCGGCGTCGCCGAGCAGGCTGACCCGGCCGGACCCCCAGCGCCGGTCCGGCGGCCGGTCCAGGACATCGCTGCGGATGATGGCCTCCGGCGCCGTGGCTTCCAGGATGTCCGCGATCGGCGGCATCCAGTCGTGATGGCGCTCGAGCAGCATCGCCCGGACGTCGCCCGTATCGCGGCCGCCGGGTGCGCCGTTGGCGACGCTCATCCAGTGCACGACGCCGGGTGCGACGTCGTAGAAGGTGAAGCGGGTACCGGGACCGAACAGGGCGTAGAAGGTGCCCGGCGGGATCTTCTCGTGTCGCAGTTCGGCTTTGCCGCGCCAGGCGATGTAGCCGGTGTAGCGCGGCGGGTGCTCGCCGAGCAGTCCGGGGCGCACCGCGCCATTGATACCGTCCGCGCCGATGAGAACGTCGCCGCGCACCCGCTCACCATCGGACAGTTCCACCGTGACGCCGGCGTCGTCCTGTTCGAAGCCGACAACTCCAGCGCCCGTGCGGATCTCGGCATCCGTCGGATACGCCGACACCGCCGCGCTGAGCACCCGATGCAGCACCGAGCGTTCGACCGCGATGGTCGGAGCGCCGTACCGGTCGATGAAGTCGCCGACCGGCCACGCGCCGAAAAGGTCACCGCGCCAGGTGCCGAAGTGGGTGATGTGCTGGATCGGCGCGGTTTCCAGCACCTCGTCGAGTACGCCCAGCCGTTGCAGCGCGATGGTGCCATTGGTCCAGATGTGCAGTCCGGCACCGCCATCGCGCAGTTCGGTGGCCCGCTCGAACACCCGCACGCCCATGCCGCGTTCCCGCAGGGCGAGTGCGGCGGCCAGGCCGCCGATGCCGCCGCCGGAGATCAGGACGGTGAATGGCCGGTCCATCACGGCTGTTCCGTCGCGGTCAACGCGGTGGCGGCCGCCGCCAGATCCGCGAGATCCATCCCGCCGCCGCGGCGTCGGCCCTTGCGGGCCAACGCGCCGGACATCAGCCAGCCCAGGCCCAGCGCCTCCAGCATGGAGGACTCGACGCCGATGCCCCAGCGCTCGGCGATCAGGCCGTTCGCGAGCCGCCACACCACGACACCGTGGAATTCGATCCGTTCCCCGGTGGGGTCCATTCCCAGGAACTCACCGGTGAAGGTGCCGCGCCAGGTGTTGTGGATGACCACGTAGTCGGAGTGCGCGCTGAGCGCTTCGATGGTGACATGCAGGTCCGGAAAACCCTGGCGCAGACCGGCGATGGTGTACTTGACGCCCTCGGTCCCCTCCGGCGCGCCGGGCAGGGGCTGGTGATCGACCATGTCCGGCGAGTAGATCTCGTCGACCACGGAGAAGTCGCCCTCGTTGACGAACTCGTCGAACACGCGCCGGATGATGCGGGCATTGTCCTCGGGGGTGAAAACCGGCTCAGGCGTGGACATTCGTGGTCTCCTCACCCGGCGCGGGTGCTTCCCAGCGCAGCGACAGACCGGCGTACAGGTAGCGGCTGGCCTCCACGGCCAGCAGCAGCACCCGGTCGCCCGGCCGGACGCGGCCCTGTACCCAGCCCTCGTCGAGGGCCAGCGGCACGGCGGCGGAGCCGGTCGCGCCGACGGTCGCGAGGTTCTCCACGATGTTCTTGGCCAGCACCGCCTGGTCCTCGGGAGAGACTCCGGCGGCATCGAATTCGGCGGTGAAGTAGTCGGCATTGCCCTCGGGCAGCACGCAGGCGTCGATCTCGGCCACCGTGAGCCCGGTGCGGGTCAGCATGTCGCGCATGCCCGCCACGAAGACCTTCGGGCCGAAGGTGGCGGTCCCGGAGACATCGAGCTTCATCTCCACCAGGCGCTTGCGTTTGGCCTGATCGGCCACGGGCTCGTGGGTGCCGCCGCCCACGATCTGCATGCCGGGCTTGCGGTCACCGCCCAAACAGGCGGTGGCGAACTGGAATTCGCCGTTGGGGTCGGCGCTGCCCGGTTCCCCGGCGCGCAGCACGACCGCCCCGGCCCCGTCGCCGAAGGAGTTGATGACCAGCCGGTCGCGCATGCGCACCGACTCCGGGTCCATGCCCAGGTACATCGGGGCCAGCAGCGGGGAGATCGCCTCCGCGCCGATCACCACGGCGGTGCGGTAGGTGCCGTCCGCGAGCATGCGCCGCGCGTAGTCCAGTCCCTGCACGAAACCCGTACAGGCGGCGCGGAATTCGATGGAAGCGCAGTGGGCCAGGCCCAATTGCTCCTGTACGTAGGTGACCACCGCCGGCAGCTGGTATTCGGGGCTGGCCGAGGACACCACCAGCAGATCCACCTCCGCCGGATCGATGTCCGCGCGGGCGAGGGCGCGTCGCGCGGCGGTGGCGGCCATGGCGTTGGTGCCGCTGCCGTGCTTGCCGGTGGCGGGATCGATCATCCAATGCCGTTGGCGTACTTGGATATTGTCGAGCACCTCGGCGGGCAGTGTGCCGCACAGGCGCTCCAGGGTGGCATTGTCGATCGGGTCGCCGGGCAGGAACGATCCCGTGGCCAGGATCGAGACGTGACGTGGTTCGAGATTCGGCATGTGGTGTCTCCGTTCACGAGTGGATGACCGCGGCGGGATGCCGCAGCACGAAGCTGGTGTGGGTGCCGCCCAGCGAGGAACCGTTGACCAGCACCGGGCCGTGGTCGCCGCCGCGCTGCCAGGCGGTGATGGCCAGCGCGGCGGCCAGTTGCGCGCCCGCGCCGATGGGATCGCCCAGAACCCGCTTCGGCTCGGGCCGGGCGCAATTCGCGCCGAGACCGAGCCGGTCGATCGCACGTCGCTCCGGGCCGTCCACCACGGGCACGCCCGCCGCGGCGGTCCAGACGGCGGAGAGGTCGACGGGGGATGCCCCGGCCGCGGCCAGGGCGTCGCGCATGGCCCGTTCCACCCCGCGGCCGCGCGGATCCCACCGGGCGATGCCCAGGGCATCGGAGGTGGTGGCGTATCCGGCGAGCACCGCGATCGGGGTGACGCCCCGCTGCCGCGCCGCCGAGGCCCGCTCCAGCAGCAGGGTGACGCTGCCCTCGGCAAGCCGGAAGTCCCGGCCGTGGCGGCCGGTGAAAAGCCCCGCGCCCCGGTACGCGTCGAGGGCATAGGGGGACAGTTCGTCCGCGCCCGTGCACAGCACGGCGTCCGCGCGTCCGGCGCGCAGCAGGTCGAACGCGGTCCCGAGGGCGGCGGCCCCGGCGGCGTGGCCGGAGGTCAGGGTGGAGGTCGGGCCCTTGGCCCCCAAGGCCATGGCCACCTGTCCGGCGGCGGCATTGAAGACGGTGTTGGGGAAGATGGCGGGGCTGCCCTGGGCGGGTCCGCCGAGCACGGTCGGTTCGAAGAATCGGGAAATGCTGCTCATCGGCCCGATACCGGTGCCGACGACCACACCCACGCCCTCGTGGGCGGTGAGTCCGGCCGCGGCGAGCGCCTGCCGACTGGTCGCGACCGCCAGTTGCCCGAGGCGGTCCATACGCCGGCGAGCCTTGGCCGGAATATCGGCACCCGGGTCGGCGGTGACGCGGGCGAGCCGTAATCCCTTGTGCGGCTCCGTCGTCATGGTTTCGCCGGTCCAGGCGTCCCAGAGCTGATCGGCATCGGATGCCCCGCCGAGCAGCACCCCGATTCCGGTGACGACGACCTCGTCGGCGGCGACGGGATCGACCTCGGTGCGGGCGGTACCGGGCCGGCCGTACACGACACAGGCATTGGCTCCGGCGAACGCGAAGTTGTTCGACGCCGCGACGCGCATGGGCAGCGCCCGCGCCGCGGGTGCGGGGTCCAGGCCACAGGCCGGGTCGGTCTCGGTGAAACCGGCTGTCGGCGGCACCATTTCATCGCGCAGTCCGAGGATGGTCACGATGGCCTCGACCGCCCCGGCCGCACCCAGCAGGTGACCGATCATGGACTTGGTGCTGCTGAGCACCACCGCCGACGCGGCCTCGCCCAGTGCGGCTCGTACCGCATTGCTCTCCGCCGCATCGTTCTTCGGGGTGCCGGTGCCGTGGCCGTTGATGTAGGGCACGTCCTCGGGCGCGAGACCGGCGGTGTCGATGGCCTGGCGAATCGCCCGGGCCGCGCCCGCGCCCTGCGGATGCGGTGCCGTGGCGTGGTAGCCGTCGGCCGACATGCCGTAGCCGAGCACCTCGGCGATGATGGGCGCACCGGCGGCCAGCGCTACCTCGGCGGCCGCCAGCACCATCATGCCCGCACCCGCGCCGAGCGAGAGCCCGTCGCGATCACGGGAATACGGCCGCGCCGGGCGCGCGGACAGCGATTCGACGCTGGTGAATCCGTAGTAGGCCATCTCGGTGAGCGCGTCGCTGCCGCCCACCAGCATGGCGTCGGCCCGGCCCGCGCGGATCTGTTCGACCGCGTGCGCAAGCGCGTGAGCGCTGGACGCGCACGCGGTATTCACCGACAGCACAGGACCTTTCAGCCCGAACGCCGCGCTGAGCGCCTCCGCGCAGAACTGTGGCGGCACCAGCAGCAGATGCCGGTCGTCACCGAGACCCAGCCCGTCCACGTCGACGGACCGGCCGGCGGCGACCGCGCGGCGCACCGCCTTCTCGGCACTGCGGATTCCGCTGTTGCAGCTGCCGAACGCCACCCCCCACCGGTGTGCGGGCAGGGCGTCCGGTCGTGGTGGAGCGCCGTCCTCGAGCACGCCCAGACCCGTGCCCGCCATCGCCTCCTCGGCCGCGATGAGTGCGTAGTCGACGGCGGGTTCCGGGTCGGTGAGACCCAGCGGCGTCAGGTAGTCGTATTTGGGGCGCGGCGGGTCGAGGATCTCGCCGCCGATGGCTCCAGCGAGTCCGGGCACCGCGAGGTCGCGCAGCGGCCGAATGGCCACCTCGCCGCCGCGCACCCGTTGCCACAGTTCCTCCGCGCCGACGCCGTGCGCGGTGATCGCGCCGAGCGAGGTGATCACGATGCGCCGGTGCGGCGCGGGATGAGGGGTTTCGTGCATGGCCGAAGTTCCTGTCGGTCAGTTCGATGCGGTGAGGGTGAGCGCCACGGCCTGGCCTTCGAGGCCGCGGGCCAGGGCCAGCGCGACCCGCGGATTCGCCTGGCGCGCGGCGCCGGACACGATGTCGAGATCGCAGCCGGGCGCGGGTGTTTCGTGGTTGCCGGTGGCGGGCACGACCCCGGAGTCCAGGGACAGCCCAGCGAGTGCGGCATTGAGCGCACCGGCTCCGCCCACCAAGTGACCGGTCTGTGGTTTGACGCTGGTTACCGCGGCCTTGTGGGCCTCGGGACCGAGGGCGGTGCGCAGGGCGCGCACCTCGCCGGCATCGCCGAGCGCCGTGGCGCAGCCGTGGGAGAACACGGCGTCCACCGCCGACGCTCCGGCGTCGGACAGAGCCGTCGAGATGGCGCGGGCCAGTCCTTGTCCGTCCCGATCGGAGGCGGGTACGCGCACACAGTCATTGCCCATGCCGTAGCCCGAGAGCTCGGCATAACAGCGCGCGCCGCGTCGCAGTGCCCGATCACGCTCTTCGAGGATCAGGATCGCCGCGCCGTCACCGATGACCGAACCGCTGTGCTCCTTGTCGAAGGGGCGAAAAGCACTGCCGCCCAGGTCATTGCGCGGCGAGAGCACCCCGAGCCCGTCCAGTTTGGCCATGGCCCACCAATTGGTGGCGTCGTCGTACCCGCCCGCCACCGCGATGTCGGCCTCGCCCCGGCGGATCGCCCGCATGGCCCGCCCGATCGCGGTCGCCCCGGAATCCGCCGCGCCCGCATAGAAGGCATTGGGTCCGCGCAGGCCGAACAGCGAGGAGATGTGGTAGGTCCCGCCGTTCTGCAAACCCTCCACGTACGCCAGCGGCGGCACGATCGAGCGGGCCAGCTCCCCGAGCCGCCGCATGTCCGGTCCGCCGTCCGCGCCGCGGATGGCCTCCATATCGGCGATCGAGTCGTCGCGCTGGCAGATGTCCTTGTTCCCACCGAGATACAGGCCGGTGCGGTGGCCGAGGTCGCGTTCCTCCAGTCCCGCGTCCCGCAGCGCGAGGGTGGCCGCCGCGACACCGTACTGGTCGCCGCGGGTGGAGGTCCGCATGGAGCGCAGCGAGAGGAACCGGCTGGGATCGAAGTCGGGGATCTCCGCGCCGAGCCGGGTGCGCAGCGGCGACGGATCGTAGGCGCGCAGGGGGCCGATGGCGGTGCGCCCGGCCACGATCGCCGACCAGGTCTCGTCCGCACCTTCGCCGAGCGCCGTGACCAGACCGATCCCGGTGATCACGACGCGTCGCGCGTTCACGACTTCGCCTCGGCGGTGCGCCCATTCGCCTCCGCAGCGCTCCCATACGCTTCCGCGACGGGCCCGCGGACCAGGCGCAGCGTGCGGACGGCTGCGACGGTGGCCTCGCCGACGCGAGCGGTGGCCTTCCACCGGGATTCGGCGGGATCCGCGCCGGCACCGGCCGTTTCGACGGTGATGCGCACCTGGTCACCGGGCGTCACGAAGCGCCGGAAGCGCAGCCCCTCGGCGGCCCGCAGCCGCAGCAGCGGATCACCGGCCGCGAGCACGGCCAGCGCGATCATGCTCTCGGTCAGCAGCACGCCGGGCAGGATGGGGCGGCGCGGGAAATGGGTGTCGAAGAACGGCAGGGTGCCGGTCACGTTCAGCAGGGCCTCGGCGCGAATTCCGGGACTCACCTCCAGGATTCGGTCGAATCCCGGTGTGCCGATACCCGCGGTCGGGACTTCGGCGGGCGCCGGGAGTGCGGTGGGCACGGTGTAGGACGGGGTCATGGCAGCTCCTGGGGTGTGCCCACCACGAGGCAGGTATTGGAACCGCCGAACGCGAGGGCATTGATCATGGCCGCGCGCACCGGCATGGAGCGCGCGTGATGGGGGACGTAGTCGAGATCCAGTGCCCGGTCCGGTGTGTCGAGATTCAGGGTGGGTGGCACCACCGCATCCCGGAGCGCGCCCAGTGCCGCCAGCAGATTGAGCGCCGCCGCGGCGGCGGTGAGATGCCCGGTCATGGATTTGGGGGAGGACACCACCAGCCGGTACGCGTCGTCGCCGAAGACCTTCTTGATCGCCCGGGTCTCGGAGATGTCATTGCCCGGCGTGCTGGTGCCGTGTGCGGCGATGTAGTCGATATCGGCGGTGCCCAAGCCGGATTCGCCGAGCGCGGACTCCATGGCCTCGATCGCGCCCGAGCCATCCGGTGGCGAGTCGGTGATGCGCCAGGCGTTCATGGTGGACCCGTACCCGAGCAACTCGCCCAGGATCGGCGCACCGCGATCCAGCGCGGACTCGAGGTCCTCCAGCACGAAGACCACCGCGCCCTCGCCGATGACGAATCCGCTGCGGTCGGCGTCGAAGGGCCGCGACGCCTTGGCGGGATTGTCGTTGTAACGGTCGGTCATCGCGCCCAGCAGGCCGAAGCCGAGGATATCCGCCCAGGTGGTGAGCGAGTCGTAGCCGCCCGCCACCATCATGCGGGCGTCGCCCTCCTGGATCAGGCGGAACGCCTCGCCGAGGGCGTGTCCGGATCCCGCGCAGGCGGTGTGGATGCCCACCATGGGCCCGGTCGCGCCGATCAGCCGCACCATGGCATTGAGCGCCATGTTCTGGTTCCCCGTCAGGGTCGCCGACGGTGCGGGCCGCACGAAGGCATCGGGTTTGCCGGTGCGAGAGCGTAATTCGGATATCTTCAACACGAGATTCAGATCCGGGCGGCCCACGCTCGCGCCCATGGCGACACCGCGGTCCGAGACGGGATACTGGTCCTCGGTGAGCGGGTCGAGGTGCGCGGACCGCAGCGCCTCGCCGACGGCGGCCAGCCCGAACAGCCCCGGGCGCGACACCCAGCGGCGATCGGCGGCGGACGGGACGGCGGTGGCCGGATCGAACGAGTCGGGGACCAGTCCGGCGATCCGGACCGGGAAGGTGGTGCAGTCGAAGGTGGTCAGCTTCCCGATGGCATTGCGGCCCGCCCGCATTCCGGCCCAGGTGGTCGGTGCGTCCACGCCCAGCGGGGTGACCGCGCCGACGCCGGTCACCGCCACCCGCCGCAGTCCGGCCGCATTGGTGGTACGCATCAAACCAGCTCCTCGCCGAGCAGCTGGCGCGCCATCCGCTCGGTGTCGACCGGATCGTCGAGGCGATCGGCCTCGATGAGGGCGCACATGATGTTGCGGGCGAACAGGATTCGCTCGCCATCCACCTCGATCCAGCCGTCCACCACCGCCGCCTCCGGCGTCGCGTGCACCACCTGTGCGGTCATGCGCAGCACGTCGCCGGGCACCGCGTCGCGGTACACGGTCACCTCACCCACGGTGAGCAGCGCGGCCCGGCGGGTGTGCGCCGAACTCAGCAGCACCAGCCAGGCCCCCGCCTGGCACAGCGCCTCCAGCGCCAGGCCGAAGGGCAGCACCGGGCCGGCGGCGGAGGGCTGCCAGACGTTCTCGTAGACCGAGGTGAGTTTGCGAGCGGTGATGTGCTGCAACGGTTCCCAGGACTCGATGCGGTCGATGAGATGAAATCGCATGGCAGTCACTCCTTTTCCGATTCAGCGGGAGACCAGGCGGCCATTGCTGAGCTGCACCGCCAGTCCGCCGTCCACGCGCAGCAACTCGCCGGTCACATAGTCGGCGGCCGGACCGGCCAGGTAGGCCACCGCCTCGGCGACCTGCTGGACGGTCCCGTAGCGGCGCATGGGGACATGGGTGCGCCCGCGCCCGCCGTCACGCTGCAGCAGGTCGCCGATCAGATCGGTCGGGATCACGCCGCCCAGAACGGCATTCACACGGACCCCGAACCGGGCCATCTCCACCGCGCAGGCCAGTGTGAAGGCGTTCATCGCGCCCTTGGAGGTGGAGTAGTTGGACTGCCCGGTGAGCCCCTTCTCGCCCATGATCGACGACACGTTCACGATCGAGCCCTCGCCCTGGGCCATGAGGTGCCCGGCCGCGGCATGGGTGCAGTTGAATGCGCCACCCAGGTTCACCCGGATGACCTCCCACCACACGGCGGGATCCATGTCGTGCAGCAGGCCGTCGCGGGTGATGCCCGCGTTGTTGACCAGAATGTGCAAGCCGCCCAATTGTTCTCGCGTCTGCTCCACCAGATCGCGGGCCGCGCCGCCATCGGCGACATCGGCCCCGATGGCGACCGCACGCCCGCCGGAGCGCTCGATCTCGGCGACCACCTCGAGGGCCTCGTCCCTGTGGGAGCGGTAATTGACGGCCACGGCCGCGCCGCGACCGGCCAGGGTCAGGGCCACGGCCCGCCCGATGCCCCGGGACGCGCCGGTGACCAGCGCGACCCGGTCGGCGAAGTCGCCGGACATCAGGCGACTGCTTCGGCGTCGGCCGGACCGGCGGCGGCGCGCTGGGCGACCAGGTCCACCAGATTGCGCACGGTGACCAGGCCGAGCACTTGCTCACCGCGCAGTGGGCCGTTCAGCTTGGCCCGATCGAACTGCGGCAGCACCTTTTCCAGGTGTGCGAGGCCGATGTCGGAGACGATCTCGTTCTCGTCGCCGAACTCGTCGTCGGGGATGCCGCCCTGCAGCAGCTCCTGGACATCGGCGACAGCGATCTTCACGCCGGTGTCGCGGTGGATGCGGAACAGGATGTCGAGCAGATCGATGGATTCCGCGCCGAGCTCGTCGATGAGGGTGGCGTCGAGGGTCACCTCGGACTGGTCGATGCCCAGGGCGTCGGCGATCGCGTCGATGACGGCGGGAACGAAATCGGTGCTGGTTTCGGGCATGGTTATCTCTTCCTTCGTGGTGGGGACACCGTTGGGTCCCCTGGGGCGCGGGACGCCACAGGGGTGTGATCGGCTGGGAAATCAGTCGGATTCGGCGGAATCAGGCGTAGGCGGCGATAGCCGCGGTGATGCGGCGGGCGTCCTGGGTACTGCGCACGGTGGCCGCGTCCAGCATGCGGTTGGCGAGCCCCGACAGGACGCGTCCGGGACCGATCTCGAGGTAGTCGGTGCAGCCGAGATCGGCGGCGGCGCCGATCACCTCGATCCAGCGGACGGGGGCGGTGAGCTGTCGGCGCAGTAGGTCGCGGGCGTCATTGCCACTCGAAATCTTCTGCGCGGTAACGGAACTGATGACATCGATGACGGGGTCGCGGAATTCGGCGCGGTCCAGGTCGGCCGCGAATCGCTCCTCCAACGAGGCCATGAGCGAGCAATGGAACGGCGCTCCGACCCGCAGCGCGACCAAGGAGCCCGCGCCTTCCTCGCGCAGTAGTTCCACGGCGGCGTCCACCGCCTCCGCCGTGCCGGAGATGACCGACTGATCGGGGGCGTTGTAGTTGGCGAGTTCGACCACGCCGTCCACTCCGGCGCAGATCTCCTCGATTCGCGCTGCGGGCACCCCGGACACGGCCGTCATGGCACCCGGTATCGCCGCGGCGATACCGGCCATCAGCTCGCCACGGCGTCGCACCAGGGTCAGCGCGTCGGCGAGATCCAGCACGCCGGCCGCGACCAGCGCGGTGAACTCGCCGAGGCTGTGCCCGGTCACCAGGTCGGGGGAGAAGCCCTCGGCGCGCAGCACCTCGAAGATTGCGAAGGAGGTGGCCAGGATCGCGGGTTGCGCGATCTCGGTGGCCCGCAACTGTTCCGCGTCACCCTCGGTGCACAGCTTGCCCAGGGGCAGGCCCAGCACCTCGTCGGCGCGTTCGAATACCACCCCCGCCGTGCCGGGATGTTCCCGGATCAGGTGGGCGGCCATGCCCTCGCGCTGGGAACCCTGGCCGGGAAACATGGCGATCACACTGGCGTTCATGATGTCTTCCGAATCCTGCTGGTAGCCACGGCTACTGCGAGACAAATCCCGAACGTCGCTGTTCTCGCCCCGAGTATGTGAATCCCGGCTCGAGCAGTCCTCGAGGAAAACCAAACACGCAGTAACTATCGGAGCGAAGCCTGTTTCCCGGCTGGACGCTGCTCGTGCGATAACTGAACATGGCGCGACGCTAGCCAGGGGCGGTTAGGACCGGGTTAGGGTCAGCGGGCGCGATCGGACCTCAGTCGCAACGGCTTTCGAGATAGAGCCGCAGTACCAGCCGGCCCTGACTGACCACCCACTCGTTGCGGGGGGCCTCCCGGTAGGCGTGTTCGATGGTGCCCTCGGCGATCGCGATCGCGACCCCGAACACCCGGGGATCGGTGTGTGCGGGCATCACCCCGGATTTCAGCAGCAGGTGGCCGAACGAGTGCGCGCAACGGCGCTGATGGAGGGAGACCACGTCGCTGTCGCCGTAGGCGAAGTAGAGCGCGACGAATTCGAGATGCCGCAGGAAGTGGGTGCGATGCACGGCGGCGAACAGGTCGATCGCGTGCAGGATGCTGTCTGCGCGAAGCGTCTCGATCTCCGCCGCGACCCGCTGGTCGATCTGGTGCATGTCGCGGTCGAGTAGCTGGCGGAACACCGCCTCCCGATTGGCGAAGAACTGGTAGAGCGTCGCGATCGGCACGGCGGCGCGCTCGGCGATCGCGCGGGTCGTCACGGCGTCCATGCCGTGCTCGTCCACCAGTTCCCGTGCCGCGTCCAGGATGCGCTCGACACGTTCCCGGCTGCGCGACTGCACAGGTGCGCGTCGGAGGCGCCCTAGCTCAGACACGGGATCATGATCGCAGACGACTCGGCGTGGCGGCAAAACATGAGCGGAACATGACTTTTCGTCGGATCGGCCAGGTAGCGGCGTGAAGCGAACATTACTGTTTCCCGGGTCGCGCGTAGAAGTCTCCCAGCCGAAATCAATTCGCGAAACATCCACTTGCGCAGGCAAGTTGACCGTGCGAACATAGCCGCCAGCCAGAAATGTGTTACGAGATGGATTGTGGCGAAATACATTTGAACATTTCTGCGGTTCGCCCATGACGCAAGGAGTTTCATTGAGAGCATCTGGTGAACGGGCGATCCAGGTCAAACTGATGGGCGAGTTCGCCATTTCGGTCTCCGGTGCGGATTGTGTTCGGTGGCGTGCGAGCAAGGCTCGATCACTGTTCGGAGTGTTGCTCGTGAACCGCAACAGCGTCGTGGGCAAGGAGCGGCTACGAGAGTTGTTGTGGCCGGACATCGATGGGCCCAGTACCTCGTTGAAGGTGACGGTGCACGCCCTGCGCAGAACGTTGGATACTCACTTCGGAACCGAACGGCGAGACCTGCACATCGAGTTCCGGGATTTCGGTTACATCATGGACGTAAGTGACGATGTGATCGTCGATTGCCAAGAATTCGAGCGGTATACGGCGGGCGCACGTGAGGCCGCCGCGCGGGGCCTGCGGGAGGAGGCGGTGGGCCTGTATCGACGGGCCGCCGCACTGTACTCGGGCGAGTTTCTCGACGGCGAGTCCGACAGCTGGGTGGTCGAACACCGGCACTGGCTGCGTTCGATGATCCTGAGCGCTTTGAACACGCTGGCCGAATACGCGCTCGAGGCGGGAGAACTCGCCGACGCGGCCGACGCGTGCCGCCGCACGTTGGCCATCGATACCGCGAACGAGGCCGCTTTTCGTCGACTGATGACGATCCACGCCCGGCGCGGGGAGCTGCACCAGGCGGAACAGTGGTACGCGCTGTGTGCGCAACGTCTGCGGGAGCAGTTCGAAATCGATCCCAACCAGGACACGCGGTCGCTGCGGCATCGCCTGCTCGGCAGCGAATTCCTGGAGGGTTCCAGCCCGATCCGTGCGGGCCACCGGGTTCGCGGCGGCGTCTCGAATCGCCTGGGCTCGATCGTCTGACCGCGGATCATCTGGTCGAGAGCGCGGCGGAAGCCTGTCGACGCCCCGGGTGGAAAGGCGATGGCTGGTCACCTCGGCCGAGGAGGGCGCGGTATCGGCATGGCGGGTACAACCCGGTGACCCGGGCTCGCACCTCACGGTGATACCTCCGCCCAATTCGAAAGGCCCGGTCCATCAGGACCGGGCCTTTTCGCATTCAGAGGGTGCCGTTTTCGATGTCGCGTTTCAGGGCCGCCTGGTATGCCTGGTGGGATGAGATGCCGTTGTCGGCGGTGAAGCCGATGAGCAACGGGTTCGCGATGAAGGTGAGGTGCTCGTTCACCGTCGTGGTGCCGTTGCCGTTGTCGACGAAGGTGATCTTCTGGTGGGTGATGATGCCCGGCGAGTCGTAGCTGTCGGTGAGGTAGTAGTGATCGGCCGGGTAGAGGCGCTGTTCCGCCTGGGTTTTCGCGGGATAGTCGACCGAGCCCATGGGAACGTTCTCCAGCGCGGTGAAATCGATGGTCTCGGTGACGCCGTCGGTGCAGGTGCGATGCACGATGATGTCCTGGAGGAACGGATGCCGTCCGATATCGTTGCGCAGGTTCGAGTACACCGTCCATACCTTGGCGAGTGGCGCGTTGATGGTGATCGGCAGATCGGCGGTCCGCGTCGCTGTGCCGGACGACGGACTCTTCTGGGCGGCCTGATACGTAGCCCAGCCGGCTTGCCAACCGGCGGTATAGGCGTTCGGGGTGTCGGTACAGGTCGGTGCGGAATCCGCTTGCGCTACCGGTGAACTCGCCGCGAACGACAGGGCCATTGCGCATCCCACAAGATATTTCACGGGCGGACTGTAACGTGTTCTCGCGCTCTTCGCGAGACGCGCAGGAATTCGATACCGAACCGTATGAATTGTGATGCGGGCCCTCCGACCAGCAATGCGCGGTGCGAATGACTGTCGGGCCGGCCGCCCATCGGATGGGCGGCCGGCCGGACCCGCGTCAGTGTCGCGCCGCCTGCACTCCGAGCCGCGCGGCCAGTGCGGCGGCGGTGGCGGGGAACCGCTCGAGCAGGCCGGTTACCTCGTGGTTTCCGGCCGGTCCGGCCTCCTGCCAGCCGCCCTCGAGGCCGAGCAGTGCGGCGAGCGCGTCGCAGGCGGCGGGATTGGCGGCCAGCAGTTCGGATACCGGACCGCGCGGCGCCGCCGCCACCGGCGGTGCGGCCGTGGTGAATTCGACCGACCAGGGCGGCACGAAGGCGTCCACGGCGGGCAGTGCGCCGGGGAAGGTGCGGCCCGCTTCCCGGACCAGGCCGGGGATCAGGTCGCCCGCCTGATCCTTCAGGGTGGTGATCAACTTCGGCAGCCATGGCAGCAGCACCGCGTCCGGCAGCGTGCCGAAGGCCTTCGACAACAGCTCCACCACAAAGGGTTTCAATGCGGGAGCCGGATCGATGGCCTGTACGAAACCGCTCACGTACTGCGGAACCGTCGGCAGCACCAGTGGATTGGCCAGCATCCCGTCGCACCGCGCGCGCAGCTCGGCCATGGTCAGCAGGCCGAGCTGGAACCGTGCCGCCCACAGCAGGGCGACCTTGGCCGGTGCCTCCGGATGCGATTGCAGCACAGCCAGTTCCAGCTGGGTGTGATCGCAGCCCAGCGACAGCGCCAGGTTCTCCATCCCGAACAGGAAGCCCAGCATGGCCGCCACCTGCGCCGGTCCGGTCTCCTCGGCGGCGAAGGCCGTGGGCAGCAGGGTGCAGTAGTGTGCGTACCCCGCTGTCACGAACCGTTCGCACCAGGCCGGCAAGCCGTCCTCGGTGGAGCGGAAGTAGTTGAGCAGCACCCGGATCCGCCGCAGCACGACGGGCGCGTCGTCCACTGTCCGTTCGGCGGCGAGGAGTTCGACCGCGCGAGTGCCCAGCTCGTCGGCGAGCCGGACCGATCCCAGATACACCAGCGCGTCCTCGACCGCGGTCAGCGCCACGGCCGCGGTCGCGTCCGGTGCGGTGACCGCGCGCCGCAGGCGCTGCTCCAGCACCTGCTCCACCGATACGCCCTCGTACCCGAGCTCCACCAGCGAGCGCTGGTGTTTGCCGAGCCCGATGTCCCAGCTCTCCTGGATCGAGGTCTCACCGAGTCCGCGTGAGCCCATGATGGGCCGCAGCGCGTCCTGCGGCAGCAGCCTGCGCAGCAGCCACAGCAGATCCGAGCACGGCCGCAGGTCCGGATTCGCCTTCAGGTCCAGCAGTGCGCGTTGCAGTGTCCGCTTGGACAGATCCAGTCCCAGCGGTGTCAGCCGGTCGAGCACGTCGCGGGCCAGCGGCGGCAGCGCCGCGTACCCGACCTGGCCGATACGGTCGCCGCCGAGCAGGATCTCGCACAGCCGCCGCACATCCCGCCGCCCCGGCACCCGGTCCTTCTCCAGGCAGGTGACGGCCGCGTCCTGGAAGTCGTATGGCGTCGGACGGGCACGATTCCGCAAGCCCGCCAACAGGATCGAGGTCTCGAAGATGGCGATGGCGTCGGCGGTGCTGGCCAGGTAGCCATTGCGCCGGGCCAGCCGGACGATATCCACGGACCATTCCAGGAGTTCGGCCTCGTCGAGCGGGTCCAGTACCGGTGGCCGGGACAGGAAGCCCGAAAGCCGGTCTGTCACTGTGACTTCCGGTTCTGCCGGAAGTGGCAGCTTTTTGGCGCGCTTCTTCGTGCCCTGCTGGCCTTCCAGCTGGAACGACTGCAATTTGCCGCGTCGCAATCCCTTCGCCCAGGTGGCCGCCGCGATCGAGACCGCGCCGCCGGCCAGCCCGAACTGCGCCTCGATGGCGGAATGGCTGGACGGGATCAGTCCGTAGTGCCATTTCGTGGCCGAGCGCGGCGAGATCTCGAACGGCGCCGACGCAGCCAGTCCGAACTGTTCGACCGGGCTGGCCGCATGGGCCGCGCCGCACACGTACAACACCTGTGCCGGATCGATGTCGTTGGCGGCCAAGTGTTCCCGCATGCGGGTCCACATGTGCCGTTCGCGGTCCTCGTCCTCGACGGTGCTGCCGCGCCGCAGCCGCCGGAACAGGCTGCCGATCATCACCATGACCTGGCGGTAGGTGTCGTAGTCGGCGTCCACGAGAGGCTGCTCGACGTACTGGTCCCACCATTCCGACCAGTGCCGGACCTTGCCGTGGTGCAGCAGGTGTTCTTCCAGTTCGGCGAAACGCGGTCGCAGATCACCGATTTCGAGGCCGACCGCGCCGCCGTGCAGGCCGTCGTCCTCGGGCTGCTCGCCGTCGGCGGGTGGCTCCGACTTCTCCTCCTCCAGACCCCACTGGAAGACGTGATCGGTGGATCGATCCACCAGCACCAGTTCGACGCCCGGCGTGTCGAGCGCGTAGGCGATGGCTTGGTACTCGGCCGACGATTCGGTGATCGGCGCGACCACCGACAGCGGCGCCCATTCCGCGGGGAAGCCCTCGACCTCGGTGGCGAAGGCCTGCAACGCAATCGGCAAGCGGCAGTTGCGCAGCTCATCCAGCAGCGGCCGCATGTCCTCGCACAGTTCCAGATAGATGACGCTCGGCTGTTTCTCACGCAGCCGTCGCACCATGGCCAGACCGGAGGCGGGCGAGTGGTGACAGACCGGGAAGATCTCCAGCCGCTCCGACAGCGCCCGGTCGACATCGTCGACGATGCCCGCCAGGATGTCGCCCGCCGCCCCGGGTGCGCCGGCGAACGCGACGGCCGCGTCCGCCAGCTGATCCCGCAGCGCGGCAAAGGTATTCGGTGCCGATGGTTCGCTCGCAAACTCGCTCACGACAGCCTCGCGATCGCCGCCCGGCCGCCCTCGAGGAATTCGCCCCAGGCGGCATCGCCCTTCTTGTCCTTGGTGCGCGGCTCCACGACGCCGTGCAGGTACTTGTTGAGAATGGCCAGGTCCTCGGGCGTGCGCCGGGCCAGCGACCCGACCAGCGAACCGGCGAGGGTCTCCGCGCGCAATTCCTTCGCGCCGAAGAACTGGCTGTGTAGGATGGCGTCCTCGAGCACGCCGATCTGCTCGGCGGTGGACAGCGCCGACTCCAGCTTGTCGTCGTCGCTGGTGGCGGCGGCCGCGGCGGCGCGCAGATCGGCGAAGCTCTCCAGCAGGATGTCCAGCAGTGTCGGCGGCAGTTCCAGTTCGATGGAGTGACGGCGCAACAACTCAGCGGTGCGGAAGCGCACGATCTCCGCCTCGCTCTTCTTGTTGGACACCACCGGAATTCGCACGAAGTTGAAGCGTCGTTTGAGTGCCGACGACAGGTCGTTCACGCCGCGGTCGCGGCTGTTGGCGGTGGCGATGATGGAGAATCCCGGCTGCGCGAACACCACATTGTCGTCATCGAGCTCGGGGATCGAGACGTACTTCTCCGACAGGATGGAGATCAGCGCGTCCTGCACGTCGCTGGTGGAGCGGGTGAGCTCCTCGAAGCGGCCGATCACGCCCTGCTCCATGGCCGTCATGATCGGGGACGGGATCATCGACTCCCGTGACTGGCCCTTCGCGATCACCATGGAGATGTTCCACGAGTATTTGATGTGGTCCTCGGTGGTGCCTGCGGTGCCCTGCACCACCAGCGTGGAATTGCGGCTGATGGCCGCCGACAGCAGCTCGGCCAGCCAGCTCTTGCCGGTGCCGGGATCACCGATGAGCAGCAGACCCCGGTCCGAGGCCAGCGTGACAATGCTGCGCTCGACGAAACTGCGGTCACCGAACCACTTCTGCTCCACCTCGCGGTCCAGCCCGTCGGCGCGTTCGGAGCCGAGAATGAACAGCCGCACCATCTTCGGGCTCAGCCGCCACGCGAACGGCTTGGGGCCGTCGTCGATGGACTCCAGCCAATCCAGTTCCTCGGCGTACTTGACCTCGGCGGGGGCGCGCAAAACGTCGTTCATGATGGCAGGTCTCCTAGTCGAGAAAGTTCTTGAGTTCGTGCACGAGCTTCTGGATGCGTCCGGAAATCACCGGGGTGCCGAGGTTTTTGAACCGCTCGCGGAACCACGGGTTGACGCTCTGATGGCCGGAGCTGTTCACCGAGCCGACCGGGATGAGCTTCACCCCGGAGCGGTGCACCGCCTCCATGGCCTCGAACAGCGGCTGGGAGCGGTCGAACTCGTAGAAGTCCGAAATCCACACCAGCACTGTGTTCTTCGGGTCGGTGATCTTGGGCTGGGCCATGGCCATGGCGACCGGGCCGTCGTTGCCGCCACCGAGATTGGTGCGTAACAGCACCTCGAACGGGTCGTGCACCCACGGGGTGAGATCCAGGGCGCGGGTGTCGTAGGCGATCAGGTGCACATCCACCTTGGGCAGGCCCGCGAAGATCGACGCCAGAATGGTGCAGTTCACCATGGAGTCGACCATGGAACCGGACTGGTCCACCACCACGATCATGCGGGCGGGAACGGTGCGCTTGGCTGTCTGGCGATAGTAGAGCCGGTCGACGTACAGCCGCTCGTCCTGGGGGTTCCAGTTGGGCAGGTTCTTCCAGATCGTCCGGTCCACATCCAGATTGCGCAGGATGCGCTTGGGCGGGACCGAGCGGTCTACGGTGCCGACGCTGGTCTGCTGCACCTGGGTGCGCAGCACTTCGGCGACCTCGTCGATGTAGCGGCGGATGAGGCGTTTGGCATTGGCCAGGGCCACGCCGGACAGATTGTGCTTGTCGCGCAACAGCTGTTCGATAAGCGACATGCTCGGGGTGAGCTGGGCGGCCAGGTGCGGATCGGCGAGCACCTCGCGCAGTCGCATGCGGGACACCAGCTCGCCCTCCAGCCCGGTGAGCACGCCTTGCACGGCACCGGCCTGCTCCTCGCCCAGGCAGCGCCGCAGCCAGTTCGCATCGGACTGCCAGCCCGCCAGCTGGGTGGCGCTGACCTGGCCGGAGCCGGTGGCGAAGACATTCAGCAGCAGCTTGGAAACCAGTGCGGCGGTGCGGACATCGGCCGCACCGATGGACTGGGACGCAGCGGCTTCGGCCTCGCCTCCGGCGGCGTCGGCTGCCGCCCCCTCGGCCGCGGAGTCCCCGATGTCGGAGAAGTCGAGGCTTTCGAACTCCGCCTGCATCTCCGGATAGCGTTGCACCACATTGTCGATGGAGATGCCCGGATCGAGCACGGCCAGCGGCAAACCCAGATCGTCGACGATGCCCGCGCTGGCCTGCTCCAGCGTCGGTTGCTGATCTCCGGTGAAGACACCGGCCAGGAGACGCCAGTACAGGATCTGGCGTCGGGTCTCGTGATTCGTCATTTCCGCAGCAACCGTCCCGCGCGCTCGCGCAACACCGCCACCGCATCGCCCGACTTGGCCTGTGTCTTGGCGACTTTCGGATCCGTCGGGCCGAGCGCCCAATCACCGTTGTGGAAGGCGGTGAGCGCGCTCTTGACCTTGCGCCGCACGGCCAGCGGCCGCACCGACCAGACGCCCGCATCCCAGCGCAGCAATCCGATCATGGCGCTGGACCCGGTCACCCCGGCCGGAGTGAGCGGACCGGCGGACGGCAGCGCATCCAGCTCCACCCGAATCCGCTGCTCACCAAGCTCCAGTACACCGTCGCGGAACCGGTACCCCTCGAGCACAACCGGTTCGGCGATGTGCACCGGATCGCGATCCAGCGGCGCGACGGCCGGGGCCTGCGCCTGCGGCAGTTGCACGGTGGCGGTGACGAACGGATCGGCGGCCTCCCCAGCCTTCGCCCGATCGTCATCCCACAGCAGGTCACCGGTCGCGGTCAGCGGCATATCGGTGAGCTCCAGCGCGCGCTGTTCGGCCAGCGCGGTCAGCAGCTGGCGATGCGTGCCCAACAGCTGCCATACCGCCGGTCCCACAATGGTGTCCACCTTGGCCGCCGCCACCGACACCCGCACCCGGCGGGTCGGTGCGCCCGCGACCTCGAGGACGCCGTGCACCTGTGCCTGTACCGCGGTCCCGTGCTCGTGCAGGTCCACGCCGAGCGGGAGCAGGCGACCCGAAACCGGCTCGGTGGCAGTGGATTCCGCGCCGCGCCAGGACAGCAGCAGGGCGCGCGTCCACAGATCGGCCCAGCGTCGCGCGGGCACCCGGTCCATGGTGGCGATCGGAGCGGACGCGCCCAGTTCGGCGGTGAAGCCGTCCAGCAGCATCGCCAGCCGTCGCAGCGCGGGTTCGGCCAGTAGCGATTCCACGGTCTGATCCGCGGCCGCCACCAGGTCGTGGTCCACGCCGCGCCATCCGGCGATGGCCAGCTCGCCCAGCCAGGCGCGGGAACCCGCCGCGAGCGGGCTCGGCGCGGCCGCATCCGGCGTTGCCGTCCACTCGGATCGATTGCGGCCCATGGCCGTATCGGCCTGTTCGACCAGTGCGTCGTGCACCGCGCCCAGCAGGGCGGCACGGGCGGCGGCCAGCGCCGACAGCTCATCCGCGCCGATCGCTCCCGTGCTCACCTTCGACACCGCCGCCGAAACCGCTTCGGCCAGAGGCGAACCCGCCGCCGTCGCGGCCAGCGCCGCCAGTGCCGCGCTCTGCGGCTCGGAAACCCGGGCGAAGCCATTGACCAGAGCGGAATCGAAGCCGCTCACCGCGTCCAGGGCCGCCTCGACGCCGGCGGGCGCATCCGCCAGCGCGGCCAGTTGTACCGCCTGCATCAGCGACCCACCCCCGCGGGGAACCAGTGCAGCTCCGGAATCGGCGTCGCGCTACCCGGCAGCTCCAGGTAGGTCAGATGCCGCAGGAACCGGCTGAACACCGCGGCGGCCGGAGCCGGATCACGAGTTCCATTGAGACAGTGCGCAAGTCGAGAACCCTCGGGGACCTCGACCCGCAGGAACCGCGCCACCCGGTCCTGCCCGTACTGGAGCACCGCTTCATCGATGAGCGCATCCAGATGCTTGCAGGCCCACCCCTGGTTCAACCCGCCGCACGGCCGGTTGTTGTTGGTGCTGCAGCTCAGCCCGTGCGTCCCCGCGGTCACCGATGCCACGTACACACGTGAGATATCGGAGCCACTCGACACCACCCCTTGCAGGCGTCCGTCCGCCAGCTCGACGAACGGCACCTTGTTCAATTTCCGCGGCGCGACAGCGGGCAAAACCCGCACCACAGAAGCGCTTTCCCAAGCCGGCTCACCCGGCGTGGCACTCGGATTCGAGGCCATCGTTCTCCCTCCCGGTCGATCACGATGCGCCCAAGGTATGTGACCCCACCGACAAGTCCCGTCCGACCCCCGAACCGGCTGGTGAGGGACCTGCCCGCGGCAGTTTCCGGGCCCGGCGACGGCGACCGCCGTGAACGGAGCTCGGTCGCTCGGAGTATCTGTATTTCACTGACTCGCAACGCAATTCCTATGCCCGGCTCGGGAAGCCGTGCAACTCATCACCATTCACATCTCCCGGTGCCGTGACCCCGGTGGCCCACCGGCCACGGGCACTCGGAATTTCACCGCATCCGTGCCCGGGGATGGTTCCCTCGGCTCCACGAAGATCGGTGCGCCCTGCCAACTCGCCGCGCGATAAAATCGATCATGGCTTGGGTTTTCAGCTCGGGGTGACGTGCAATGGGTGATCGGCCGACCGGCGATGCCACCGCTGCCTTCGATCCATTGGCTGATCGGGCAGTGGGTGAGCGGTCCAGCGCGCCGGTCGCGAGTGACGAGCTCGAGCCAGGGGATCGGATCGACGATTTCGATCTGCTGCTGGAGCTGGGCCGCGGCTCGTTCGCCACAGTGTTTCTGGCGCGGCAGCGCTCGATGCAGCGACTGGTGGCGGTGAAGGTTTCCACGGATCACGGCAACGAACCCCAGACGCTCGCCCAGTTGGAGCACGAGTACATCGTTCGGGTCTATGACCAGCGGGTGCTGCCGGACCGCGGGCTGAAGCTCCTGTACATGCAGTACCTGCCGGGGGGAACGCTGGCGGCGGTGCTGAAGAGGGTCCGGGAGACCCCGCCGGAACAACGCAGCGGGCGGTTGCTACTGGACGCCGTCGACGCGGCATTGGAGGAGAAAGGCGAGATCCGCACCACGGGCCTGCGGGTGCGTGAGGAAATCGCCGCCCTGTCGTGGCCGGAGACCGTGGCCTGGCTCGGACGCCGGCTCGCCGAGGCGCTGGACTACGCCGCGCGACAAGGTGTACTGCACCGCGACATCAAGCCCGCGAACATCCTGCTCTCCGCCGACGGTGTGCCGAAGCTGGCCGATTTCAATATCAGTTTCAGTGACCACCTCGCGGGCAGCAGTCCGGTGGCGTACTTCGGCGGTTCCCTGGCCTACATGTCGCCCGAGCACCTCGCCGCGAGCCACCCGGCGCTGCCCGGCACGGTCGACGACTTGGACACGCGCAGTGACATTTACGCCCTCGGCGTCGTGTTGTGGGAGCTGCTGACCGGGCGGCGACCGTTCCCCCGGATCGAGGCGAAGGACTCGAAGGACTATGTCGAGCAGGAGCTCGACCTCCGCCGCCGCCCCATCGCAGGCGAATTCCTGGACGACCTGCCCGCCGACTGCCCGGCCTCGCTGCGCCGGGTGCTGCTGACCTGTCTGTCGCCACGACGGGATGATCGGTGGGCCAATGGCGCGGAGCTGGCTCAGCAATTCGAGCTGTGCCTCGACCCCCGGGCTCGGGATCTGGTCGATGCGCCGCAGCACTCCCCGCGGCCGACCGGACCGCTGTGGCCGCTGCCGATGATCGCCATAGCGATCGGGATACCGAATGTGGTGGCGGCTGGGTACAACTATTACTACAACAAAACGCTCATCGTCAGTAAGCTCACGCCCGCAGCGCAGCGGTCCTTCGACTATGTCGCCTCGGTGCTGTATCCGCTCGCTATCGCGGTGGGCGGAATCCTGATTCTCTACGCGTCGCGCCGCCTCATTGTCGTACCCATTGGTTTGCGGCTCGGATGGAACTACAGCGACGAGACCCTCACTCGGACGCGTGTCGATGCGCTGCGGCTCGGCAACCGGGCGGCGTGGATCGCCTTCGTGTTCTGGGTGCTCTGCGGCGTGATCGTCCCGGTGATGCTGAACCTGATCGCCGGCGGCGTTCCACGCGGCACCTACGTGCATTTCCTGCTGTCGGTCGTCGTGTGCGGCGCAATCGCGGTGGCGTATCCGTACTTCGCGGTCACCTGGTACGTGGTGCGGTGCCTGTATCCCGTCTTCCTCGTGCACGGACGGTCCGACGCCGCCGATATCGATCACCTGGGCTGCCTCGCCGGGCGCACCGGTTTCTACCTCACGGTGGCGGCCGCGGTGCCGCTGGTCGGCGTGACCGGCATCACCTTCCTTCCGGGCGCGGAGATCGAATCCATTATCTGGGCGGTCCGGATCCTGTGCATCGGCGGCATCATCGGCTTCGTGCTCGCCTATCTGCTGTACGGCGTCATCGAGAAAGACATCGAGGCACTCGAACGCATTGCCTCCGCATCCGATACGTGTGACGCAGGCGCGCACGGGCCGAGCCCCGATACGGCATCAGAGACGTCTCGGCGGCAGGACTAGCGGTCAGGGAGTCCCATACGGGTACCGCGGTTGCGCTGGTCCGAGCGGTTCGCGCGGCCGTCCGTGGCCGGCGTCGATCCCCATCGGCGAGTCTCGGTGGGTGCGGGTGCACGCCGGGGAGGGGACGCCGATAATGTGATGGCGGATGAGTTGTTCTACCGCTGTTGCTGACCCGAAGTCGCTGGCCCGCCGTTTTGGACGGGTGATGTGGCTGGTTCCGGCGTTGTGTGTGGCCTTCACCGCGCTGTGCCTGATGCTGCCCGTGTGGCCGTTCAAGCAGATCACCGGTGGGTTCATCGACCTGCAGGTGTATCGGCTGGGCGTGCAGACGCTCTGGCACGGCGGGGATATGTACGGGCAGTTGCCACAGACCACGATCGGGATCGGGCTGCCCTTCATCTATCCGCCGTTCGCCGCGCTGGTGCTGTCGCCGTTCGCGGCGCTGCCTTGGGATGCGGCTCGCACCGGGTTCTTCGTGACCTCGGTGGCCGCGCTGGCGATTTCGTTCTATCTGGTGGCGCGGCGGGTGTGGCCGGGGGAGAGCCGAAAGCGGCTCGGGCTGTGGGTGACCGCCTGCGCCACGCCGCTGGCACTGCTGCTGGAGCCGACTCATTCGACGCTGGATTTCGGGCAGGTCAATCTGCTGCTGATGGTGCTGGTGGTGGCCGACTGTCTGGCGGAGAAGCCGAAGTGGCGGCGCGGCATGCTGATCGGTATCGCGGCCGCGGTGAAACTGACACCGGCCGCGTTCATCCTCTACTTCCTGATCCGGCGTGACTACAAGGCCGCAGTCACGGCCGCGATCACCGGTGCCGTGGCGACCGCGCTGACCTTTGCGGTGTTGCCGCACGCGTCGGTGAAGTACTGGTTCGGCGGGTTGGGCAATGTGTCGGGGCTCAGCGGTTCGGCATTCCACACCAATCAGTCGATTCAGGCCGTGCTGGCTCGGTTCGAGATCCACAAGCCACTGCTCACGATTCTGTGGCTGGTGCTGAGCGCCGCACTGCTGGCGCTGGTGGTACCCGCCATGCGCCGCGCGGTGGACTTCCCGCCGCTGGCCCTCGGAATCAACGCCGTCTTCACGCTGCTGGTATCCCCGATCTCCTGGTCGCACCACTGGATCTGGATCGCCCCGGCCCTGCTGGCGATGCTCGGCTACGCGACCCGGTTGCCCTGGCGCCGTGCCGCGGGCTGGTATCTGATCACCGCGATCACCGCCGCGGTCTTCGTGATCGGCCCGCAGAATTGGCTCCCGGACGGTGAACATCGCGAATCGCACTGGACGCCTTGGCAGCACGTCATCGGCAATACCTACGTCTGGTTCAGCGTGCTGCTGGTGGCGCTGTTCCTGCTCAGCGCCCGGCGTGCGCGGTCCGCCGACCAGGACCGCGCGATTGGTGCGCTGGTACGTTAGGCCCCTTCCTGTTTCATCTCGCGGTAATGCGCCGCGGCTGGACCGGATCGGGGGAAGGGGTTATTCTCGGCCAGGTGTTGACTCCTTCTGAACAAAGATTGGGGGTCCCGTTCGTGCCAGGTGAGTGCTGATGCGCACTTCGAGTACGAATAGGGATGATTCCCGCTTTTCCTTCTGGCTGCGCGTGCGTGAGTTCGCCGTGCCGCCGTCCATGATCGAGACCGCGACCGCCCGACGTTGTGTCGGGGACTGGGCTGGGGCTTGTGCCGCAGCGGGTTTCGATGTCGATATCGATATGCGTTCGCTGGTGCGCGCCCACGGCCGGGAACTTGCCGCTCGGGTGCGGGCCGATCTGCGCCACCTGGCACCGGACCTGTTGCGCTGGCACATGCCGAGGATTGCTCCTGACGGTCTGCTTCGACCGGGGCTGACGATCACCCTGGCACGATACGATTCGGAAGACTCCGGAAGCCGTTGTGGCAGCGAACGTTCCGTGCATCTCGTCGTCCGGACCGCGCCCGCTTGGGCAGATGCCGGCCAGCGAATCAGCCTCGCACTCCGGGACGGATCCCGCTCCGGTTCCGACCTGCACCCGCATTCCCGTCCCAATCGGCGATTCCGGCTCGATCTGCACCGTCATCTGTGGGATGCCCGCCGTGCGGATGAGCTGTGGATGCGTTCCGGTGCAGCGCAATTCGCCGATGAGGGCACACTGAACCCCGAGCTGTCGGAGCTGGTGCCCCCGGGGTGCGCGGTCGGCCGATGGGCGGCCGAGGCGGGAATACTGCTGCAGGCCGAGGGGCGCCGGGCCGGTCCTGTCCTGATTCGGTGCGGCGCCGGGCGGCGGATCGTCGTCGATGTGTCCGTGCCCGACGAAGATTCGCCGGTACTGCGGATCGAGGAGACGTATCCGCGGGGCGGGATGTCCGCGCTGCCGGTGTTGCCCGACGCGGCGACCTGGGTGTTGCCCGATCTGGAACTGCTTCGTGCCGGATCCATCACGCCGGATCGGCTGCATCCACTTGTCGCGTCGGCACTGGTACCGGACCACTCGCCGGTCGATACCTCTCCGATCGCCGATCCGGCGGGCCGGCCGCACCTGGTGGACTGCCGGGGCGAGCTGCACCGCATCGGACCGGTGAACGGGGTGCTGGCCGCACTGGATCACGATCCGGCGGAGATCCGCAGGGAGGAGCTGCTGGTCGCCTTGACCGGCACTCCGCTGCCCTGCCTGCAGGCGATCGACCGGGCGCATCGACATCCGGATTGTCTTGTCGGCGTTCGTGAACGGTTGGACCACGGCGACACCGCCGGTGCGCTGGCCGTCGTCGAAGGTCTGCTCGGCCCCGACGCGCTGCTGCGTGCGGGAGCGCTGCGGGACGAACTGGAAGCGTCCGCGAGACGGCGGATCGGCTACGGACTGTTCCGGGCCGGGCTCACCCTGCCGGTCGGTCGCGATCACACCCCTCGGCGTCGCCGCAACGGCGGTCGCGCGCATCCGCGCCACGCGACCTCACGCTGATCAATTCCTCGATTCCTTTACATCCAAAGGTGATTCACACGTGCCCGTAGAAAACACGTGCGCTCCGACCGCGGAGCGCGCCCACCCTTCCCAACTCGACGTCGCAGGCGAACTGCTGAACCTGCTGGGCGCGGTGACCACCGAGCCGCGCCCGAACATTCAATTGGACGCGCTGACGCTGGCGGTGGCCGCCGACCTGCCGGTGCTGCTGTGGGGCGAGCCCGGGATCGGCAAGACCGCGGCCCTGACCCAGCTCGCGGCATCCCTGGATCTGCCACTGACCACGGTGATCGCGAGTGTGCATGAGCCGTCGGACTTTTCGGGCCTGCCCATCATCGGAGACGACCCGGCGACGCACGGCGTGCCGATGGCGCCGCCGGACTGGGCCGTCCGGCTCGTGCGGGCCGGTCGCGGGCTGCTGTTCCTGGACGAACTGTCGACCGCGCCGCCGGCCGTGCAGGCCGCCCTGCTCCGCCTGGTCCTGGAACGGCGGATCGGTGCGCTGCGCCTGCCGGACGGCGTCCGCATCGTTGCCGCCGCCAACCCGCGCTCCTCGGCGGCCGACGGCTGGGAGCTGAGTCCGCCGCTGGCCAACCGCTTCGTCCATCTGCAGTGGACACACGATCACGATGTGGTCGTCCGGGGTCTCGGCGGCACCTGGCCGCGCGCGACCTTGCCCACGCTCGCTCCGGAAAAGGTCACGGACGCAGTGGCTTTCGCCCGCCGCGCAGTGTGCGCGCTGCTCGCGGCGCGTCCCAAACTCGTCCATCAACTGCCCAGCACCGAAACCCGGAGGGGTGGCGCCTGGCCGTCGCCGCGCAGCTGGGAGATGACAGTACGGCTGATCGCCTTCGCCACCGCGGCCGGCTCCGGACGGGATGTGCTGTCCCTGCTGGTCCGGGGCGCCGTCGGCGACGGTCCCGGTTTCGAACTGCTGACCAGCATCGACCGGATGGACCTGCCCGACCCGGAGATGCTGCTCGCCGATCCGGCCGCCGCCGAGCTGCCCGAGCGTGGCGATCTCCGTCAGGCCGTGCTCGACGGTGTGGTGGCGGCTGTCCGCCGGCGACCGGAGCGATCCCGCTGGGATGCGGCGTGGGCGCTGCTGGTGAAGGCCGTGGAATCCGGGGCGCCCGACCTGGTGGTCGTCCCCGCGACCACCCTCGCCACCCTGCGTCGGGACGACTGGGACGTGCCCGCCTCGATCGAACGACTGGCCGGCATGGTGTCGGTGTCGCAGGGCGCGGACCGCGCCGCGGCCCGGGTTGCCGCGCAGGCGGGCCGATGACACCGGACACCGCGCGGCTCGACCTCGACAAGCTCTTCGCCGCCCGGCTGCTGGCCGCCCGGGCCCGGCCATACCTGGCGACCGCGCTGTTCGCGCTGCACCTGGTCGAGTCGCCACGGGTGCCGACGATGGGTGTGGACCGGTACTGGCGGTGCTACGTGTCACCGGCGTTCGTGAACTACACGCCGGTGGAGGACCTGGCCTCCGTCCTGGTGCACGAGGTGTCGCATCTGCTGCGTGAACATCACAGGCGCAGTGACCGATTCGCCCGGGAACACGACCTGACCGACCCGGCGGAGCGACTACGGATGAATATCGCCGCGGATGCCGAGATCAACGACGATGCGTTCGGCGACGGTCTGGTCCAGCCCGAGGGGGCCGTGCTGCCGTCGACGCTGGGGTTGGGCTCCGGTGAGCTCATGGAGGACTACCTGCGTCAGTTCCGCCTCGGGCCGAGCACCTCGGACCTGGCCTGGCTGGACTGCGGCAGCGGCGCCGACGGCCTCGACCGGGAGTGGGAACTGGGGCCGGACGGCGCGGACGGGCTGAGCGAACAGGAACGCGACGCCGTCCGATTTCGCGTGGCGCAGGGCATTATCGGCCGTCCGGGGCAGACCCCCGAGGGGTGGCGCCGGTGGGCGGAGGAGGCGGTGCACCCGCCACAGCCGTGGCGGGATCTGCTGGGAGCGGCGATCCGCTCGGCGGCCTCCGCCCCCGGCGTCGGCGAGGACTACACCTACGGGCGCCCCGCGCGGCGCTCGGCCGGAGTGCCCGGCGTTGTCCTGCCGAGCCTGCGGCGCACCCCACCCCGCGTCACCGTGATCATCGATACCTCGGGGTCGGTCAGCGACGCCGAGCTGGGCAGCGCGCTGCTCGAAACGGCAGCCATCGCCCGGACCGTGGGCGGCCGCCGCGATTCGGTCACCGTGCTGTCGTGCGACGCCGCGGCCCGGATCTCGGATCCCCTGTGCCGTGCCGAGGGTATCCCGCTGATCGGCGGCGGCGGAACGGATCTGCGCAGCGGCTTCGCCAAAGCGCTACGCGCGCAACCCCGTCCGGATGTGATCGTGGTGCTGACGGACGGTCAGACGCCCTGGCCGCCCGCCCGGCCCGCGTGCCGTACGGTGGTGGGCTTGTTCCGCCGGGACTCCGCCTGGCAGGAAGACGATCCGGAGTACGTACCGGACCGTCCGCCCGCCTGGGCAAGGGTCGTCGACATCGGGTGACGGCCCGGACCGGCCCCGGGCGTCACGGCCGGGATGGTTGACGGCGGTACAGGTGTGGCGCATGGTGGGCCGATGGGCGATGACGTGCGGGCCGGGTTGAAGTTCTCCAGTCTCGACAGTCCCTTGTTCGACGGGGCCGAGGCCACCAAGGGCGATTTGATCGACTATCTGGAGGCGATCGGGGAGCGGATGGTGCTGTCACTGCGGGAGCGGCCGCTGTCGGTGGTGCGGGTGCGGCCGGGGCAGGAGCCGTTCATGCAGAAGAATCTGCCCAAGTACACGCCGGAGTGGGTGCAGCGGGTGACGCTGTGGGCGGGCAGCTCGAAACGGGAGGTGTCCTACGCGGTCTGCGATGACGTGCGGACGTTGCTGTGGTTCGGGAATCAGCGCGCGGTGGAATACCACGTGACGTTGCTGTACGCGGAGGGTCTGGCCGACTATTCCGGCAGCCCAACGCATCTCGTGCTGGATATCGACCCGGCGCCGGATCAGCCCTTCGCGCAGGTCGTCGGGGCCGCGCAGCTCATTCGGGAAGCGTTGTCGGCGGACGGGCTGGCGGGCGCGGTGAAAACCAGTGGCTCCAAGGGCGTTCACATCTTCGTCCCGGTCGTGCCGGGCGTCGATCTCGAGGATGCCGCGGCGGCGACCCGGGCGATCGCCGCGCGGGCCGAACGTCTCGATCCTCGGCTCGCCACCACCGCGTTCATTCGAGAAGACCGGGGCGGCAAGGTCTTTCTCGATTCGACCCGCGCCGGCGGTGCGACGGTGGTGTCGGTCTACAGCCCCCGCATCCGCCCGGGCGCGACCGTCTCGTTCCCGGTCGGCTGGGCGGACCTGCCGAATATCGACCCGCACGACTTCACGATTCGCACGGCGGCCAAGATTCTCGGCGACCGCGATCCCTGGGCCGAGGCCATGCCCGAACCCCAGTCTCTCCCAGCCGATCTCATCGCCGAGGGGCACACCATCCCGGTGGCCCGGGTGCAGGCCATGCACGAGGGCAAGCGCCGCGCCCGCGCCCGCCGGGACAACTGACTCGGGCCGCAGCGTCCCGGATCAGCAGGTGCTCGTCGGCGTCATATTCGTACAGTTCGCCGTAGCGTCCCCATCTATTCGAGAAGAGGCACGCGAAAATAGGCGAGCGCCAGGGCGTCGCCGAATACCGGAAAGAATTACGAGCGTCGGACGGGAGGTCCGGGGGCGTTATCGGTTGTCATTCGGCCGGACCTCCTCACAGTGCTCACACGCGGATTTATCGGTGCACGCGGGGGAGGTCGACCCCGGGATCCGGGGAAGGACGCACACCCTCCCGTCAGAGCTTCGACACCGAGCGATGCGTTCCGAATCGGAAAGCCACCTTGGATTACCCCTTGATCCGGAGAAATCTGTCCTGAGCTTGGGCGTCTCTCGACGTCGTATCAGTGGCCTGTATTCGTACAGGAGCCTCGCCTGTTCAGGTGCGGTATCGAACGTGGACAAGGCTCCCGGAATTGTCAAAAGCCCGCATTTCCATGCGCTGGGCGCCATGCCACAAATCGTCCGCCGAGTCGCCGATCGCACGATTCGGGCGGTTCGCCTACGCTGGTCGGCGTGATGAGAGCGGTGAGCGCGGCGGCGGGGATCGCCCTGATCGGGGCGGCGATCACGGGCTGCGGCGGCTCGTCGAATCAGCAGGCGGTCCCGGCGACGACCGCATCCAAGGCGGCGGTGATGCCGTCGCCGAACACCATCGGACTGTGCGGCGGGGTGGCCGATGCCGATGTCGGCCAGGCGACCGGGCTCAATGGGCTGCAGCGAGTGACGGTGAATCCGCTGGGATGTGCGTGGCAGCGGCCCTCGGGCGGTGGCTACGCGGTGGTATTCCACTGGTTCCGGGGCAGTCCGCTCGCGGACCGCCGGACTCAGATCACCGACGCGCGCCCGTCCGACGTTCAGGTGGCCGGGCAATCCGGCATCGAATGGAAGGGGCCGCAGTCGTGCGAGGTGGCACTTCCGTTCGGGGACAGCGATTTCATCGATTGGTCGGAGCGGGCCGCGATCACGGAGACCGCCAAGGAGCCCTGCAAGGGACTGGAACAGCTGGCGGCGTCCACTCTGACGAAGGCGGGGCAGGGGTAATGCGCACGGTTAGATCGCGAATCGCCTTGGCGGCCTTGCTGATCGCCGCACTCACGGGGTGCTCCCACGGCCCGAAGGAAACACCTGTGCGGGCTGCCGACGACCCGAACCTGCTGGTCGGCTGCGGCCCGCTGGAGGATCAGAAGATCGCGAGCAACCTGCACGTCTCGGGTGTCGAACAGCAGAGCGCCCCCACCGTCTGCAACTGGACCGCCACCGGTCCGAACGGCGGTGCGGTCGACATCACCTACGCCTGGCTGGAGAACGACACCCTGAGCCGTGAGGTCCAGATCGCTGACCAATTCGGTTATCAGGTCGAGCGTTTGGTGATCAAGCACTTCGGCGGCATGTACTGGCGTGACCCGAAGGATCCGAGCACCTGCGCGGTGACCGCCTCCGACACCGGCACCGTCACCTGGTGGGTCCAGAACCGCGACCACGCGGCGCAACCGGACCCGTGCGCGGGGGCCATGGCTCTCATGCAGGCCACCCTCTCGGTAGACGGTGTGTGACCGTCCCGAACCCGCTGCCGGACCAGAAGGCAGCGGCGGCGAGGATTGAGACACTCACCGCCGCAACGGGTTTCGCCGACGCAATCCGACCTGCCCGCTAGGCGGCAGGCGCCGGGGCCGGGGTGGAGTCGGGCGCGGACAGGCGCTGGGCCAGGCCGATGCCGACCGCGATGGCGGCGGGCACACCGGTCAGCACCAGACCGGCCGCCGCGCCCAGCGGAATGCCGATGGCGGCGCCGGCGAGACAGCCCGCGATGCCGGTCGGCACCGACATGACCGCGACGCCGGCGATGGCGCCGCCTGCGGCGCCGATGGCGCAACCGGCCGCGCCGCCGATGAGGGTGCCGATCAGGGTGCCCATCGAGGTGGCCAGACCGAACTGGTTGACCGCCGCGGAGAACGCGGCATCCTGGTCGGCCTGGCTCGCGATGTTCTTCCGCACCGGCGCGGGCAGGGCCGGGGCGGGGACGGCGGCGGCCGGGTCCATGTTCGGGGTGAGGGTGGCGTTGTTGCCGTCGATCCGGGCGGCGATCGGGTGGGCCAGACCGTCATCGGTGATGAACTCGAGCGGGAACTGGGTGACCAGGCCGCCATTGCTGTCCCACACCTGGAACTGACCGTCCTGCGTGGTCAGCGAGCCCAGGTCGGTCGTGACCACGACGGACTTGTCGACCACCCGAGCGGTCCAGTGGATGCCCGGCGCAGCGGCATCGGCATCCTGTGCATTGCAGGCGAGCATGCCGGCGGTGACGGCGGCGGCCAGGCTGTACGCGGTGATTTTCCTCATCGGTGAACCTTCGAAATTCGGGGTGGGTGATTTCGAATGAGGGTGAAAAGGCCAGCACGAATTACACGGCCGCGCAAAGGGATATGCGTCGTGTGCGGTGTGGTGAGAGGTCAGAGTCGTGTGGCGTGTTTCCACCCGCAAACGGGTGAGTGGAACGGATGACTCGGATATGGACTATCGCCGGGGGCCATTGGTCGTCCTCACCTCCTTGCGGCCGGAGCGCACGGAGGCGCTGAGCACGGGTGCACACGAGGAGTCGCCACGGCAGAAGACCGAGGGCGAGCACCCCTCTCGTCGGAGCTTCGGCACTGTACGACGTATCCCCAATGAACAATGACCTTGGGAAGCCACTTCGGGTGACCCCTTAATCCGGGGAAACCTGTCCTAACCCTGGGCGTCTCTCGACGTCGTCGGATCAGTGGCCTGTGTTCGTACAGGAGCCTCGCCTAGCGAGGTGCTGATTGACGCCACAAGTCTGGCAGTAGAGGATTAATTCGTCAATTCGGACATATCACCCAATGGGTGCGTCGTTCGTCTGCCGGACGCCTGCCGTTGGGCCATTATTCGACGAGAAGTGTCGACCACCGTGCAATGTTTGCCCGTGGCCGCCGGAAATCCGGGACGCCGAGTCAGGAGCGCATATGACCGAACCCACAGTATCGTCGAAACCGGAGTCGGTTGCGACGGTGCATCTGTCGCAGTTGCTGAAGGCGCCCGTGATCGCCGCGTCGGGGGAGACCATCGGCCGGGTGGACGACCTCGTCGTGCGCCTGCCGGGTGGCGACACCTATCCGCCGGTGATCGGTGTGGTTGTCGGGATGGGCGGGCGCGATGTGTTCGTCTCCGCCGAACGTATTCGGCTGTTCGAAGCCGATCGGATCGTTCTCTCGGTCAACAAAGTCGACCTGCGGTCCTTCGAGCGGCGGGCGGGTGAGGTGCTGCTGCGCGCCGACATCCTCGGTCACCGGCTCATCGATGTGGAGGCGGTGGAGCTGGTGCACGCCTACGATGTCGAGCTCGATCGGGTCGGCGCGCCCGACGACTCCGGTTCGGGCTGGGTGCTGGCGCGACTGGACACCCGCCGTCCGGCTCGCCTGTTCGGGCTGATCAAGTCCAGCGGCGGGCACGCCTCCCGGGATTGGAAGGCGTTCGAACCGCTGATCGGCCATGAGCAGTCGCTGACGCTGCGGGTCAGCAGCCGGTTGCGCGGGCTCAAGCCCGCTGAGATCGCCGACCTGCTGGAGGACGCCGACAAGCACGAGCAGGACGAGATCCTGGATCAAGTGCACGACGATCCCGAACTGGAGGCGGACGTCTTCGAGGAGCTCGACTCCGACAAGTCCAGCCGCCTGCTCAACGACATGTCCGATTCGGAAGTCGCGGCCCTGCTCGGGCGCATGCGCGCCGACGACGCGGCCGACTCCATCATCGAGCTCAAGCAGTCACGCCGCCGGCGTGTGCTCGACCTGATGCCGCCCGGGCAGCGCGTCAAGGTCGTTACGCTGATGGGGTTCAATCCCGACAGCGCCGGCGGACTGATGAACGTCGACTTCGTCTCGTGTCCGCTGGATACCATGGCGGCACAGGCGCTTTCGGTGGTATCGGCCGCGCACGCCTTGCAGCCGGAGGCCCTGCTGAAGGTGCACGTACTCGACTCCGGCCACCTGGTGGGCGTGGTCTCGGTGATCGCGCTGCTGCAAACCGACCCGGCCACGCCGGTCGCCGACATCATGGACGCCGATCCGGTGCGGGTCGCACCCGAGACCGATATCACCGACATCGCCTTGCTGATGGCCGATTACAACCTGTACGCCGTGCCGGTGGTGGACGACGCCGACCGGGTGCTCGGCGTGGTCACCGTCGACGATGTGCTCGAGGATGTCATTCCCGAGGACTGGCGGCGCCGGGAACCCGCGCCTCGACCGCCTCGGCCGGTCACCACCGGATCCAGCGACAACCCGGACGGCGCGGCACAGCTATGACCAATACCGAGGAAAACCGTTCCACCCCTAACGGATCCGGACCACAGCCGCCGGGGGGGAGCGGACAGCCCACTGCCGTCGAGAAGTCCGCGACCGCCGAGAAGTCCGCGACCGCCGAGAAGTCCACCGCCGTCAAGGATTCCGCCGCAGTGGTGACGAATCGTCAGTCGGCCGTGCTGGATTCGGCGCACCTGGGTGATATCGAGGGCGCGCTCGGCAAGATCAAGGTCGGTGACATCGAGCATTCGCGCACGTTCAAGACCCGGATGCTGACACTGCTGGCCATTATCGGCCCCGGGCTGATCGTCATGGTCGGTGACAACGACGCCGGTGGTGTCGCCACCTATGCGCAGGCCGGGCAGAACTACGGCTACAGCCTGCTGTGGGTGCTGCTGCTGTTGATCCCGGTACTGATCGTCAACCAGGAGATGGTGGTTCGCCTGGGCGCGGTCACCGGCGTCGGGCATGCGCGGCTCATCAACGAGCGCTTCGGTCGCGGCTGGGGCTGGTTCTCGGTGGGCGATCTCTTCGTTCTGAACTTCCTCACCATCGTGACCGAGTTCATCGGTGTCAGCCTGGCCGCGGAGTATTTCGGCATCTCGAAGTACATCGTGGTGCCGGTGGCGGCCGCGGCGCTGGTGGCGATCATGGCCACCGGCAGCTTCCAGCGGTGGGAACGGGCGATGTTCGTCTTCATCCTGATCACCCTGCTGCAGATACCGATGCTGTTGCTGTCGCATCCCGACTGGGGACGCGCCGCGAAGGACTTCGTGGTGCCCGGCATCTCGGGCGGGGCGAGCTCGGACGCGGTGCTGCTGATCATCGCGATCGTCGGCACCACCGTCGCGCCGTGGCAGCTGTTCTTCCAGCAGTCCAATATCGTCGACAAGCGCATCACCCCGCGGTTCATCGGCTATGAGCGGGCCGACACCACCCTGGGTGCGTTCGTCGTGGTGATCGGCGCGGCCGCGCTCATGATGGCAGCCGACTACGCCGCGCGCGCCAACGACGCGGTCGGGAAGTTCATCGACGCGGGCGACATCGCGCACCTGCTCGGCAATGTCCACCACATGCTGGGATCGGTCTTCGCGATCGTGCTGCTGGATGCGTCGATCATCGGCGCGGCGGCGGTCACCCTGGCCACCAGCTACGCCTTCGGCGATGTGTTCGGCATCAAGCACTCGCTGCACCGCGGGTTCAAGGACGCCAGGCAGTTCTATCTGTCCTATATCGCGATGGTGGTGCTCGCCGCGGGCATCGTGCTGATTCCGGGTGCGCCGCTGGGTCTGATCACCACCGCCGTGCAGGCCCTGGCCGGGCTGCTGCTGCCCAGCGCCAGCGTGTTCCTGCTGCTGCTGTGCAACGACCCGCAGGTGCTCGGGCCGTGGGTGAACCGTACCTGGCTGAACATCGTGGCGGCGGTCATCGTCGGTGTGCTGCTGGTGTTGTCCGGAATCCTCATGGGCACCACGCTGTTCCCGGACCTGAATGTCGTCTCGACCGCCGGATACCTTGCGGTCGGGCTGGTTGTCCTGGCCGTGATCGCGGCGGCGGTGCTGAGATTCACGCAGCGCCGGGCGCCCGCGCCTGCGCCGCCGCCCCGGTTCGACGCGTCCGCGAAGGACACCTGGCGGATGCCGCCGCTGACGCTGCTGGAACCGGTTGTCTGGTCGGCCGGCACGCGGCTGGGCATGATCGCCCTGCGTGCCTATCTGGTGGTCGGCGCGATCCTGCTGCTGGTCAAGGCGATTCAGCTGGGCCGGGGCTGACGGCGGCGGGCGCGGCCCAGCTCAGTGCTCGAGGAACGTGGCGACGATGTTCCAGAACATGTTCGGGTCCACGCTGTTGAAATCCCAGCTCTCGGTGAGGCTGTGCGTGGTGCTGACGATGCTCGGGATGTCGAAGTCGTGCCGGGTGGCGGTGCCCTTGGCCTCCACGGCGGTGACGACGTAGGCGGTGGCGGTTTCTGCGGTGTGGGGCACGAGGAAGCTCCAATCGAGGACCGGGAACCGGATGGGGACGCGTGGCCGTGGACAGCGTCGGCCACAACCACGCATCGCAAACGCCGTGGCGAGCCTCGCGGCAGGCACGGCCTGGCGTTTCCGTCCAGTTTTGTTTCCGCCCGCGCCGCGCGGGAGTTCCGAAGACGCCAAACCGGGCCGGGACACGCCAACCTTGCTGTGTGGTTGCCGGAATACCGTATGGTAGGTGCGATTTCGGCCTGCGCGCGGGGTCCTTCTTTCATTGATCGTCGCGTTCGCGCCAGCGGTGCACGGCACGCCGCAGGCTGGCCGGATCCGCGTATCCCAGGAATTCCGCCTGCTGAGCGCGTGGAAGGTGTTCGGCCCGTTGCAATCTGCGGCGACGCGCCCGGTCCACCTCACGGCGCCAGGTGGTTCCGGCCTCGGTCAGGCGGCGTTGCAGTGATCTTGGTGAGGTCAGCAGCCGCCGCGCTACCACTTCCAATGTCGCCGTGCTCTCGTCGAGGGCGCCGTCGAGGACGTCGCCGAGCCGTTCCAGCCAGCTGACGCCGGACTCGGGAGTGGCCGGCAGCGTGGCCGCGTAGGACAGCAGCACGGCCGTCAATTCGGGATCGGCCGACTTCATGGGTAGCGCCAGATCCGCGGTCCGCAGCGTCAGGGAGTCGACCGGTTTCCCGAAATCGATTGCGCGGGTGCGGAACAGCTCGGTGACGGCGGTGAGGTCGACCGGCGCGGCCTGCCGGAAGGTCACCCGCGCGGGCACAATCGGGGAGCGGGTGGCCGCCCGGCCCCGGCGCACGAGGAGCGCGAAAGCCGCCTGCACCAACAGTTCCCGCCCGCGGCAGTCCTCCACCCCGGACAGCACCTCGTAGCAGACCTCGTGTTCGGTGCGATTCACGACCCGGAAGTTGTAACTCGTTGTCAGACTGCCGGTGTGGCGTACGCAGACTTCCAGTGCCGCGCCCAGGGTCTCCGCCGACAGGAACAAGTACTCCAGCAGCCCGAATTCGCCGGTGGCACTGTCCTCCGGCACCCGCAGAGCGATATCCGGGTCACCGGTTTCCTCTTCGAGCAGCTCCCACACCCGCAGGCAATACCGGGACGACACCCGCGTACCCTCGCCGCCCTCGCGCCAGGCGGGGACCCCGGCCAGCCGGGCGATCCGCTCCGGGTCGAGCCCCGCCCGGGCCGCCCGCTCCAGTGTGAACCGGGCCATCAGAATGCTGTCGTGAGAGTCGGATCGAGTAGTCACGGCCGCCCGTCACCACGCGGCCCGGCGGCGAGCGCTCGCCAGCTCCCGGCTCCAACTGGTTCCGGCCGCGGCCAGCCGCCGCTGCAGGGTGCGCGGGCTGGTGTCCAGCCGCCGGGCCATGCCGTGGATCGACACCGTGCCCAGCGACGGTAGTGAATCGAGTTCGGCGGCAAGCAGATCGGCCCAGGCGCGCGCCGGCGGGGCGGAGAGGGTCGCCACCGTGGCGGCCCGGCGCAGCACGGCCGCCAGCCCCGGATCGGCGGTGAACTGCCGCCGGTCCAGGTCCGCGTGATGCAGCGTGAGTGTGTCGGCATCGGCGCCGAAATCGACCGCGGCCGTGCCGAAGAACTCGGTATACGGCGCGTGGTGGCGCGGCGCGCGTTCCCGCAGGGTCACCGCGGCCGGCGCGATCCGAATCCGGGCACAGAGGCGTGCGCGACCGGTCACGAAGGCGAAGCTCGCCTGCGCCGCGACCTCCGCGCCCCGGCCCTCCTCGGCGCACTCCGCCGCGAAGGTGATGTGCCGGTCGTCCTCGCCGACCACGGCCAAGTGTCGCGTCGTCGACAGCATCGATCCGAATTCCTCTGCGGCCCTGAACCCTTCGCCCACGGTCGACGCCGTGGCGAGCAGATAATCGATCATCCCCAGTTCCCCCATTCCGTACCGTTCGGCCGCCCGCAGTCCCACGTGCGGCAATTCCGCCCTGCGCTCGAACAATTCCCACAATCGCGGATAGCACTGCCCCGGAATGCTTCCCGGCGGCCCGTCCAGCGCGGCGGCCCCGATTCCCGCCGCCCGCGCCAATTCGACCGGATCCAGCCCCGCCGCCCGGGCTCGCGTCAGCACGAACCGGGCCAGCAGCACGCTGTCCGAGGCGGTCATGATCGCTGCTCCATTCGCCCGGCCACACCGCCTCGCCCGCGCCACCTCGGGTCACCTTGCCGGAGTGGGTACCCGCTGGGACTTCGGCGGATCATGGTGTGTCGCCTTCGTGTTCGGCGGCCCAGCCGGATTCGAGATCTTCGAGGTGACGTTTGCGGGCGCGGTCGACCTCGAGCCGCCAGGTGGTGCCGGATTCGGCGAGGCGGCGCTGGAGGGTGCGCGGGCTGGTGTAGAGGCGGCGGGCGACCTGGTCGAGCATCGCGTCGGTGCCGTCGAGGACCTCGGCGAGCACCGCGGCCACCCGGTCGGGCCACTCGGTGGTGCGCGGCGGCGGGGGCGGCATGGTGGCGGCGTGGCGGCGGAGCACCGCTGCCAGCAGCGGGTCCGCGGTGATCTGGGGGAGTTCGAAATCCGCGTTGCGGAAGGTGATGCGGTCGACCGGAGCGCCGAAATCCAGCCGCGCCGTGCCGAACTGCTCGGTGTAGGCGTCGAGGCGGCGGGGTGCACGTTCGCGAAACCGGATGCGCACCGGATCCATCGGGCGGCCGGTCGTCTGGCGTACGCGCGAGATCAGGGAGGCCAGCGCCATCTGTACCGACAGGTCGCGGCCGCGGCCCTCGGTATTGACGGTGTAGATGTCGAAGGTGGACTCGGTCTCGGTCTGCGCGCCGGGCTCGACGCGGAAATTGGTCGAGACCGCTCCCACGAACGGGCCCATCACGCCGAACCCCGCGCCGACGGTCTCGGCCGTCGAGATCAGATAGTCGATCAGCCCGAATTCCCCCAGCCGGTAGCTGCCGGTGGCCCGCAGGGTGACCTCCGGGTCGTCCAGCTCGTACTCCAGCAGCTCCCACAGCCGCGGGAAGTAGTCACTGGACACCCGGGCATCGCCGTCCTCCAATAGCCAGCCCGGCATGCCGGCCTCGCGCGCGAGGCGGGCGGGGTCCAGGCCCGCGGACGCGGCGCGCGACAGGACGAAACGTGGGAGCAGCACGGAGTCGGAGGTGTGCATCAGCCAATGGTGCGGGGAATCCGCCGCCGGAAACCGGGAATTCGCCGAACTGTGAGTCAGCCCGCTCGCCCCTCCGATTTCCTGCGGGTGTGGGCGAGCGGGTGCCGCTCCCTGTTTTTCTGCGGGTCAGGCGCGCAGGAAGGTTGCCGCTATGCCCCAGAACCGGCGGCGGTCGACCGCCCGGAAATCCCATGTCTGCGTGATGCTGTGGGTCGTGCTGACAATCCCGGGGATGTCGAAGTCCTCACGGGTCGCCGTCCCCTTGGCCTCCAGGGCGGCGATGACATAGGCGGTCGCGGATTCCACGGTGTGGGGCATGGGAGCTCCGATCTGTCGTAGGGGCATGGGGCGGTGCGGTTTCAGCGGGCGGTGTCGCTCAGTACTTCCTCGTAGCGGTACTCGGTGGAGATGGTCTCGCCGGCCGCGTGCGCCAGCTCCTCGCGATGGCGCAGGTCGACACGGCGGATCTTGCCGGAAATCGTCTTCGGTAGCTCAGTGAACTCCAGCCGGCGGACACGCAGGTAGGGGGCCAGGTGATCGCGGGCGTATTCCAGTATGGCGCGGGCGGTTTCACGGTTCGGCTCCCATCCTGCCGCCAGCGCCACATACGCCTTGGGCACCGCGAGCCGCGTGTCATCAGGCTGCGGCACCACGGCCGCCTCCACGACGGCCGGATGCTCGATGAGCACGCTCTCCAGCTCGAAGGGGGACACCTTGTAGTCGGAGGACTTGAAAACGTCGTCGGTGCGGCCGATATAGGTGATGTACCCGTCCGCGTCCCGCACGGCCACATCGCCGGTGTGATAATAGCCGCCGTCCATGACCGCGGCATTGCGCTCCGGATCGCCGAGGTAGCCGGTCATCAGATTGACCGGCGCCGCAGCCAGATCCAGGCAGATCTCGCCCTCTTCGGCGCGCTGCCCGGTGATCGGATCCACCAGCACCACCGGCACGCCCGGCGCGGGCCGTCCCATGGAGCCGGGCTTGAGCGGCTGCCCGGGCGTATTGCCCACCTGCAGGGTGGTTTCCGTCTGGCCGAAGCCGTCGCGGATGACCAGGCCCCACGCCTTCTCGACCTGCGCGATGACATCGGGGTTCAGGGGCTCACCCGCGCCGAGGATCTCGCGCAGCCCGGCCGGACGCTCGCCCAGATCGGCCTGGATCAGCATGCGCCACACCGTGGGTGGCGCGCAGAACGTGTTCACCCCGACCCGGCGCAGCTGCGCCAGCAGGGCCGCGGCGTCGAAACGCGCATAGTTGTAGACGAATACGGTCGCCTCGGCCAGCCACGGCGTGAAGAAGCAGCTCCAGGCGTGCTTGGCCCAGCCGGGCGCACTGATGGCCAGGTGCACGTCGCCGGGCCGGACGCCGATCCAGTACATGGTGCTCAGATGACCGACCGGATAGCTGATCTGGGAGTGCTGCACCATCTTCGGCTTGCTGGTGGTGCCGGAGGTGAAGTACACCAGCAGCGGATCGGTCACCTCGGTCACAGCGCGGAACGGCCCGGCCGATTCGACGGACGCCGCCTCGGCGTAGTCGTGCCAGCCGTCAGTGCCTTCCAGAGATTCCGGCTCGCCCACGACGATTCGCGTGTAGTCGCCCGGCACCTCGTCGAACTTGCCGGTGTCTCCGTGATTGGCGATGACGAAACGCGCTCCGCCGCGCTCGATCCGGTCGCGCAGATCGGCGGGCCCCAGCGCCCCGGTGGTGGGCATGATGACCGCGCCCAGCTTGGCCACCGCCAGCATGGCCTCCCACAGCTCGGCCTGATTGCCGAGCATGAGCACGACGCGGTCGCCCTTGCCGACGCCCAGCCCGGCCAGCCAGGTGGCCACCCGGTCCGAGCGCTCGGCCATCTCGGCGAAGCTGATCCGCTGTTCGGAGCCGTCCTCCTCGACGATCCACAGCGCGGGGCGGTCGTTGCCGCGGGCGATGACGTCGAACCAGTCGGTGGCCCAGTTGAATTCGCCGGTCAGCCGCGGCCATTCGAACTCGCGCAGAGCCGCGTCGTAGTCCGTCGACGCGGCCAGCAGTCCGTCGCGGGCGGCACGGTAGGTCTCGGTGTTCGTCATGCGTTCTCCTCGGTCAGGCCGAGCAGTCGCGCGCCGATCTCGCGCATCTCGACCTTGCGGATCTTGCCGGTCACGGTCATCGGGAACTCCTCGACGACGTGCACATAGCGGGGGATCTTGTAGTGGGCGAGCTTGCCGGTGCAGTACTCGCGCAGACTCTCGGCGGTCAAAGGCGTTGCGTCCGGGCGCATCCGGATCCACGCCATCAGTTCCTCGCCGTACTTGACGTCGGGCACGCCGATCACCTGGGCGTCGACGATGTCGGGATGGGTGTAGAGGAATTCCTCGATCTCGCGCGGGTAGATGTTCTCGCCGCCGCGGATCACCATGTCCTTGATGCGGCCGGTGATGGCCACGTAGCCCTCGTCGTCCATGGTGGCCAGGTCGCCGGTGTGCATCCAGCGCGCGGCATCGATGGCCTCGGCGGTCTTCTCCGGTTCGCCCCAGTAGCCGAGCATCACCGAGTAGCCGCGGGTGCACAGTTCACCGGTCGCGCCGCGCGGCACGGTCACCCCGGTCGCCGGGTCCACGATCTTCACCTCGATGTGCGGCCCGGCCCGGCCGACGGTGGCGGTGCGCTGCACCAGCGAATCGTCGCGGCGGGTCTGGGTGGAGACCGGGCTGGTTTCCGTCATGCCGTAGCAGATGCTCACCTCGCGCATGCCCATGCGCTCGATGACCTGCTTCATCACCTCCACCGGGCACGGCGATCCCGCCATGATGCCGGTGCGCAGCGAGGACAGGTCGTAGGTGTCGAACTCCGGATCGGCCAGTTCGGCGATGAACATGGTCGGCACCCCGTACAGGGAGGTACAGCATTCGGCCGCAACGGCTTCCAGGGTGGCGCGCGCGTCGAAGGCCGGGGCCGGGATGATCATGGCCGCGCCGTGCGTGGTGGCGGCCAGATTTCCCATGACCATGCCGAAGCAGTGGTAGAACGGCACCGGAATGCAGATCCGGTCCTGCTCGGTGTAGCCGCACAGCTCACCCACGAAATAGCCGTTGTTGAGGATATTGTGGTGGCTGAGGGTCGCGCCCTTGGGGAAACCCGTTGTGCCGGACGTGTATTGGATATTGATCGGATCGTCGGTGGACAGCGCCGACTGCGCCGCGGCCAGCAGATCCGGATTCGCGGCCCGGCCGCTGGTGAACAGGTCCCGCCATTCGAGGCTGTCCAGCAGCACCACCTGCTCGAGCTCCGGGCACTCCGGGCGCACCGCGGTGATCATGGCCGCGTAGTCGGAGGTCTTGAACGACGGCGCCGCGACCAGCATCCGGATCCCGGCCTGGCGCAGCACATAGCGCAGTTCGTGCGCCCGATACGCCGGATTGATATTGACCAGGATCGCGCCGACCTTGGCGGTCGCGTACTGGATCAGCGTCCACTGCGGGCAGTTCGGCGCCCAGATGCCCACCCGGTCGCCCTTACGGATGCCGGCCGCCAGCAGGCCCAGTGCCAGCGCGTCGACCTCGGCGTTGAATTCGCGGTAGGTCCAGCGGATACCGGTGGTGTAGTCGATGAGGGCCTCGCGGTCCGGATGCGCGGCCGCGGTCCGGTTCAGGTTGGCGCCGATGGTGTCGCCCAGCAGGGGAGCGTCCCAGACTCCGAAGGTGTAGCTCGTGCTCTCGCTCACACCAGTAGGATCTACGTCACACTCACCCTCGACTACCCCCGAAAGGGGCTGACCGATGACTTCGGCCACGGACGGGCTCCTGCGCCCCAGCGACGGTGATGCTCTGCGCGCTGAGCTGCGCACTCTGGCCTCCGCCAGCAAGCTGCCGGTCGTCTTCGGCGGCGAGGTGCATGCGGGCATGCTGGTGCTCAGCGAGTTCGTCGGCACCCGCACCAACGGCATGCGCGGTCTGGCCGTCGCGCCCAGCTCCGGGCTGGGCGGCTCGGCGGTGGCGACGGGCAAGCCGCGCTCGGTGTCCGACTATCGCTCGGCCGCGAGCATCACCCACCACTACGACGCCCCGGTGCTCGGCGAGGGCCTGCGCGCGGTGGTGGCGGTGCCGGTGGTGGTGAAGGGCGAGGCGCGGGCGGTGCTGTACGTGGCCAATCGGGACTCGGGGGTGATCGGCGACCGCATCGCGGACGAGATGGTGCAGGCCGGGCGCCGGCTCGCGACCGAACTGGCCATTCGCGACGAAGTGGATCGGCGGCTGCGCCTGTCCTTCGCGCGGGAGTCCACGACGAGCGCCCATGCCTTCGTCGCCGAAGCCAATGCCGTTGTCACCGAACAACTCCGGGATCTGCACGCGGAATTGCGCGGCATCACCCAGATGGTCTCGGAGGCCTCGGCCCGCCTGCGCCTGCGGGAGGTGACCGAGAAGCTCGCCCGCCTGGTGTCGGGCGTCGCGGCCCCGGACGACGCGGTGAGCCTCGCGCCCCGGGAACTGGACGTCCTCGCCCATGTCGCGTTGGGCTGCACGAATCAAGAAGCAGCGCAGCGACTTTCGGTGCGCCCGGAGACGGTCAAGAGCTATCTGCGCAGCGCCATGACCAAACTCGGCGCACACAACCGCCACGAGGCGGTCGTGCGCGCACGCCGCCTCGGGCTCCTCCCGTAATGTGTACCCGCGCTGGGGTTTCAGGGGCCCGCCCCTGAAACTTCGTGAGCCGTTCGGCTCTCAGTCCGACACGAGGTGGCGGATCGATTCGCCGCCCTTGGCGTGATGTAGCCGCCCGAACTTGCTGTCGAGCAGGTGAGCCATGCTATCGGCGGCTCCGGTGTAGGCGTCCTCGGCGGTGGCCGCGTGGTGGGTGGTCGCCACCGGTGGCTGGCCCTTGGGCCGCACCTCCAGGGTGCACTTCTTGTCTTCGGAACCACCCTTGTGCCCGTTCACATCGGTGATGTGGGCTTCGACCCGGGTGAGGTGATCAGCGAATCGATCCAGAATCGAAGCGATGGTGTCCGTTGCTTCGTGGGCGATCGCGCCGCCGCCGATGTGCTTGTCGGCGAAGACCTGGATTTGCATGGCATCTCCAATCTCTCGGGTAGCAATCCCCCGCGTAGCCGAGGGCTTGCTAACACTTCCGACCATACCCACTATGGACCGAGAGCGGCATGTGGAATAGATCGCGTGGCGGCGTACGGATTTTCGTGGTTCGCGCTCAGCGGGTGGCCAGATCCAGGACGGTGAGGGCGAGGTCCGTGGCGGCCTCCGGGTGACCGAGGGTGCGGGCGGCGGCCGAGACGGCGGCGCGGGTCTCGGCATCGGTCAGCAGTTCGGTGAGGGCCGTGCGGAGGTTCGCGGCGGTGGCATCGTCACCGACGAGGGCGCGAGCGGCATTGTGGTCGGCCAGGATTCGGGCATTGCGGATCTGCTCGCCGCCGACCGAATGCGGGTACGGAATCAGCACCGAGGGCTTGCCCAGCGTAGTGAGCTCGGCGAGAGTTCCTGCGCCGGAACGGGATACGACCACGTCGGTGAGCGCCAGTACATCGGGCAGCTCGGGGCCGACGAACTCCCGCACCAGGTACCGGCCGCGCACGTCCTCCGGGAGGGTGGCGGCGTGGTCGCGAACCTGCTCGAAGGAGAGCCGTCCGCACTGGTGAATCACGTTGGCGGAGTGGAGCAGTTCGGGCAGCAGCTGCCCGATCAGATCGTTGATCTGCACCGCGCCCTGCGCGCCGCCGGTGATGTAGACCGTCGGCAGGCCGGGGGTGTAGCCGTCCCAGTCGAGGGCCTTGACCGCCGCGGCCGGATCGCCGGTCGTCAGGGTCGGGCGAATCGGGTTGCCGGTGACCACGGCCCGGTCCCGGACGCGCTCGGGCAGCATGGCGATCGACGCCTCGGAGCTGAGCGCGATGCGGTCGGCCATCCGGGCCAGCAGCAGGTTGGCCTTGCCGATACCGGTGGTCTGCTCGTGGATCACCAGCGGCCGCCGGCGCAACGCGGCGGCCATGCCGATCGGGGCGCACACGTAGCCGCCGGTGCACAGCACCGCGTCCGGCCGGAACCGGCGCACCACGCCCTGGGCGGTGAGGACGCTGATCGGCACGCGCAGCGCATCCCGCGCATTGTCCCTGTTCAGCATTTTGAGCGGATTGCGGTCGCGTCGTAGCTTGCCGGCCTTGATGCCGGTGAAGTCGATGTCGTTCTCGGCCGCGACCCGCTGCTCCAGGCTGTCGGGCACTCCCACCCACAGCACCTCGGCCGCGGCCCCGGTCTCGGCCGCCAGATCCCGCAGCGCCCGCACGGCCGCCACCGCCGGATAGGTGTGGCCGCCCGTGCCGCCACCGGCGACGATCACGCGCACCCGGCCGCGGCCGCCCAGTCGCTGCAGGATCGGGGCACGGTCGGCGGCGGGATTCGGCATGGACGATCCTCCTGGTGGGGGGTGGCGGGTGCGGGTGGCGCAGCGCCCAGGCTATCTCGGCCGGGGGCAGGCCGGCCGGTTCGGGAGGTACCGGTCGGTCGGAGAAGATCGCGAGGTGTTGGCGAGACGGCGACGGGCCTCTACCATGGTTGTGACGCTGATCACGTTGTCGCCTGATCACATTTTCTGCTGATCACGTTGTCGCCTGATCACGTTGTCGCAGTGAGAGTTCTGACGCGGTTCGTTCGACATATCGCAAACAGCAGCGCAATACCGGCACGTCGCCCGCGGCGACCGGAGCGCACAGCCCCCAGCGAGAGGGCCCTGAATTGAACCCCTTCACCCTGCCCGATTTCTATACCCCGCACCCCGCCCGGCTCAATCCCCATCACGGGTACGCCCGCGCGCATTCCACCGCGTGGGCACTGCGCATGGGCATGCTCGGCGAGCTCGGCGTCGACGGCAAACCCATCTGGGACGCCGAGAGATTGGACCGCATGGACTACGCGCTGCTGTGCGCGTACACCCATCCCGACTGCGAGGCCGACGCTTTGGCGCTGCTCACCGAGTGGCACATCTGGGTCTTCTACTTCGACGACTGGTTCCTGGCCGAGTACAAGCACACCGGCAACCGGGCCGAGGCCACCCACTACCTCGCGCGTCTGGAGCTGTTCATGGCCGAACCCGGCTGTCCCGCACCGGAACCCGAGACGCCGTCGGAGGCGGGACTGGCCGACTGCTGGGCCCGGACCGTGCCGGTCATGTCCCCGGGCTGGCGGCAGCGCATGCGCCGCTCCACCCACAACCTCATGGTCGAATCCCTCTGGGAACTGGACAATATCGCCCGCGACCGGGTGGCCAACCCGGTCGAGTACATCGAGATGCGCCGCCGGGTGGGCGGCGCGCCCTGGTCGGCCAATCTGGTGGAGTTCGCCTGCGGCGCCGAGGTGCCCGGCCGTTTCGCCGCCGAGCGGCCGCTGCGGGTGCTGTGCGAAACCTTCTCCGACGCAGTGCATCTGCGCAACGACCTGTTCTCCTACGAGCGCGAGGTCCGGGTCGAGGGCGAGAACGCCAATATGGTGCTGGTGCTGGAACGGTTCCTGGGCCTGCCCACGCAGGCGGCCGCGGAGCTGACCAATGACATGCTGACCTCGCGGCTGAAACAGTTCGAGGACACCGCGTCGGTCGAGGTGCCGCAGCTGTTCGTGGAACGCGCGGCCACCCCCGCCGAACAGCTGGCCGTCGCGCGGTACACCGGGGCCCTGCAGGACTGGCAGTCCGGGGGGCACGAGTGGCATCTGCGGTCGAGCCGCTACATGAACAGCGGCGTCGACCGCGGTCCGACCGGGCTGGGCAGCGTGGCCGCCCGGCTCGCGCCGGGGTTGAGAATCCAGCTCGAGCAGCACGTTCCGCCGCCGCGAATGCCCGGACCGTTGCCGGTGCGCGGGCTGGTGATGCCGTATCCGGTGTCGATGAATCCGCAGGTGGCGCTGGCTCGCGCGGACGGGCCGACGTGGGCCGCAGCCGTCGGACTGCTGGATCCGCGGCTCGGCTGGACTGCCGAGACCGTGGCCGCCGCCGATTTCGCGGGGCTGATGGCCATGCTCGACCCCGGGGCCGACGCGGCCGCGCTGATACTGCGCACCCGCTGGTGCACCTGGGGCACCTACGCCGACGACCTGGCCACCCGGGTGTTCCGGGTCGAACCGGTGTCGGGCCGAGACCAGTTGCGGCGCTTGCCGCTTCAGCTGTCCGACAGCCCGCCCGCACCGCTCACCGCCCTCGAGCACGGCCTGGCCGCGCTGTGGCGCGACACCGCGGCCGGCTGTGACGAGGCGGGCCGGGAGCGCCTGCGGACGGCTCTGATCGAGCTGTTCGAGGGCTGGGAGTGTGTGCTGGAGAGCGAGATTCGGCATCGGCTGCCCGATCCCGTCGACTATCTGGAGCGGCGACGTCTCACCTCGGGCGGGCCGCTGTTCTGCGCACTGGACGCGCTGTATTCGCCCGAAATTGCCGCTGATCCACGGATTTCGGAAATATCGGACTCCAGTATTGTTCGGCAGCTGCAGAATTCGTCTCACGACTACGCGGCCCTCGTCAACGACCTCTATTCGTATCAGAAGGAGATCGAATACGATGAGGAGATCGACAATCTCGTGTATCTCACCCAGTCGTTCCTGGGCTGTTCCCGCGAGCGTGCCGCGGATATCGTCGTCGATCTCGCCAATGAGCGGTTGACGCAGTTCGAACTCGTTGCGCGCGAACGGCTTCCCGAATTCTTCACCGATCACGAGCTGCCCGGCGAGGTGCGTGCGGCGCTGCTCGGCCATGTCGACCGGCTGCGGGATCACATGGCCGGAAATCTGCACTGGCACACCAGCACCCCCCGCTATTCCGAGCAGGCCCTGCGGGCCTCCCGTCCCAGGCCGGTCATCGCCGGCCCGCTGGGCCCCTTCGTCAGCGTGCTCGCCGATCGGGCGGGCCGCCGGATCAGGGAATGCGGCCCACCGCGCCCAGCATGGCCACCGCCTCGGGACGCGGATGTGGCCGGTACTCCTCGGGCCGCCAGAGGGTGACCGCCGTGATGCCCGGTGGGGTCAGGGTGAATCCGTCGAAGAACTTGGCGAATTCGGCGCTGGAACGCAATTGGAACGGCACGCCGCTGCGGGCATTGGCCTCCGCAGAGCGGGCCAGGTCGTGCTCGTCGAGGTAGTCGTTGGTGGCGTGCGACATGACCAGGTAGCTGCCGGGGGCCAGGGCGTCGGTGAGCTGCCGGACGAGTTCGTAGGGCCGTAGCTCGTCGGTCATGAAGTGCGCGACCGCGACCACCATGAGCGCGACCGGCGCGCTCAGGTCGATGGTGGCCAGCAGGTCGGGATGGGTCAGGATGTGCTGCGGGTCGCGGAGGTCGGCGTCCAGATACGCGGTCCGGCCCTCGGGGGAGCTGTTGAGCAGATCGCGGGCGTGCACCAGCACGATGGGATCGTTGTCGACGTAGACGATGCGGGACTCGGGGGCGATGCCCTGCGCGATCTCGTGAACGTTCCCGGCGGTGGGCAGGCCGGTGCCGATGTCGAGGAACTGGCGGACGCCCGCCTCGCCGGTCAGATAGGCGACCGCGCGGCGCAGGAAGTTGCGGTTCTCCACGGCGGACAGCTGCACCGTCGGGAACGCCTCCGACACCGCGTCGGCGGACTCGCGATCGGCGGGGAAGTTGTCTTTGCCACCCAGCCAGTAGTCGTACCGGCGCGCCGGATGTGGTTTCGTGGTGTCGACGCGGTCCGCCGCTGATTCCGAGTTCAAAACGCTCACAATCCTTTTCGGCTACTGTCTGAATCTGTCAGCTCCAGTTGCGGATCGGTAGCGCCTCTGTACCTTCGGAAACCAGCAGACCGTGCGCCCGCCCCCGCAGCCTTGCCGGAAGGTTCGTCATGCAGTTGCGCTATAGCCCGTTCGATTTCGATGTCCATGCCGATCCGTACCCTTACTATGCCAGGTTGCGCAGCGAGGCCCCGGTCTACCGGAACGACACCGACGATTTCTGGGCCTTCTCGCGCCACGCCGACGTCCTCGCCGCACTCCGCGATTCGGACCGTTTCTCCAGTGTGAACGGCCTGCGCATGGAACCGGCCTTCTGGGGACCGCAGGCCGAACAGTTCTTCTCCTTCGTCGCCATGGACCCGCCCAAGCACACCCGGCTGCGTGGCCTGGTGACGCGCGCGTTCACAGCGCACCGGGTGCAGTCGCTGCAGCCGCGGCTGCGCGAGATAGCGATCGGCCTGCTGGAACCGCTGCTGGAGCGCGGCAGCTTCGACCTCATGGCCGAATTCGCCGGGCCCTTCCCGACCGAGGTGATCTCCGAACTGGTCGGCGTGCCAGAGAACGATCGGGAGATGCTGCGCAAGCTCGGCATGGAGATCATGTACACCGAGGAGGAGTCCACCGATCTGCGGCCGGAGGCCATGCAGGCCATCGGCGCGCTGGTGGGCTACTACACCGAGCTCACCATCGAGCGCAGCAAGTCACGGCAGGAGGATCTGCTCTCGGGTCTGCTCGATGCCGCCGACGGCGATGACCGGCTCACACCCGAGGAGATCGTCGGCGTCCTGATCCTGCTGGTCGGCGCCGGCATCGAGACCAGCATGCTCACCTTCGGCAATGCCTGGCACGCTGCCTGGCTGCACCCCGACCAGCGCCGCCGGGCCCTCGACGGCCGCATCGACGACTGGATCGGCGAGGCCATGCGCTGGGATCCGGCCACCCAGACCCAGCTGCGCACCACCACCGAACCGGTCGAACTACACGGTGTGTCGATTCCCGCCGACGCTCGCATCCTGCTCCTCACCGGCGCCGCCAACCGCGACCCGGAGGTCTTCACCGATCCGGACACCTTCGACCTGGACCGCGACACCTCCGCCTCCCTGGTCTTCGGCAGCGGCCGCCACCACTGCCTCGGCTCCAACCTGGCGTTGCTGGAACTGCGCACGGCGCTGCAGGAAATCGCCTCGCGGGTAACCGATTTCGAGGTCGACCCGGCGGGGCTGCAGCGCATCCACGCCTCCAACAACCGCGGCTTCGCCAGTCTGCCCACCACGGTCACGCTGCGCTGAGCCCTACCTCCGCGGTGCCGCCGTCGGCCCGGCTCAGCGCAACGAGCCGGGCAGGCGGTCGGTCACCAGACGGGTGTACGGGCGCAGGGTCAGACAGATCGAGAGCCACCACGCGCCGATGAGCCAACCGGCCAGGACGTCGGTGGGCCAGTGCACGCCCAGGTAGAGGCGGGACAGGCCGACCGCCACGGCGAACAGGGCGGCGACGGCGATCACGAGGATGCGGGTGACCCGGCGGGCCGGCACGGGCAGGAGGACCGCGACCAGTATGCCGGCCACGACGGTCGACCCGAGGGCGTGGCCGGACGGGTAGGAGTGATTGGTCTCGGTGACCAGATGGTCGATCACCGGGGGCCGATCGCGGGCGATGAGAAGTTTGCCGAAGAAGACCAGCGCTCCCGCACCGGCCGCCGCGACGGCGACGAGCACCGCCTGGTCCCAGAACTTCCGCCACGCCAGCAGCACGCACGCCAGGATCGAGTAGATCGCCACCGAGGTGGTGTCCCCGGCCACGCTGACCGCCTTCGCGAGGCTGGTCCAGGTGGCGGTGCGCTGGTCGATGAACCACTGTAACCAGGAGGAATCCGGTCCGGCCGGGCCGTTGTACCAGACCACCACGCAGGTCAGGACGAGGATCACGGCAGCCAGCGTCAGCGCGATCAACGCGCCGGTGAGGCTGCGGTCGGGGAATCCGGCGGGCCGTTTCGTGGTGGACGCTTCCTTCTGCGCAGGGGGTGGGGACAGCATGCCAACGAGGTTGCCATGGCATCGCTGAGAGAATGTTGAGAGCCCGGCCGGGCGGGGCCGGGCCGCCCACGGCCGGATCATCGGGCATGCTGGTGCCCGTGCGGGTGCTGGTGGTCGAGGACGAGGAACGGCTGGCGCGGACGGTGCAGCGCGGGCTCGAGCTGGAGGGGTTCGTGGTGCAGCTCGCCCACACCGGGACCGACGGGCTGTGGGCGGCGGTCGAGGACAGCTTCGATGTGATCGTGCTGGACATCATGCTGCCGGGGCTGAGCGGCTACGAGGTGCTGCGCCGGCTGCGTGCCCGGGACGTCACCACACCGGTACTCATGCTGACCGCCAAGGACGGCGACTACGAGCAGGCCGACGCGCTGGATCTCGGCGCGGACGACTACCTGACCAAGCCCTTCTCCTTCGTGGTGCTCATCGCCCGGCTGCGCGCGCTGCTGCGCCGGCGCGCACCGCAGCAGCCGGTGCTGCTGACGGCGGGCGATCTCGTGCTGGACCCGTCGCGGCGCACCGTGCGGCGCGGCGAGACCGCGCTGACGCTTACCCCGCGCGAATTCGGCCTGCTGGAATTCCTGTTGCGGCACAAGGGATTGGCGCTGACCAAGACCGAGATCCTGCGCAATGTGTGGGACGCCCACTACGACGGTCCGGAGAACGTGGTCGAGGTGTACATCGGCTACCTGCGCAAGAAGATCGATGCGCCGTTCGGCAGCACCAGTATCGAGACGCTACGGGGCGTCGGCTACCGGATGGTCGACCCCGACTGGTCCGGCGACGGGCAGGTCGATGACGAATCGGGCCCCGCCCCAAGCTGATTCACCGATCGTGACCGAACCGCCGTGCGCGGCCACGATTTCCGCGACGATGGCCAGGCCGAGCCCGGAGCCGCCGGTGGCGCGGGCGCGGTCGGCCTCCAGCCGCACGAAGCGGCCGAAGACGCGCTCGCGGTCGGCGGCGGGGATGCCGGGACCGTCGTCGTCCACCAGTACCCGGGCGGTGTCGCCGCCGCGCCGGACAGTCACCGCCACCGTGGTGCGGGCGTGCACGGCGGCATTGTCGACGATATTGCGCAGTGCCCGAGCCAGTTTCGGCTGATCGCCACGGATCCGCACCGGCTCGATCGCCGTGCGCACGGTCAGACCGCCCCGCGCCCGCAGGGCCGCGGCCTGCTCCCCGGCCAGATCGTCGAGATCCACATCGCCGGTGCGCATGTCGAGCCCGCTCTCGTCGGCGGCGGCCAGGGTCAGCAGATCCTCGATGAGGTGCCGCATGCGCTCGGTCTCGGGCAGCAGTGTGCCGCCGATCAATTCGGCATCCAGCACCTCGGGCCGGTCACGAGCGAGCTCGAGGGCGGCCGTGACCGCGGCGAGCGGGCTGCGCAGTTCGTGCGAGGCGTCGCCGACGAAGCGCCGCTGGGCCGCGTGCCCGGCCTCGATGCGGGCGAGCATGTCGTTCATGGTCTCGGCCAGCCGGGCGATCTCGTCGCGCGCCACCGGCACCGGCACCCGCTCCGACAGTCCGGCCGCGCCGATGCCCGCCACCCGGCTGCGGATCTCCTCGACCGATCGCAGTGACCGCCCCACCAGCAGATAGGTGGCCAGCGCGGCCGCCGCGACGACCATGGGCCCGCCCACCGCGACCAGTACCGCGACCCGTTTCACCGCGTGCTCGGCGGATTCGCTGTCACCCGCGACCAGCACGAGGTACCGGCCGTCCGGTGTCGACAGGGTGCGGGCCGACACCCGTAGATCCTCGTCGTACGCGGAGACCGGCCGGCGCGCGGACTCTCTCGCGCCCACGGTCCCCGGGTCCAGCAGCGGAGTCGACAGCTTCGCGTTCGACTCCCGCGCGATCCGCCCCTGCGCGTCGATGACCTGCACCACCCCGATCTGCCCGGTCGCCTCGAACAGCGAATCCGGCAGCTCCGCCACCGAATTCCGGGTCAGCTCACTGGCGATGGCCTCGGCCCGCGTGCCCGCCGCCGTATCGATCTCCCGCAGCAGCGACCGATTCAGCAGTCCGAGCATGGCTCCCGCCGCCAGCAGCAGGACCGCGCCCACGGTCAGCGCGGCGGCGACGGCCGACCGAATCCGCAACCCCCAGTGCGAGGGCCGCAACCATTCCCGGATCCGATTCACGTGCTCATGATGGGTCATCGCGTACCGGGTCCGCGTCAGGCCCGCGGCCGACGCCGGATCGCCCACGCCGAGCACACCGCGACCAGGGGCGCGGCCATGAGCACGGGCACGGTGGCCGCACCGATCACCGGGTAGAGCGCGTCGGTGAGACCGTCGGCGCACCAGTGGAAGACCTCGCGCAGGGCCTCGATGCGCTCCGACTGTTCCCCGGACTCCTGTGCGAATACCGCTGTCACGGAACCCGAGACTACCTGCGCCGAGATTTCGGCCGGTCGGCCGTCGGGTGGTCGAGCAGGCCGCGATTGACCAGGCCGAGCACCTGCTCGACCGCGAAATCGATGTCGGCGCGGGTGGTCGGAAGTGACCCGTCCAGCAGCAGGGCGGCCAGGCCGTGGACCGCCGACCAGGCGGCGATGTCCGCGCCGGACCGCAGCTTCGGGTCGAGGAGTCCGGCGGCCTGTGTCTCGTCGAGGACCTGGCCGAGGATGCGGTGCGGGTCGTCGGCCGGGTCGTCCGCGGCATCGGATGCGGCGGGTGAGTGCGCGCCGAAGGCGGCGCGGAACAGGCCGGTGTGGGTGAGCGCGAAATCGATGTAGGCCGTGCCGACCGCGTGCAGGCGGCCCCGCGGGTCGTCGGTGCGGCCGATGCGCCGGCGCATCTCGGCGGCGAGTGCGGCGCGGGCGCGACGGGATACCTCGGTGAGCAGGGCCTCGCGATCGGCGAAGTGCCGGTAGGCGGCCGAATGCGACACCCCGGCGGTGCGGGCGACCTCGCGTAGGACCACTCGGTCGGGTCCGCCGTCCTCGGCCAGTGCGAGACCGGCGTCGACGAGGGCCGCGCGCAGGGCGCCGTGGTGATAGGTGGTGCGGCGGTCGGGGACGGCTGGGCTCATAACGTCAGAATTGCACATTCGGCAGAGATGTTGACGACGGTCACACCGGCTCGCATACTCGTCAATGTGACCAGTGGAAACTTTTTGCCCGCCACCCCGCCTTCGAATGAAAAGTGCTGATATGAACGACATTTCCATGGATACCCCGTACTCCTCCGGCAACTCCCGGACCGATATCGAAAAAGCCCTGCTCGCGGCCGGGCACGACCTCGATCGGCTGCGGCTCGCCGATCTCGCGCTGGTCGAGGACTTCCACACCATGGGCCGGATCGCCACGGGCGCGCTGGCGGAACTGGCCGGTCTCACCCCGGCGTCCCGGGTGCTCGATGCCGGCAGTGGAATCGGCGGCACCGCACGGTATGTCGCGGAAACCTACGGATGCCAGGTCACCGCGGTGGATCTGACCGAGGACTACTGCGAGACGTCGCGCTGGCTCAATCGTCTGGTCGGGCTGGACGACCGGATCTCGGTGTGGCAGGGCGACGTCACCGCGCTGCCCTTCGCCGACGGCGACTTCGACGTGGTGTTCAGCCAGCACGTGCAGATGAACATCGCCGACAAGGACGCGCTGTATCGCGAAGCGCGGCGGCTGCTGAATCCTGATGGCCTGCTGGCCATCTGGGACATCACCACCGCTTCCGGCGCCCGCCCCGACTTCCCCCTCCCGTGGGCCGACCGCTCCGAGCAGAGCCACCTGGTGACCCCGGACCACCTGCGCGCCGCCCTGGAGCGATCCGGTTTCGCCCTCGACCACTGGGACGACCTCACCGACCAGGCGGCCACGATCATGCGGGCGGTGCTGGCCGCCCCGCCGAATCCCGTTGGGCTGCAGGCCTTCGTCCCGAACTTCCGGGAGAAGATCGAGAACCTGACCCGGGCGCTCGCCGACGGCCGGCTGCGCGCTGTTCGCGCCCTCGCACGCGCTCTGCCGTAGCGCGGGCCGGATCGGGGAGCTCCGAGTGCGGGTTTGCGCGGTTGACCGCAGTCGGAACTCCCCGATCATGAAAGTTACCGGGGGACGGGGATTCCCGCAGACCAGACGCCGCGGATCCGCGTCGTGGCGGTGATATCGGCGAGCGGATCGGCATCGAGCAGAACCAGATCGGCGCGCAGACCGGGGGCGATGGCGCCGCGGTCGGTCAGGCCGAAGTGCTTCGCGGGCAGGGCGGTTGCCGCATCGAGGGCCTCGGCGGGGGACAGGCCCGCGCGGACCAGCAGCTCCAGCTCATGGTGCAGGCTCGCGCCGAAGGCCGGGTTCACGGGCACGCCGGGGGAGGAGTTGGCGTCCGTGCCCGCGAGGATGGGGACGCCCGCGGCGCGCAGCGCACCGACATTGGCCAGGGCGTCGGCGAAGGCTTCGGGGATGCCGTGGGCCGCGGACATGCCCTCCATCATGGTCAGGGTCGGGACGACGACCTTGCCCTCGGCGGCCAGGCGGGCGATCACTGCCTGTGGCAGCGCTGAGACCACGGGGACGTGGGTGATGATGTCGACGCCGGCATCGAGGGCCATGATGTATGCGGCCGGGTTGGTGGCGTGGGCGACGACGAGCAGATCGCGGGCATGGGCTTCGGCGACAACGGCTTTGGCCGTGGCCGCGTCGGGGCCGCCGTCGCCGGGGGCCTCCAGCACCAGCTTGATGTAGTCCGAGCCGGTGGAACGGCGCTGGGAGACAGCGGATTCGGCCTGATCGGCGCTGCGGATGATGGCGGGTTCGCCGAGGAACTTGCCGTGCATGCCCTCGGGGCCGACGATGGCCATGCCCGCACTGCGAATATCGCTGGTGCCGACGGCATTCCGGAGCTCGGCCACCACCTCGGCGGGGCTGGCCATATCGAGCCCGGTGGTGACCCCATGGGCGGCCAGCAGCCCGGGAGTCTGCGCATCGTGGATGTGGACGTGAGCGTCGATGAAGCCGGGCAGCAGGATCGCGCCGCCGGCGTCGAGGCGTTCGGCGCCGGTGTCGTCGGAGCCGATGCGGTCGCCGTCGATGACGACCGTGGTGGGTTCGGTGAGCGAACGGCCATCGAAGACACGGACATTGTCGAGCGCGGTCCGGCCCGCTGAGCTTGAAGAGGTCACCGAACCAGCTTCCTCCCATTCGCGGCGGGCGGCACCGCGATTCGGGTCAGCGTCGGCGCGGCAGCAGGCGGCGGGAGACGTGCTCGGTCATGGCGTCCGCGATCGGCGGCACCGTCGGCGTGGGCCGGGTGGGTGGCGGCGGGGCCGACCTGGCGTCGGCGGAGATGCGGATGAGCAGCGCCAGGATGATGTAGTTGGCGAGCAGCGACGAACCGCCGTACGACATGAACGGGGTGGTGAGGCCCGTCAGCGGAATCAGTTTGGTGACACCGCCGACCACCACGAACAGCTGCCAGCCGATCGAGAACGCCAGCCCGCCGCCGAGCAGCTTGCCAAAGGCGTCGCGGGTGGTGAGGGCGGCGCTGAAACCACGGATGCACAGGATGAGGAACAGCGCCAGCACCGCGGCCAGGCCGATCAGTCCGAGCTCCTCGCCGATGGTGGAGATGATGAAGTCGGTTCCGGCGAACGGCACGTCCTGCGGCCGCCCACTACCCAGCCCGGTCCCGGCCAGGCCGCCGGTGCCCATGCCGAACAGGCCCTGCGAGATCTGGTATCCGGTCGTGTAATAGGTGGCGAACGGGTCCCGCCACACCTCGACGCGGACCCGCACATGCCCGTACAGCTGGTAGGCGATGACCGCGCCGACCGAGAACATGGCCAGGCCGATGAGCAGCCACGAGGCCCGCCCGGTAGCGATGTACATCATGGCCAGCACGGTGCCGAAGACCAGCAGAGAGAAGCCGAGGTTCTTCTCGTACACCAGCACCAGCACCGCGATGAAGGTGACCAGCAGCAGCGGGGCCAGATCCCGCAGGCGCGGGAAGGTCATGCCGAGGAAGCGTTTTCCGGCGGTGGTGAACAGGTCCCGGTTGGCGACCAGGAAGGCGGCCACGAAGATGATCAGCAGCACCTTGGCGAACTCACCGGGCTGAATCGAGAACCCGCTGATCAGGATCCAGCTCTTGCCGCCGTTGACCTCGCTGAAGCGGGAGGGCAGCAGGGCGGGGATGAGCAGCGCGACCACCCCGGCCAGGCCGCAGGTGTAGCCGTAGCGGGCCGGTTTGGTGTGGTCGGGCACGAAGACCAGCACCAGCACGAACAGCAGCATGCCCAGGCCGGTCCAGATCAGCTGATGCGCCGAGTCCGACGACGGTATCGGCTCGCCGGCGTTCTTGGCCTTCACCACCTCGGCGCGGTCCAGCCGGTCGATGAGGACCAGCCCGATGCCGTTGAGCAGTACCACGCACGGCAGTAGCACCGGGTCGGCGGCGGGCGCCCAGCGGCGCACGGCCAGATGGGTGACCACCACGAAGACCGTGAAAACGCCGAGCGCGCGGACACTCTGGCCGTCGAAGCCATTGCCGGTGGCCGAGGTCATGGCCAGGTAGGCGAAGGCGATCAGGGCCAGTGCGGCCACGCAGAGTAGCAACTCGGCATTGCGCGGAACACGCCCTCTCGACCTCGCCGGGGGAGGGCTGTGCCGAAATGCGCTCACACCGAACAGTATCGCGTGCGGTAGCGGATGAGGAGCCAAAGCAGTAGTGCTTCGGCTATGGCGGTGAACACGGTGAGGAATTGGCTGAAGTAACTGGCCAGCACATTCACCACGGTCAGCGACAGGATGCTGGACCAGATGCCCAGCCGGACACCGATATCGGCGCGGCCGCGAATCCACGCGGCGGCCGCCAGCGCACAGCCGACGCCGACCAGCAGTTCGGCGACCGCGGCGATGCCCAAGCCCACCAAGGCCTTCCAGCCGTGGTTCTGGGTGACGTCGAGAAAGTGGTTGAGCGCGGCCCAGGGGGAGTGCCAGCCCGCCAGCACGATGACGGCCAGCACCAGCCGCAGCAGGGTCCAGATGGCGTGGCCGATCAGGACGGTGATGAGGACGGCCGCCAGCACCCGCTGCGGCAGGATCGCGTCCTCGGCGCGCCGGTAGGCCTGTCGCAGCCGGGCGAAGCGGGAGGGCTGGACGGTCTCGTGGGTGGTGCGCAGGTAGGTGCCGAGGGCGTCGCACAGGGCCACGGTGTCGGGGGTGAAACCGCTGCGGTCGATGCGGTCGAGGCTGTTCAGCAGGTCGTTGCGCTGTTCCACATCGATCGTGCCGCCCACATCCATCCCGACCTGTTCGGTGACGTCGGCCAGCACCAGGGCGGGCGGGCGCACCCGGCTGCGCGCGGCATAGCGGGCGACCAGCACGATCAGCAGGAAGGCAAGGTAGATGATGGGTGCGGCGAGTGGAAAGAAATAGTCGTTGTCCGAGGTGATGAACTTCCCGACCTCGTCGATGAACAGGCCCAGCCCGACTCCGGAGAGCGCCGCGGCGGTGGTCAGCGCCCCGCGCCCGGCGAACAGGAACATCACCAGACAGGCGATGACCAGCAGTAATCCGCCGAAGAGCGCATGCGCGATGTGGTAGGTGCTGCCACCGATCTTGGGATAGCCCGCAGCCATCAGATAAAGCCGCGTGATCACCACGGTGAGTCCGAAACAGACCGCCATGATGGTCACCAGCCGGCCGGAGCCGGGCCGCCACCGTATTCTCGCCACACGTTCGCCGAACACGGTGTCCACCGTGACACATGACCGGCGGCCGCGTCATCGAACCGAACCAGGTGGTCATCGAACCGAATCAGGTGCCGCACCGTTTCACCATCATCGGCGTGCCGAGCAGTCGAGGTCGCGATGAGTATCGGGCTGCCTGGGCCGTTGAGCCCTGCCGCGCCGCGGCGGGCGGATCAGTAGGGGTGGGCGGTGGCGGAGAAGCGTGGGGAGAGCTGGTCGGCGAGGGGCCGGGGGAAGGACTGATGGGCAGGGTCCCCGTCGGAGGTGTAACGGGCGCTGGGGTTCGCCGCGAACCAGTCGAGCCAGTAGGTGGAGTCGAACGGAACTGCGGTGCGGCCGGACCGGATTCGAGGGAGGCCGCTCGGGTCGAGGGCGGCGGCGAACGGGGAGGGAGCGGGGTTCGCGCCGACGAGGAGGACGGCGTCGAAGGTGTACGGGGTGCCGTCCCAGGCGCCGGAGGTGGCGAGGGCGTGGTCTGCGGGGTAGACGCCCAGGGGGAGGGCCATGGAGTGGATGACGGTGCCGGGCGCGGCGGTCGTGATGGCACGCACGTTCTGGACCAGTTCGCGCTGAACATCGGTGGGGGACAGGTGCGCCAGGTTGGGGTGGGTGGCGGTGTGGGCGCCGATGTCGTAGCCGTGGCGGACCAGCCAGGCCAGGGCGCGGGGGTCGTCGCCGAACGGCTCGTTGTTGACGTAGAAGGTGGCGGTGGCGGCGAAATCCGGGTGGCGGGAATGGAATTGCTCGAGCAGGCCGACCGCGCAGTCGGGGGTGGGATCGCCGGAATCACCCAGGGTGAGCTGGGTTCGGGTGGAGTCGTCGAAGGTGAGGACCACCGGGTGGGTGCCCGCGGGTAGGTCGATGGCGCCCGCCAGATACTGGGCGATGGTGATCGGCCGGTAGCCGTCGGTGTAGAGGCGGTCCAGCTCGGTGATGAATTTCGTTGGCGTCTGGTCGTATTCGCTACCGGGCTCGGCCTCGATGCGGTGGTACATGAGGATCGGGATCTGCCCCAGCTCATTGGCGGCCACCGCGGCCGGATCCGGCGGCCTCCAGGTCGGTGGGGGTGTGGTGACGGCCGCGGGGTGCGGCACGGTGGCGGTGGTTGCTCCGCAGGCGGTGGCGGCCGTGCACAGTAGCGCCACCGCGATCATCCGCAGCGTCGTCGACGCCTTCATCGCCGCAACGCTACGCGGCGACAACGGTTTTGAGGTGATCTCGGCGAAAAACGGCCGACACCTGCGTGCAGGCGCGATAGTGATGCCAACAGCTGTCAGTGGAAGTTGGTGTGTACGTTGCTCATGCGACTCCGGTCGATCCGCCGCCGGCGGTCCACCCTGCTCGCGATCGGCGCGGTCGTGATTCTGGTGCTCGCCGCGCTGGTGTTCGTCTTCGGCCGCAGCCGCCCCTCGGCCGCCGTCGCCGACGCCCGGCCGCCCCGCCTGGAGCTGGCCCCGACGGCCGCTGCGACCTCCTACCGTGATCCGGTGACGGTGCGCGGCAAGGCGATCGGCGCGAAGCAGGTGTCGGTGGGCGACCGGTCCGTCCAGCCGGCCAAGGACGGATCCTTCGAGATCCAGCTGCCGCACGCACCGCTCGACACCACCGTCGTGGCCACCGGCGCCGCGGGGGACCACATCACCATCCCGCTGAAAGTGGAGGTGGCCCTGCCGCGCATCCGGGCCGTCCACGTCACCGCCTACGCCTGGGCCTACGACCCCATGCGCGATGCCGTGCTGGACATGGCACGCGAGGGCCGCATCGACACCGTCGAACTCGATATCAAGGACGAGGACGGGATGGTCGGCTACGACTCGCAGGTGCCGCTCGCCCGCGAATCCGGCGCCGCCACCACGATTTACGACGCGCCCGCCGCGCTGAAGCAACTCCACGATATGGGCATCAAGGTGGTCGGCCGCATCGTCGCCTTCCGCGACCCCACCCTGGCCGGCTGGGCCTGGCACAACGGCCACCCCGACTGGGTGATCCAGAACCCGTCGGGGCAGCCGTACTCCAGCGGCTACGGCGCGATCGCCTTCACCAACTTCGCCAGCCCCGAAATCCGGTCCTACAACCGGGATCTCGCGGTCGAGGCGGCTCGGCTCGGCTTCGACGGCGTCATGTACGACTACATTCGCCGCCCCGACGGCAACCTCGCCGGCATGCAGTTCCCGGGCTTGGCCGAATCGCCGTCGGACTCCATCGCCAATTTCCTGCGCGACTGCCGCGAACCCGTGCACGATGCCGGCGCCTCGCTGAGCGCGGCCGTCTTCGGCATCGCCGCCACCCGCCCCGACGAGATCGCCCAGGACATCCCGTCCATGGCCCGCTACGCCGACTTCCTGGCCCCGATGCTCTACCCGAGCCACTGGCACTCCGGCGAATACGACGTCGCCAACCCGAACGCCCAGCCCTACGACATCATCTTCCGGTCCCTGCAGGACTTCCGTGCCCGCACCGCGGGCACCAACGCCCAGATCATCCCGTGGCTCCAGGATTTCAGCCTCGGCGTGGCCTACGGCGATGCGGAGGTGAAGGCGCAGATCGACGCCACCTACGCGGCGGGCTACAACGGCTTCTTCCTGTGGAACCCCGCGGTCAGCTACCACCCCGGGGCTCTCGCCCCCAACTGATCGCCCGCCGAGCCGGGGTTCGCCGAGGGCCGCGCGCCCTCGTACCGACCGCTGGATTGCCCGGCCGCGCAGCGTTTTCCGTCGTGCGAGGCCTGCCGATTGTGATCGGGTCAGGCGGTGGTGGGGCGGTCCGTGAGCCCCAGGCGCAGGTGTTCGCTGTGGTAGATGGCCTCGTCCAGCAGTTGCGCGACGTGATTGTCGTAGAGGCTGTAGACGATGCTGCGGCCGGTCCGGGTGCCCACGACCAGCCCGAGATTGCGCAGCAGGCGCAGCTGATGCGAGACCGCCGACTGCTCCATGCCGATCGACGAAGCCAATTCGGTGACCGCGAGCGGGCCCTGGCGCAGCTCGCTGAGGATCAGTAGCCGGCTGGGGGTGGCCAGCGCCTGCAGGGTGGTCGCGACATGGGCGGCGGCCTCGGCGTCCAGCCGTGCCGTCGGCCGATCGCGGCCCTCGACGCCATGTCCCATAACACAGGAGGGTACCTCGAGGAACCTTACACACATGAAGATGTCTTCATGTGTTCTGGTATTGTCCAGTCGGTCGGAGGTAACAATGGAGGTGAGTCGTGGTCGTGGCGACGCCGGTAAAGGCATCCCCGCAGCCGGAAGTGGCGGTCCGCCGGACCCGCTTGTTCGAGCTGGCCGAGATGCGATGGGCCGCAGTGGCCCTCGCACTGTTCCTGCTCGGGCTGGCCGCGCAGCTGGCCGGCGCGCCCGGCTGGCTGTGGTGGGGCCTGTACCTGGCCTGCTACGCCGCGGGCGGCTGGGAGCCGGGCTGGGCCGGGCTCCAGGCGCTGCGTGAGAAGACCCTCGACGTCGACCTGCTCATGGTGGTGGCGGCCCTCGGCGCCGCGGCCATCGGGCAGATCACCGACGGGGCCCTGCTGATCGTCATCTTCGCGACCTCCGGGGCGCTGGAGGCGCTGGCCACCGCGCGGACCGAGGATTCGGTGCGCGGCCTGCTCGACCTCGCGCCCGAGACCGCGACCAGGCTCACCGACGCCGGTGAGGAGACCGTGCGCGCCGCCGACCTGAACATCGGCGATGTGGTCCTGGTCCGCCCCGGTGAGCGAATCGCCGCCGACGCCACCGTGATCGACGGCGGCAGCGAAGTGGATCAGGCCACCATCACCGGCGAACCGCTGCCCGTGGACAAGACCGCCGGCGACGAGGTGTTCGCCGGCACCCTGAACGGCACCGGGGCCCTGCGGATCCGGGTGGATCGCCGCGCCGAGGACTCGGTGGTCGCGCGCATCGCCGCCCTCGTCGAACAGGCCGGGCACACCAAGGCGCGCACGCAGCTGTTCATCGAGAAGGTGGAACAGCGGTACTCCCTCGCCATGGTCGCGGTGACCCTGGCGGTGTTCGCGATTCCACTCGCCTTCGGCGACCCGCTGCAGCGAGCCCTGTTGCGCGCCATGACCTTCATGATCGTGGCCTCCCCGTGCGCGGTGGTGCTGGCCACCATGCCGCCACTGCTGGCCGCCATCGCCAATGCCGGGCGGCACGGCGTGCTGGTCAAGTCGGCCGTGGTCATGGAGCGGCTGGGTACGACCACGCGGGTCGCCTTCGACAAGACCGGGACGCTGACCCGCGGCGCCCCGCACGTCGACGAAATCCGCAGTGTCGATCCGGAATTCAGCGAGTCGGAGGTGCTGCGGCTGGCGGCGGCCGCCGAGCTCGACAGTGAGCACCCGCTCGCGGCGGCCATCGTGCGCGCGGCCCGCGCCGCGGGGCAGCAGCTGCCGGCCGTCGAAGGATTCGCCGCCGATCCCGGGCGCGGTGTGTGCGCCCGGATCGGACAGCGTCGGATCGCGGTCGGTTCTCCGGCGGCGCTGCTCCCGAGCTCGGAGCAGGGCGCGACGGATGCGGACCGGGCCGCCCGCACGGCCGTGGACGAATTGCAGGAGAAGGGATTCACCGCGGTCGTCGTCGCCTGTGATGAGCGCCCGATCGGAGTACTGGCGATCACCGATCAGCTCCGCCCCGAGGCCGCCACCGCGATCGATCTCACGGCAGGTGTGACAGGGGCCGCCCCGATTCTGCTGACGGGAGACAACAGTCGTGCCGCGCATCGTCTCGCCGCGCAGGTCGGGCTCACCGACGCCCGCGCCGAGCTGCTCCCGCACCAGAAGGTCGATGTCGTCCGGGCCCTGCAGTCGGCCGGTGACCGGGTCGCGGTGGTCGGCGACGGCATCAACGACGCACCCGCTCTCGCCGCCGCCGACAGCGGAATCGCCATGGGCGGAGCGGGTTCCGACCTGACCCTGCAGACCGCCGATGCGGTGGTCGTGCGCGACGACCTCACCGCCATCCCCGCCGTCATAGCCCTGTCCCGCCGCGCCCGGCGGGTGGTCGTCGCCAACCTGGTTATCGCTGCGACCTTCATAGCGGTGCTGGTGCTGTGGGACCTGCTCGGGACCCTGCCGCTGCCGTTGGGCGTTGCCGGACACGAGGGTTCGACCGTGATCGTCGGACTCAACGGCCTGCGCCTGCTGCGCCGCGCGGCCTGGCGGCAGTCCGCCCCCTCTCTGTCCAGCACGTAACTGCCCGGGGCGGCCTCGATCGGCTGGTATCGGGCGTTACCGGCGCACCGATCCGGATCGGGTGACAACCCTGCTGGCCGGACACTCATCGATCCTGGCGGGCGATGACGATCCGATCATTCCCCTCGTGAACGAAAGATCATGGCCCGGCTCGCGGTTGCACGTGTACCACGACGGCCATCTGGGTCTGGTCGTGATTTCCGATCAAACTCGCCCCGGAGGTGAGCCGATTCCTCCGCGGCGATCGACAGCTCGACCTGGAACGGAAGGACGTCGTTCGCTGACCCTGCGCGCGGCGTGGCGCTGAGCAGGGGGTACGGTGATCACACGTCCGGGCGTCTCGGATGGGTGAGCCGGGAAGTCTGGTCGGCGTCAGGGCATGACGTCGGAACAGCGCAGGAGGCTCGACCGTGGCCGGTATTCCCCTCGAATTCGACCGCCGCCGCGAGGCATTGCGAACCAATCTGTGGTTTGTGCCGACCGTGGAAGTGCTGGCGGCCGTCGGGCTGTTCGGGATCACCTACCTGCTGGATCGGGCGGCATATCGGGGCGGGTTCACGATTCCGTCCTGGGTCATCGGCGGCCCGCCCGACACGGCGCGGCAGGTGCTGACGGCCATCGCCGCCGCCATCATGACCGTGGTGGGTGTGGTCTTCTCCATCACCATCGTGGCGCTGACGCTGGCCTCCACCCAGTTCGGTCCGCGCATGCTGCGCACCTTCATTCGCGATCGGGGCACCCAGGTCACCCTCGGAACCTTCGTGGCGACCTTCGTCTACGCCATCGCCGCGCTGGTGTCGATCGGATCGGATTTCGTGCCGCACATCAGCACGACGGTGTCGATCGCGTCGCTGGTGCTCGATCTCGCCGTGCTGATCTACTTCATCAATCACATGGCCATGGCGATCCAGCTGCCCAATGTCATCGCCGAGATCGCGGGTGAGGTGGCGGCCGGAATCGAGGCGCAGCGCAACGACGCGCCCACCACCCCACACTGCGGGCCGACGGCGGCCGAATTGCTGGAACGGATGGCGGGCGAGGGCGGCGAGGTCCGGGTGACCGGCAGCGGATACCTGCGCTACATCCGCTACGAGCAGCTGGTACGGCTCGCGACCGAGGCGGACGCGGTGATTCACCTGCCCTACCGTCCTGGACATTTCCTCACCGAGGGGCAGGTGGTGGCCACCGTCTGGCCCGCGTCGGTGGCCGAGCGGATAACGGAGAATTTTTCGCGCGGGCATGTGGCCGGGCCCACCCGGTCCCTGACCCAGGACATCTCCTTCGGTATCGACCAGCTGGTCGAAATCGCCCTGCGCGCGCTGTCCACCGCGGTGAACGACACCTTCACCGCCCTGACCTGTATCGACTGGCTCGGTGACTGTCTGTCGCGGATCGCGGTGGTGTGGGAGCCGAGCCCGGTCTACCGCTGCAAGAACGGTTATATCCGCGTCATCGCGGCGCAGGCGAGCTACGAGCGGCTGGTGCAGCGGGCCTTCGAGAAGATTCGCCAGGCCGGACGCGGCATGCCCGCGGTCCTGATCCGGCAACTCGACGCGCTGGCACAGATCGCGGACCGCACCACCGATCCCGAGCGGCGCGGCATCCTGCTGGAGCAGGCGGCGATGATCGAGCGGTCGGCGCGCGAGTCGGTGCCGGAGGACGCGGATCTCCAGGACGTGCTGCGACGGTACCGGGCGTTGGTCGGCGACGCGGAGCTGCCGCTGATTCAGGTCGTGTCAGCGCCAGAACTGCCAGGCACGGCGTGAATCCGGTTCGTGGGTAATCGGTTTCGTGGCAGGCGGCAGGCTGTCGGAGGGGTCGAGGGTGAGCAGCGAGGCGATGGCCTGCGGGAGGTCCAGGCGGGTGCGGAGCCAGGGCCAGCCGCCGGCGAGGGTTCCGGTCAGGTCGGCCGGGGGCAGGTCGAGAGCCGCCACCGTGGCCAGGAGGGTGGATGGGGGCATGTCCCATTGCCGGGCGCAGGCGGTGACCAGGGTGGGGAGCTGTTCGCTGGGGGTGAGGGCGAGGATGCGGCGCAGGGCGGGGACGGCGTCGGGGGCGCGGGAGCGGGAGACCAGGGCGGAGACGACGAATTCGAGGTCCGCGGTCAGGGCGGCGGACAGGGTTTCGGTGGGGGATTCGGCCTCCAGTGGCTCCTCGGCCGGGGTGCGCAGCAGGGCCGAGATTTCGGCGCGGGACCAGGTGCCGCGCTGCCTGCTCCATCCGAATGCTCTGCGGGGCGGGCGGAGCGCGTCTCGCTGCTGATCGTCGGGGGGCGCCGGGATGGCGAGGACGACGAGGGCCTCGATCGGTTCCGGGAGGTCCAGGGTCTTGCGCAGCGTGCGCCACGCGGGGCGGAGGGCGGTCACCAGTTCGGCCGGTTCGGAGCGGGTGAGGGTGAGGGCCTTCAACACGGCCCGGGCGTCGATCGCGGGGTAGCGGGTGGCCTCGGCCAGCAGCGTGGGCAGCAGGTCGGCGGGCGCGCAGGCCAGGATCTGTTCCAGCGCATAGCGATCGCGCCCGTTGCACGAGATGTTCACCACCAGCTGGGCGACGATGCCGAGGTTGGTGTACACGGCCTGGCGCAGGATTCGGCTGCCGCCGGTGTGGGTGCCCGGATCGTCGACCTCGGCGCTGAGGGCCTCGTAGACCAGGGCCCGGTCGCGGGAGCCGATCGCATGCTCGCGCAGGGCGCGGTGGCGCAGCAGATGGGCGGCGACGATTCGGCGATGCTCGACTTCGCCGGTGGCCCAGTCCCGCTGCAGGCGCGGCCACACCGATTCGGCATCGGCAGAGGTCAGCGGCGCGGTCCCGGATTCCAGGCGTTGCCAGGCGGAGGTGGCCAGCGCCGCGCTGAGATCGATGCCGAGCTGCCGGGCCACCTCGACGGTGCGGGTGCGGTCGCGGCCGTCCGTGAGGACCCGGTCGGTGAGAACCTGCTCGAAGGTGCGGCGGACGCTGGGACGATGGTCGAGCCGCGCCAATGCCTTTGCCACGCTGGGTCTTCCGATGGCGAGACGGACGGCGCGCCCGGCCACTGTGTCGTCGCGGAGCCAGTCGGGGTTCAGCTCCGGGTCGGTGATCACCTCGGCCAGGTGGTCGTCGTCCAGCTCGGCGGGACCCAGGGTGCGCAGGTGCCGTCGATAGCACCAGTGGCCGATTTCGTCTGCGGTGGACAGGGATTCGGGAAGCGTGACACCGGCTCGCCGATGGCCGATGATCTGCTGCCCGAGCAGGACGAACGGGTCCGATTCGTCGCCGGGATCGCCCGGCGTGACGATGCGGCGCGCTCCACCGGGCGGGGCAGGGCTGTCGCGGGTCACGGCGGTGATCGCGACGGGAGCCGAGGACGGTGTGCTGGAGGTGCAGAAGGTCAAGTCCCGCAGGCTGTTCCGGGGCAGCAGGCCGTAGAGCGCCCGCAGCATGGCCACGGCGTCCGCGCCGCTCTCGACGTGCAGTTCGATGGCGGGGCCGCGTCCGGCCAGATGCGCCAGGGTGTAGCCGAGCAGCGCGGGCAGCCAATCCAGGTCGAGGTAGGCGTCGGCCGCGGCGGTGACGGCGGGACTATCCTCCACTGAATTCGGCAGCGGCGGCCAGTGATCGGTGGGAAATTCGGCGTCGTCGAGCGAGGTGCGGAATCGTCCCGCGTCATAGATGCTCAAAGTCATTGCGCCGTCGAGTGTTCCGTGACCGCTCGCGACGAGGTGCGTCACACAGGTGCCGGGCCGGTCATTGGCGGGCGTCTTCAGCACCGCCACCGCCAGCCCCCGCACCACGGTGAACTCCAGCGCGAACGCCTCCGGCGGCGCGGGCGAACCATCCCAGGTGACCAGCGACCCCAGCTCCCGCGTGGTGGATCCCAGTGCGGCGGGCCAGTTTCCGGATCTGGCGACCACGCCGACCCCGGTCCCGGAGGACTCCAGCGTCACCATGGCCCAGCCGCACAGCAGCTGCGCGAAACCCGTCATCGGTCCGCCCGTAGCTGGTCGATGCGGTCGAGCATGTGGATGACCGGGTCCACGGCCGCGAACGGCTTGAACACCGGATAGGTGTTGTCGGCCCGCTTACCGCACCCGACCGCCGAGACCGGGAAGTAGCGGTTGTGCGGGAAATGGATGGACAGCGTGGCGTCGACAGCCGGAAACAGTTTGCGCACCAGGCTTCTGGTGGCGTCGGAGCGATAGTCGATCTGGCCGGGCTGGTACAGGTTGCCCGCGCCATCGAGGCTGTACGGCGTATCGGCCCAGTCCGGCGGCGGCGCGACCAGGCCGACCTCGGGCAGGTTGATCAGCGACAGCAGATCCGATTTCGCGATGATGGTCGACGCGTGCAGGCGCGGCGGCTCGATGGGCAGATCCAGCGGATAGCTGTTGGCGGTCCGCCACAGCTTGGCGATCTGGTCGATCATCATCTTGGTGCGGCCGACGGTCTGGGAGTGCTCGACATTGTTGTTCAGGCTCTCCTCGTTGGCCGGTCCCGCGTGTTCGCGCATGATGGCCAGGTACTGCTTGTTCAACGTGGACGGCACCACGAACCAGAGGAAGTCGGCGATGGCCAGGTGCGGGCTCACCTTGGCGGCGATCTCGGCGTCGGCCACATCCTCGCCCGCGACATCCACGAAGGCGAGATTCACTGTGCGCCTGGTGGACAACGAGGTGAACTTGATGAGAATCGGGGTGCGGACCTGCCAGCCGCTCCAGGCGTGGGTCCGGGTCTGCTGCTGGGCCATCGGCGGTTGCGGCGGGCGTGGTTGCGGCAGGCCCTGCGGCTGCGGTGCACCGAGCGGCCCGATGCCGTTCTCCTGCCGCTGCTGCGCGCCGACGTAGCCGCGCTTCTGGGTGTAGCCGATGGCCTGCCGGTTCATCAGCGTGTTCTCCAGCGCGGCCAGCATTTTCGTCGAACGGCGGGACGGCACGATGGACCATTCCCGGGCCAGCATCGGGTCGTTCATGACCGAATAGATCATCGACACGATGAGATGCGTCTTGGACGAGGCGGATTCGCCGACGAAGCCGATCACGGTGGTCGGATGGTCGAGAATCTCCTCGTCGATCTCACAGCCGTTCGGGCAGCGCCGATCCAGGCGGCGCGAATAGTCCGCGACGCGTGTGGCGAACCCGCCGTTGGGCTGGCGCAGCACCCAGATCCAGGAGCGGCGGGCGGTATCGAACTTGAACTCCGCCAGGCAGTTCAGGCAGACGATTCGCACGGGCACCCCTCAGAGCACGGTGTAGGTCAGCCACAGCAGCGTGGCCAGGAAAAAGGCCGCGCCGACCGCGGACGCCACCCGCAGCCAGTGCCACGAGCGGGATCCGGCGTACACGTACTGCTGCCAGGCCAGGCCGGCCCGTCGGTTGTTCATCGCAGTTCCTCACAGATGGTGGGCGATCGACAGGATCACCCAGGCGAGCAGCACGAAAACCAGCCAGCCCAGCGCGATTCCGGCGCCGGCCGCACCGAGCAGCACGCCGCCGATGTAGCGGGGATCGTCGCGGGTGAGTCCCTCCAGCACGCGCTGGCGGTATTCCAGGGCCGGGCGGACGAAGATCCCCCACAGGCCGGTCGCCGGCAGGTCGACGCCGTGCCGTTCCTCCGGCGGCCGCACCGGCGGGGCCGGGGTCAGGACGCTGGTCTGCGCCCGCACCGGCACGGTGACCGGTTCCGGCCTGGGGCCCTTGACGGTTCGGGTCAGGTTGCGGGTCTCCGAGTGGACGGCGTCCCGGAAATAGTGCTGGAACTCGGCCGCGGATTGGAAACGCAGCGACGGATCCGGCGAAAGCGCCTGATCCAGCACCGATTTCAGCCGGGCGGGCAGCGGCGCCGGCGCGAACACCGCCTCCAGTACCTCATGGCACACCACCGCGAACGAGTACACGTCACTGAGATGGGTGAACCTGCCGTGTTCGAGATACTCGGGCGCGGAATAGTTCTGCGTGCCCACCACCTGGTTCGTGCGGGTGAGCCGCAGCATGTTCTCCCGCATCTCGATGGCGATCCCGAAATCGGCCAGCTTCGCCGTGCCGTCGCGGCAGATCATGATGTTCTCGGGCTTGATATCGCGGTGCACCACCTGCTTGGAATGCGCGTACACCAGCCCGCTGAGCGCATCGGTGAGAATCCGCGCCAGCGCCGGCAGCGACCAGTTCTCCCGGTCCCGCATGAACTGCCGCAGATTCTCCCCGTGAATGAACTCCATCACCAGAAACGGTGAGCGGCACCCGTTCTCGGCGAACACCCCCGAGTCGTGCAGCATCACCACGTTGGTGCAGTTCATCTGCGCCGCGATCCGCGCCTCCCGCTCGAACCGCTGCCAGGCCACCTGCTCGTCCTGCGCCCGCACCGCGACACTGCCCGCATCGAGCACCTTGACCGCAACCTGCCTGCGCAACTGCCGATCCCAGGCATCCCAGACCTCGGCCATACCGCCCTTGCCGACCAGCTCCCGCAGCTCGTACCGGCCATTGATCAGCCTCACCGGCGTCCGACCTTCCCCGCGGAGCGGCCGCCTTCCCCGCGAACCACCCCGGACGACAACGAATCACCGCCCACTGTACGCGCGCCCACCCACCCCCTGCCCACCCATATTTCCAGCCGATTTGCACTCGAGGGGGTCCCCTGGTGTACCTTCTCCCAGTCGCCCGGGAAACCGCGCGGCAACCATCCGGGGCTATGGCGCAGCTGGTAGCGCACCACACTGGCAGTGTGGGGGTCAGGGGTTCGAGTCCCCTTAGCTCCACTATCTAATTTGGCTATAACGCCTGGTTGTGGCCTATTTTTGCGTGTCTGCGGACCCTGATCAATCCCCTTTGCTACTGACGCCGTCAATACCTTGATCGTTTAGCGGTCGACCGGATCCGCGCTCAGCCTTCTGACCTGGACTTCTTCCCGTCGATCCGAGGTTGGTAGCGAGGTCGATCCCCTTACTCCCCATGTGGGGCATGAAGATTCAGTCTGTTGGGTTCGGATTGCATATTGCCGGTCTGAATACCTTGAACGCGGTCGGCGTTCAAATGGCCTCAGCTTGGACGACGAATGCGCGGTCAGACAATGGCTTCCGCACCAGAGGGCGCCGGTCGTGGCAGCGCGGGAGGCTGCGTCGCGGGGATGAATCCCCGCGGGCGTGTCCGGAGGCAGTTCCTGGGATGCTTCCCGTGGGCTCATAACCCAGAGGTCGCAGGTTCAAATCCTGTCCCCGCTACTAGGGGAAACGGCCCCGGAACCATTGGTTCCGGGGCCGTTTTTCGTTTGGTTGGCAACGGATCTGGCAACGCTAGCCAAACTAAGTGGTCCCGCCCGTAAGTTCTTCGGGGGTCAGTACCAGTCAGTGCCCGAGGTAGAGGTCGCAGGAGCAGTCGAGGGCTTCCTGGGGGGTGCCGGCGGTGAATCCGGTGGGCAGGATCTGGTTTTCGTATTTGCCGCTGCTGGCGAGGTAGAGGCCGAATCCCCACGTTGATGCCGATCCGCCGTAGCGGAGCCGGATCAGCGGCAGTCGGTCACCGTCGGCCAGTTCGCCCTCGACGTAGGCGAACTGGCCGTGGTAGCGGATGTGCAGGCCGGTCAGCTGGGGCCAGTGCTCGCGGGCATGCTGGCGCAGCCGCTGAGCCAGGGAGGTCTTGGTCGAGTCCGGGATCGCGGGCATGAGAGTCATCTTGCCGCTTCCGGCATGTCGATCATGCTGGGGCGGCGAGCTCGGGCAAAGTCGCGGGCGTCTCTGCCTGGAAGCTGTTGTGAAAGACCGGTTTTCGTGCCTGTTCCCCGTGCCCGCCAGATCGTGCTGACCGCGCCGGAGCGGCGCCGACTCGAGAAACTGGCCTACTCCCGCACTACCGAGAGCGGGCTGGTTGTCCGTGTTCGGATCGTCCTCGATGCCGCTCGCGGCTACTCCAACAACCAGATCGCCGTGCGGCGAGGAGTGCATCTGGACACGGTGCGAACCTGGCGTGGCCGATACGCCGACCACGGCCTGCGCGGGCTGGGCGACCGGCCGCGTTCGGGCCGGCCGCCTCGATTCACACCCGTCCAGCGCGCCGAGATCAAGGCCCTGGCGTGTCAGCTGCCGGCCGAAACCGGCGTGCCGCTGTCCCGGTGGAGCAGCAGCGAACTAGCCGCCGAGACAATCAACCGTGGTGTCGCCGAAACGATCTCGGCGTCGACCGTCCGCCGGATTTTGGCCGAGGACGCGCTCAAGCCCTGGCACTATCAGTCGTGGCTGTTCATCCGCGACCCGGACTTCGCCGCGAAAGCGGCCCGGGTCCTCGATCTCTACCAGCGGATCTGGGATGGCACCGGGCTCGGCGACGACGAGTATGTGCTCTCCTCGGACGAGAAGACCTCGATCCAGGCCCGCTGCCGCTGCCACCCCACCCTGGCGCCCGGCGTCTCCCGCACGATGCGCGTCAACCACGAATACGACCGCGGCGGGTCACTGGCCTACCTGGCCGCCTACGACGTCCACCACGCCCGAGTACTCGGGTACTGCGCGGCCAAGACCGGAATCGTGCCGTTCATGACGCTGGTGGAGAAAATCATGACCAGCCAGCCCTACGCCTCGGCCAAACGGGTGTTCTGGGTGGTCGACAACGGATCCAGCCACCGCGGCAAAGCCGCTGCCGATCGGCTGGCCGCACGATTTCCCAACGCGGTCCTGGTCCACACCCCGGTGCACGCTTCCTGGTTGAACCAGGTGGAGATCTTTTTCTCCATCGTGCAGCGAAAGGTCGTGTCTCCCAACGATTTCACCAGCCTTGATCAGGTCGAAGACCGGCTCACCGCCTTCGAGCGTCGCTACAACGAGACCGCTCGGCCCTTCGAATGGAAGTTCACCCAGGCCGACCTCGAAGACCTCCTGGCCCGGATCGAGCGGCACGAACAGAACGAGCACTCCCAGCAGCACACCGGCTGCGATCACCAGCCTGCTGCATCACCGACCCCCGCGTGAACCCCGAAGAACTTACGGGCGGGACCACTAAGCATCATTCGTCGCGTGACGTCCCACGTTGTTCGCGGCCCTATCTTGTCAGTCTGGGGTAAAAGCTTGACTCTGTCGATGATCTTGGAATTCGGCATGTTGCGGCTGGCGGGCTGTCACACTGCGGGGCGCGAATACTGCTGCGTCCCTTGAAGGAACAGGTGAATGTCACTCGGACCCGAACCGGCCACGACGGTCCCGCCGCTGACGGCGCGGGTGGCCCGCGCCAGTAATCCCCGCGGTACCACCGCGATGTGGATACGTGACCGGCTCGAAAGTCTATGGAGCAACGAGGATTTCGCCGACTTGTATCCGCGGGACGGGCGGCCGGGTCTGTCCCCGGCGCAGCTGGCCACCGTGTGCGTGCTGCAGTACGTGCTGGACCTGTCCGATCGGCAGGCGGCCGAGGCCGTGCGCTGTCGCATCGATTTCAAGTACGCGCTGTGCCTGGAGTTGGACGATCCCGGCTTCCATCACAGCGTGTTGAGCGATTTCCGTGACCGGCTCGCAGAAGGCGACCGTGCCGACCGCTTGCTCGATCTTGCTCTGGCCCGGCTCACCGACGCCGGACTGGTGCGCGAGCGTACTACTCAGCGCACCGACTCCACCCATGTATTGGCCGCGGTGCGCGACCTGACCCGGCTCGAGCTGGTCACCGAGGCTGTCCGCGCCGCGCTCGAGGAACTTACCCGCACCGCCCCGGACACGCTGGTCGGTCTGGTCGACGAGGAGTGGGGGCGCCGCTATGGCCGCCAGGTGAGGCTGGGCAAGAACCCGACCCGGCCCAAGACCAGGATCCTCACCGCCGGCGAAGACGCTTGCCGACTGCTGGAGCATCTGTTGCAGCACGGCCCGGACCGCCTGCGCGGCCCCCAGATCCAGGCCCTGCGGCAGATCGTCTTGCAGAACTACTACCGTGACGACAAGGGCCGCCTGCGCTGGCGTACCGACGATGAGGGCGGTCTGCCGCCCTCATCGGTGACGATCGTTTCTCCCTATGACGTCCAGGCCCGTTACGCGCGCCGGGGACAGGTCACCAGGTGGAAGGGGTTCCTGGTCCACCTGACCGAGACCTGCGCGACCGAGGGCACCAATGTGATCACCGACGTGGCCACCACCCCGGCCACCACCAACGACGCCCAGGCCCTTCCCGGGATCCACACCCGTCTCCAGAGTCGCGGTCTGCTTCCCGCCGAGCACCTGGTCGACGGCGGCTACACCTCCCTGGTCCACGTCGCACAGGCGGCCCGCGAACACCAGGTCACGGTCAGCGGGCCGCTACCGGGCAACCCCACCCGTCAGCACCGCGAGAACGCGGGCTACGGCAGAGACGACTTCCACATCGACTTCGATCGCCGACAGGTGACCTGTCCGCAGGGCCAGGTCAGCAAGGGATGGCACGGCCCCTACCCGACGTCATCGCCCACCGCGGCCCCGCTGATCGTGGCCCGGTTCACCAAACCCCAGTGCCAGCCGTGTCCGGTCCGCGGCAAGTGCACCACCTCTCGTGAGAGCGCCCGCAACGTGGGCTTTCCCCCGCGAGAACTCCTCGACCTGCAAGTCCAGGCCCGAGCCGAGCAGCAGAGCCCCGCCTGGCAGCACAGATACGCCGTGCGTTCGGGAATCGAGGGCACCGTCTGCGAATTCGCGCACGGGCACGGCATGCGGCAATGCCGCTACCACGGCCAGGCCAAGACCCACGTCCAGCACGTCCTCACCGCCATCGCCGTGAACGTCGAACGCCTCAGCGCAGGATTGCCACCAGACCAGCCACCCCCGGCCCGGCCACCGACAGCCTTCCAAAAACACCTGGACCACAACGGAATTCCCCGGCTACGGTCCTGGCGCGCAGTCAACAGCTGATCCTGTAATTCACAAGATCACCGACAGAGTCAAGCCAAGACGGTGGCGCTGCACTCCTTTGAGGCAGACCAGGGCGAGATGTGACATACACAGCCGTGGTCCCGATCCCCGAGGCCACCGTCTTCTACGTCGCCGACCTGCTGGCCGACGTCCGCGTGACGAAAGGCACCCGCTGGCGGGCACTGAGCTGCCTCGAGCAGGCGGTACCGGCGTTGCGGTGGTTCCTCGACGTCACCCGCGTCGAACAACTCGCCCTCGACAACACCATCGGTCTGACCACCGCCTACGACGCCCTGCACGAGGTCATCGACACTCTCGCACTGCAGGCCCCGTCGCTGCACAATGCACTGCTGGCCGCGAAAGCCGCCGGACACGAGCATGTTTCGGTCGACGGCACCCTGATCCACACCGACCGAGTCCGAGAACCGGGCCCCACGCTGGACGACAAGGGCAAGCCGGTGGATCTGTGGTGCTCACTGACCCGGAATTCCTTGGCGATCACCGAATTCGGATCACCCCGAGCGAACCACCGCGCCGCTTCCAACCGCAACCGCTCCCGCGCCTGCCGTCCCCGCCCGGTCAAACCCACCACCCTGGGGCAATACCTCACCCGACAGGTCTACTCCGAAACCACGCCACCCTGGTTATGCCCCCACGACATCACTCATTAAGGCTCAGTAGGGGTAGCGTCACGATGCGTCGATCCCGACTGTGCCGGATTCGCAGGCCCGCACGCACCGCGTGCGCAGGTCGACGTGACCGGGCTACGTATTGTCCACCAATCGGGGGACAGTCAAGTTCACCTCTCCGGTTGATGAAGTCGGTTACTGCCGGGCCGATCATTGTGGCTATGCTGCAATGTGACGACGTAGGATCACTCATCCTGGTGTACGTCGAAGACCACCCGGTTTGTAATCTGGTAGTCGATACTGCCGCAGACATCGCCCGGAGGCTGGCAACGGGCTTGATTCTCGTTCACGCGTTCACGGTCACTCAGCCTTCCTGGGAATGTGATGTGCTCGGGAAAGAAGCGTATCTCGTCCGCGGTAGCACGCCGGCTGAGGACCTGACCCGTGGTTTCGCGGAGCGCGCGGCACTGGCGGGTATCACGGACTGTACGCGCGTCGTGCGCCGCGGAAGCCCGCTTGCGGTGATCGAGAAGGTCGCCGGGGAAACCCGCCCCGCGCTCATCGTCACGGCCGACACACAGGACGGATCGAAGCCACGATGGTGGGGCACTTTCGGTCGAGAGGCCGAGCGGCGAACACGGTGCCCGGTCGTCACGGTGTCGCCCGCCGCCCGAATGACAATGTATTCGGCACACTCCGCCGGGCTCGGTGACATCGGCTGCGCATTATCGATACCGAACCGTGGTACTTCCCGATTCATTCCGAGACTGCTGGATTTTCGGACGGCCCAGCGGCGATCTGCGATTCGATGAAATTCGACAATCGTGCCACGCCTGTCTTGATCCGGTCCGGGCTCAACGTGCTGTACGAGAGACGTAGCTGGTTGTTCCCGGCGTCGCCGGCATGGAAGTACCGCATCGGCGTCCAGAGTACCCCGTGGTTGCGGGCGGCGTATTCCAATGCGGCGTCGTCGGCGGTGAAAGGGACGGTCAGGACGAGAAAGAATCCCCCATCCGGGCAGTTCCATGAAATTCCTAGTCGTTTGCGCTCAGCGCGTGGAAATTGGGTTTCCAATTCAGTGGTGAGGGCTTCTAGATTGGCTCGATAATGCGCGATCGAGGTGGAGTTGACCGGACGCAGACGGCAGCCGTGGGCGATGAGCATGCCACCGATGACGGCCTGGGACAGCGCCGGTGTGTTGACGGTGGTCATACTCTTGACCTTCGACAGCTCGTCCGCCAGCAGAGTGCGGCGCCCGTCCCGGTCCAGCACCGATTGATCCGCCAGCACATAGCCCACCCGGGCACCCGGGAAGCAGGTCTTGGAGAAGGATCCGAGGTAGATCACGCGGCGTTCCGTATCGATGGATTTCAGTGTCGGGCACCAGGTTCCGAAACTCCGGAAGAAACCGTACGGATTGTCCTCGAGCAAGAGGAGGTCGGTCTGGCTCGCAACCGCAAGGAGCTCGCGCCGGCGGCCCGCCGGTATGGTCGCGCCCGAAGGATTTGAGAAATCAGGGACCAGATACAGGGCACGCGGTCGTTTGCCCCGGATTCGGAGCGCGGCAACTGCCTCCGCCACGATCGCCGCGGAGATTCCGTCCGGGCCTTCAGTTATCGGCACAACCTCGATGTCGAGCAGCCGGGCTGCTCCGGTGATGCCGACATAGCAGGGATCGGTCACGAGTAGCACGTCGTTCGCTTCACGGAACAAGGTGCGCAGAACGAGCAGCATCCCTTCCTGAGCGCCGACCGTGACGACGACAGCCTCCGGGACGACACCGATGCCCTCGTCGTTGGCGACGGTACGAGCGATGAGCTGGTGAATATGACCGTTGGTGCGGCCGTACTGGAACAGGTTGGCCGCGATGTGCCGCGGCGACCAGCCCTGGGTGTCGGACAGGTACTCGATGTAGGCATCCAGGTAGGACCCGATGAGGGCGGGGTCGAAGTCATCCTCACGCGGGCGCCCCGGGGCGAACGAGATGGCGTCCGGATATTGGTGGACGATCTCGTTGAGAAAGTTCATCGAACTCAGCGCGGGATCTGTGAGTGACGCATGGAGGTCTTTCAGGTATAGGGGAGATTCGGTCATGCGGTAACCACACTCCGGGTGTCGAGGCGGTTGCCGAACACGGTGTGCAGATAGCGCGCAACCGTCGCGACAGCCATCTGCGCATCCTCCAGCTCGCCGGTCATGGTGAAGAATCCGTGTGTCATGCCGTCGAAGCGGCGCAAGGTGACCGGCACTCCGGCCGCCGTCAGAGCCATCGCATAATCTTCGCCTTCGTCACGCAGCGGATCGTATTCGGCGGTGATGATCAATGCCTGCGGCAGATCGTTGTGATCGGCGGCCAGCAGTGGTGAGGCCAGCGGATGAGATCCGTCTGAGGGCTGGGGAAGGTAATGTCGCCAGTACCAATCGACGGAGTCCCGGTTGAAGAAAGATGGATCGGTATTGTCACGCATGGATCGCGCGTCGTATCCGTAAGCGGTGTTCGGATAGATCAGAACCTGAGCGAGCAATTCTGGACCACCCTCGTCGCGAGCCATACGGGTCATCGCGGCGGCCAGATTGCCGCCCGCGCTGTCTCCGGCCACCGCGATTCGCGTCGGGTCTGCGCCGAATTCTGTGGCGTGCTCGCGAACCCAGGTCGTCGCCGCACGGCAGTCCAGCACCGCTGCGGGGAACTTGTGTTCTGGCGCCAATCGGTAGTTGACGCTGACTGTCGCGCAGCCGACCAGATTGGTGAGAGTCCGGCAGACGGGGTCGGAGGTTTCGAGAGAACCGAGGGTCCAGCCGCCGCCGAAAAAATACAGCAGCACCGGTAGCGGGCTATCAGTGGACTGCGGCAAGTAAATTCTGACAGTAAGTTCGCCGCCCGGCCCTGGAATCGTCCGTTCAATGGTCCGATCGACTGGCTCCGGTTTGCCACTGGTAGAACGCAAAGCAGCGAGATCGGCCGCGCGGGCCTGCGGAACAGTCAGTGTATATAAAGGCGGTGACTGGTCGCGGATGCGACGCACTCGAATTGCCTGCAACTTCGGGTGGAGGCTCATATTTCCACTTCGCACATAGTAAACTGATGAGCAACGGGGTGCCTCTGGGCTGCAGCTCCAAAGACTTATACTACGCCGGCAACCGGCGCCACAATTGAACGTCCGGCATCCGTCGATGTCAAGATCGTCGGGGCAGGGGTTGGATTTGCTCTGGGTCTGGCGAATCGAGCTTACCGGATGATGATCGATGGATTACCGCTCGATTCCTGATAATTGCCATACGGGTATTGACCGACTCGCGATATCGACCGATAGTGGAATGCACCGCAGTAGTGCGATGGTCCGTCGAGACTCCCTGGAGGCAGTATGCGTAATAGAACGGCCGTGGGTATGTCCGAAAGTCGGCGCGCCGACAGCGGCGGGCACGACGAGGCCATTGACTGGAGCCGGAGTAGCCGATCGCGGCGGCGAAAAATTCCCTGATGCCGGTCGAGGGCTCTTTTTGGATGGGAGAGGGCGCTGGTGCCGTGTTAAGATTTTGACGGTGTACACAGATGGGGAGCCGCAAGCTGTGGGGAACAACCCTCCCGTACCAGTGGCATCCGATGGGCATCGTTCCGGTAATAGTTTTCCTGAACATTCCGGATTCCGCGAGAGCTCTGTGTGGCGCATCGAGCAGTGGCAACTGTGGGTTCTTTATATACTGGCCGGATGCATCATATCGGTAGTCATTCTGCTGCTCCTGGACAAGTGGATACCCGGTCACACCGTCGCCGCGATCGTCACAATCATGAGTATTCCGCTCTGGGCGGCTCTGTTCGGAAACCGTGTCTTCCACGGATATCTCCGTAGATTCGATCGGATCGACCTCGTCGAGTTATTGTTCGCGGCCGGTGTGTTGATCCTATTTACGGCATCGATTTGCTTCTCGCCGAGCGCGATCTCGGCGGAGACGGTTATCTATCCGCTGCTGTTCATGTCGATGCCGCTACCATTGTCGCTGCCGGCATCGGTGGTACCCGCGATGATCTCCGTGGTGGTTATGTCCACCATGGACAATGTACCGCCAGGATTTCGCCCGGTAGGAGCCTCGATAATCCTGGTTTCGGTGCTGATCGGCCCGCTGGTCGGCATTGCGATAGTGCGGTCGGCAAAGCTATCCGAGCGGCAACGAGTACTTCTACAAGAATTGGCGGTCAGCCGTGCCGAGGCCGCGAGTTTATCGCATGCTGCGGGGATTTCCGCTGAACGTGAGCGGCTGTCGCGGGAAATACACGACACGCTGGCGCAGGGCTTCGTCAGTGTGATCACATTGGCCGAGGCGATCGACGCGGAGTTGGGGACTCGACCTGAACTTGCGCGGCGGCACCTGGAACTGATCCGCGCGACGGCGCAGGAGAATCTCATCGAGGCGCGGGCGATGGTAGCGGAATTGACGCCGTCCGCGTTGAATGGGCGCCCGATGCGGGAGGCGATCGTCCGATTGACCGACCAGGTTGCCCGGGAAAGTGGTATTGCTGTGCAGGTGGTGGGTGGCGAATCGCTGCCGCGACTCGATGTCCTCAGCGAGGTCGCCCTGTTCCGCGCGATTCAGGAGGCATTGACCAATGCGCGCAAGCATGCCGGGGCATCGGCGATCGTCGTGGAGTTCACGACAGTGGATGAGGGCATTCTCGTCGCCGTTTCGGACGATGGTGCCGGATTCGATCCCGGCGAGGTGGAGTTCGGATTCGGATTGAAGGGGATGCGAGACCGGATCGAGGGTGTCGGCGGCATGCTGACCGTATCGAGCCGCCTCGGTTCGGGAACAACTGTGAAGATAGGTGTGGTACATGATTCGGGTGTTGCTGGTTGATGACCATCCGATCGTTCGCGAGGGCCTTCGTGGAATTCTCTGCGGCGAGACGGACATCTCGGTGGTCGGTGAGGCGGCCACCGCCGACGAAGCTGTTGCGGCCGCTCGAATGTATGCACCCGATGTCATCTTCATGGACCTGCGAATGCCGGGCGACGGGGTTACCGCGATCGAGCGAATAGTTGCGGCTCGAGCTGACGTGCGAATCGTCGTCGTGACTACCTACAACACGGATACCGACATTCTGCGAGCGGTCGCCGCCGGGGCTGTCGGCTTCCTGCTCAAGGATTCTTCGCGGGCGGTCTTGATCGATGCGGTTCGAGCCGCCCATCGTGGTGAGACGGTACTCGGCAGAAAGGTGGCCGATCGTTTGATCCGGGGGATCCATCGATCGAGCGCCGGCACGTTGTCCGTTCGAGAAATAGAAGTTTTGACTCACGCATCCAAAGGGCTGACGAACGCTCAGATCGGTCGTGCTCTGCACATCGGTGAGTCGACGGTGAAGACCCATTTGCTCCGGGCCTACGGAAAACTGAATGTTTCCGATCGGGCCGCTGCGGTGACGGCGGCGATATCGCTCGGGATACTGATGTTGGATAACTAGAATAATCTTTACTGCTGCGGAGGCGGTGTCCACCGATCGGTGGACACCGGAAATCCCTCGATTGGTTGACTACTGCTAGGACATTATATCCAGGAGGCTAATATCCATGACGGATGTCCGAACGCCGGCCGCAGCCGCTGCAGCGCTGGAGGAGCTGCTGGGTGAATTGCCGGCGACTGTGACGAATCTGCCTTTGGGGGCATTGGAAGACTTGGCCGCCCAGATAAATCTTGCAATCGAACGAGAAACGGCTGAAATTCGCAGCGCGCTGCAAGCAGCGCTGCAGAAGCTTCCGGCGATTATTCGCGTTTCGGTAGAACGGTTGATTGAATAGTGAGTACCTCGACAGCGCAGGCTGAAACGCAAGCAGAAATTCGTAAGGTGGCTCGGCTGCTGGCTGTGGAGCCGGATCATCTTTCCTATCTCTCGACCATACCGGATTCGGATCTTCGAGATGTGCGCAATCGGATCGCAAGGATCTTGGTCGAGTCCAATCGCGCACTGATCGAGCAATTTGTGACCGGTTCCGCAATTGCACCGACCAGTGTGATGGTGCGAACGTTCTGTTGGACCAACAGCCCATTGTTTACGGGTCGTGTCGCCGGGACCATCGAAATCGGCAAGGCTGTCCGGCTCGCGGCCAAGCTGCCGCCCTACTTTCTTGCCGCGAGCACCGCGCATGTGCCGGCCGATCGGTTCGTATCGATCATCGGTTCATTGCCTCAGCAGTTGATCCGCCTTGTGGCGGAAGAATCGGCACGATATGGGGACTGGGTGACGCTGGCCGACTTGGTGTCTGCGATACCCGAAAATCTAATGCAGCAGATAATCGCCGATTTCGGCGAGGATGCACTCGTGGAATCCACATTTCTGATGGCCCCAGATCGGCGTCGTGAGGTAATTCATCGAACACCGTTGGCGCGGATGGCCGAAATTATCCGATTTGTTGCGCGGGGCGGCCGTTGGGATCAATTCTGTACGATGGCGGATTGCTTCACTCCGGAGCAGCGCTCGGCGGTGGTTGCCGCCATCGACAGGGTGGCCAACGACACGGACCGCGAGAGGTTGTCCGAAGTAGTTCGAGCGCAATTTTCCGATCGATCAATCTTACATTTCACCAAGCAGGAAGGACGTCAGCCATGACAATAGTAGAGCACTCAGCTGATGCTATGTCGCCGTTGATGCAACTTACCGATGTGGTGAAGAGTTATGTGACGGGAGGGCAGTGTGTTCATGCTCTCGATGGTGTGACTCTTGGAATCAGCGGAGGGCAATTCGTTTCCATAGTCGGTCCGTCGGGCGCCGGGAAGAGTAGTCTACTGCATATTCTGGGTGCTCTCGACACGCCGGACTCCGGCTCGATCCGCTACGCCGGAAACGAAATCGCTGCATTGGACGACGATGCGCGCTCGAGATTTCGGCGTCGTGAGGTCGGGTTCGTGTTTCAGTTCTTCAACTTGATGCCGACTCTGTCGGCATGGGAGAACGTCGCGGTGCCCAAGATGCTGGACGGCACATCGATGCGGGCCGTTCGATCCGAGGCGCTGGAGTTGCTGGAACGGGTCGGGTTGGGGCACCGCGCCCAGCACCGGCCGACCGAGATGTCCGGCGGTCAGATGCAGCGCGTCGCCATTGCCCGAGCCTTGATTATGCGGCCACGGCTCATTCTCGCCGACGAACCTACGGGCAACCTGGACTCCAAGACCGGTGCGGCGATTATGGAGCTGCTCGCCGATGTCGCACACGACGCCGTCGGTGATCGAAGTGTCGTGATGGTTACGCATAACTTCGAGGCGGCGTTGACCACCGACCGGGTCATCACCCTGGTTGATGGCAGGCTCGGGGCCGACGATTTGCGTGCCACCGCAACCGTGAAGGTGGGGAAATGATTCTGGCTGGCCTGGACAGGCTGCGGCTGTTGACCTTCCGTGAACTCGTCTCCCGTTGGGGTCGGGTATTGGCCGCCCTGGCCGTGGTCGCGGTGGCGGCAGCGCTGTTGGTCGCGGTGAGCGGTATCGCCCAATCGATTCCGGCCTCCTCGAGTCGACTGGCCACCACCATCGATGGTGATGCGCGATTGGAGGTTTCCGGTGTCACCGATAGCGGATTCGATCAATCGCTGGTCTCCGCCGTCGCCGTGGTTAACGGTGTCCAGGCGGCGGTGCCGATGGTGCGGATGCAACAGGGGCAGGCCGGGGACATGCTGCTGTTGGGCGTCGATATGAGTGTGGCTGCCCTGCACAGTGATTTGCAGCGGGCGCTCGAGGATCAGCTGGCGGGCACGAGTTTGGTCTCGCTCGCGGACCGGGTGGTGGTCGGTTCCGGTACCGGTGCGCACAAGGGCGATCGTATAAGGCTGGGCGACCGGCAGGTCGAAGTGGCGGCGGTTGTCGGTGGCGCGGTCGCGAACCGGGTCAACAGTGGACGTTTCGCGATCACCTCGTTGCCGCTCGTCCAGGCCGCGACCGGACGTGTCGGCAGTGTGGATTCCATACTGATCGTTCCCGCACGGAATGCGAATCCGAATACCTTGCGCGAGCAGATCACCCGCGCGGTGGCCGGCCGGGCGGTTGTCGGCGATCCGATGTTTCGTGCGGCGCAGGCACGGGGTGGTTTCGCGGTGCTCGAGTACACCTCGCTGATCTTGGCGACCATCTCGCTGGTGGTTGCGTCGTTCCTGATCTACAACGTGATGAGCATGTCCATCACCCAACGCCGGCGGACGTTTTCGATGCTGCGGGCCCTCGGAGCGATGCGCCGCACGATCGTCACCGACCTGTTGCTGGAAGCAGTGGGCATCGGATTGCTAGGCGGAACGATCGGAGTTATCGCGGGAATGGTCGTCGGCCACATCGCAATTCGGCAGTTGCCGCCGGCGGTCGTTGGTACGCTTGAGGCCCGGCTGGAGTTCGTGCTCTCTCCCTGGTCGTGGGTGCTCAGTGTGCTGGCCTGTACGTGCGCGAGCGTCTTGGCCGCTGCTCTGGCGGCTCGGCAGGTATATCGGGTGAGCCCGATCGAGGCCCTCACCGAGGCAACGGTCGATGTGGGCGATTCTGTGAAGCTGGTCCCGCGTGTGCTGATCGGTGGGGGATCGGTCGTGTTGATCGGCGCCGCCGCGGTGGTCGCTGTGGTAGACGTGGGACGGTACGCGATGCTCGCCATCGGGTTATCGATGGTCGGCAGCATCGGTCTGTGTTTCGGTCTGTCGGCCGTGCTGGTCCGGGTAACGGCCGCTGCCGCACGCCTTTTCGGACCGGTCGGAATTGTCGCGGCCGCCACGATAGACCGTAGCCCCAAGCGCGTGTGGGCAACCGCCATGACCGTCTTCGTCGCGATTACGACCACGGTCGCGATCACGGGCGCTGACGACAATGTCGTCGACTCGATTACCGGCTCATACGCCACCGTCGCTGGTGCGGACCAGATCATCAGTTCGTCGGCCCCCGGGGTTTTCCCGACGGTCTTGTTGCCGAATGATCTACTCGCAAAGGCAGCGGCTGTGCCCGGAGTGCAGAAGGTGCTGTCCGGCCAGGGAGTATATGCTGCGCTCGGCGATACGAAAGTATTGATCCAGGCGGCCGAGCCGGGTATGCGCAATGGTTTGTTCGAGGCCGCGGGGGAGAGCACGCGGCAGCAACTCTATGCCGGGCAAGGCGTCATCTTGTCCCGTGATGTGGCGCGGAGCATGTCGGTCTCGGCTGGTGATCAGGTCGATCTTCCCACGCCGACCGGTGTGCATCGGGTGAAAGTGCTTGCGGTCGTTTCATTTTTCGGCGGTCTCACCGGCACGGTCGGGATGAATCTGGATGAACTACGCGAGTGGTTCCACCGTCCTGGTAGCGCCTGCCTGGAAGTGGTGTTGGCGCCGAACGCCGACGCGGGAAAGGTCGAGTCGGCGCTCCGGCAACAGATTCCGGCTGATCTGCACATATATTCCGGATCCGCGGCGGTCGCCGGTATCGCGGCGGGCACTCGGCAACTGACGGCCCTGTTCGGCTCTATCGCCTGGATTGTCGTCCTCATCGCGGGTGTGGCCGTGTTGAATACCCTGATGCTGTCGGTGCTGGAACGCCGCCGTGAGATCGGTGTTCTGCGCGCCATCGGATCGACCGTGCGCTTGGCGGTGGGAAGCGTGGTGACAGAGGCCGGCGCGATCGGGCTGATCGGGGGTGTGCTCGGCTTGATAGCGGGTTGCGCGAATCAGTACCTCATCGTCACCGCCCTCGCCGATATGCTGGATGTCCAGGTGAGTTATCGACCCAGTGTCGTCATGCTGGGATTCGGTGTGACCGCTGTGGCCCTGTGCCTGCTGGGCGCCGTTCCCCCTGCGATTCGCGTTGCGCGCCTCGACATTCTGGAAGCGATCGGCGTCGGGTGAGCACTCGCGATGGTTTCGGACGTCACCGTCCGAAACAGGCTGGAATCGGATCTGTATCGGATCGTTCGCCCGGTGCGACGCCACCTGTCGACCCGGACGTCTGCTGATACACAGCGGCTGAATCTTCCTCGGTAGCAGTGATTCCGGTGCTGCGCCCGACTTGTGGTCCAGCCGTGGCGACGACACCCCGCCCCGCCGTTCGCAGCGGCTGGGCGGGCGTTTCGCCGGCGAATTGTGCCAAGCCGCCCGCGAAACGCCCGCCCAGCCGATGGATCTCGGCCCGGGCGTAATTAATGGGTTGCCCTGGGTTCCGGTCGTTATTCCATGGGAACCGGCGCGCGAATCTAGATAAAGCAGGTCCGTTAGTACTCCAGCCGTAGTTCGTGACCGTGTGGATTGCCTGGTCGGGGACGGTTGGGGGTGGTGTCGGCGTGTCGAGCCGGTGAAGGGCGGCCACCGCG
>NZ_JBIWMX010000031.1:0-113133 GCF_044766925.1 Nocardia sp. NPDC101769 | reverse complement strand
GAGAACAGCTGGCGGGCACGGCTTTCGCCCCACTACGTCCCGATCCTGTGGCTTATCGCATTGGTCGCCGACGGCCTGGCGGCGGGCTACCTGTATGGGCAGACCATGCAGTTCGGCAGAGGGCTCTTGACCGGTGCCACCCGCTCGGAGCTCTTACGGTTAACGAACATCTTCTACCTGATCGCCTGGCCTCTGGCCGTCGTGAGCTGGTTCTACATATGTCGGCATCTGATCGCGGTGCCCCGCGGCCTGCGCGCGGGCAGACGCTATGACGAGGCGATGCTGGCCCGGGTCCGGTCGTTCACCCTGTTCTGGGCCGACTTCGACGTGATGTTCACCCTCGTGTTCTGGACGATCGGCGCGGGGGTGTTCGTGGCCCTGCTCGGCACGGTGGTCCGTCTTCCGCCGCGGCTGCTCGTGCATTCGGCGGAGTTCGTGCTGGTGTGTGGCGCCTTCGCGGTTTCCTACACCTTCTTCGTGCAGGCGTTCTACATCGTCCGTTGCGTGTACCCGATCTACCTGCGCTATGGGCACACGACGGCTCGCGATGCCGCCCACCTGCGCGCACTGCACCGCAGAAGCACGGTCTACCTCGGCATCGCGGCATCGGTGCCCCTGGTCGCCGTGGTTACCGGATTGAGCTACCTCGGGGAGGACGAGCGTGCGCGCATCATGGGTTGGGTGCTGTGGTTGTGCGTGATCACCGGGCTCGCGTTCGTGGCCACATACTGGCTGTTCCGAAAGCTGGAGGCCGACCTGCGGGCCCTCGAGCGGGTCGTCGAGAAGCGATCGGGCGTCGAGGTCGCATGACAGCCCCGGGCGCGAGACGCTAGGAGGCCACCGCGCCGGCCATGCCGCGCTCGATCGCCGCGACGATCTGCGGGCGGAGCGCGGCCGCGGGGATGATCGAGTGCACGGAACCGACCTCGCGGGCGCGCGCGATGGTGTGGATCGCCTCGAACTCGGCGGCGACCTCGCCCAGCTTGTCCGACCGCACCGCGGCCTGCCGGGCGGCCAATTCGAGTCGCAGCCGGGCCCTTTCGGCACCGTCGGCGGCGATCCGGTGCTCGAGCTCGCGCACTTCCGGGTCCGCCGCGGTGCGGTTGTTCACCTCGCGGGAGAACACGACCGCCGCCGCGGGTGCGCCGCCGATCACAGAGGCGAACGAGCCTTCGACCGCGAGCACCTCCATGTTGTCGTTGAGCGCGCCGGAGAAGACCACGAACGCTCCGCCGTGGTAGCGCGAGATGACGCAGAACACGATCGGGCCGTCGAAATTGACGACCGCGCGCCCGATTTCGGCGCCGTATTCGAGTTGGATATTGCGCAGTGATTCGGGGGAGCCGTCGAAACCGGAGAGGTTCGCCAGAATCACCACCGGCCGGTTGCCGCTGGCGGCATTGATCGCGCGGGCCGTCTTCTTCGACGACTGCGGGAAGAGGGTTCCCGAGGTCCAGGTGTCCGGGCCGTCGGCCGGGACCCAGCCCTTGCGCTGGATCGTGCGAGATTCGAAGCCCACCACGGTCACCGGGTAACCGGCCAGATGGGCGTCGAACACCACCGAGGTGTCGGCGCCGGCCATGTCCGCCCACCGCTCCAGCACCGTGTGGTCCTGGTCGACCACCGACCGCATCACCGTGCGAATATCGAACGGCTTCTTGCGCTCCGGGTTCTGCTCGGCGGAGAAGATGTCGCCGACCACGCTGAAGTCGCTGGACCGGTGCACATGCGGGTAGCTGCGCACGTCGCGGTCGACCGGATCGGTGGTGACCGCCCGCCGCGGGAAGCGTTCGCCCGGAGCGACATACGCGTGCTCGTAGTGCGCGAACAGAATGTCGCAGGCGGCGGTCAGGTTCGGCGCCCAGTACTGCGCCTCGCCGTTCGGGCCCATCACCCGGTCGTAGCCGCCGATGCCGAAGTTGTCCTCGGCCGAGACACCGCCGGAATAGTCCAGCGACTGCTTGCCGGTGAGCACCATCGCGCTGTCCGGAGTCATCACCAGAATGCCCTTGGTGTGCGCCAGCATGGTCGCCTCGGCGTTCCAATACGGCTGGGCGCCCACATTGATGCCCGCGACGATGATGTTGATCTCGCCGCCGCCCTGGGTGAAGGTGATGATCCGGCGCAGCGCGCGCGACACCCAGTCCATGTTCTCGGTGCCGCTGTCCATCGAGATGGTGGCACCGGAGGACAGCGCGAACCATTCCACCGGCACGCCAAGGCTTTCCGCGAGATCGATCGCGGCGACCACGCGCGCGCATTCGTTCCCGGCGACGGTGCCCAGCGCCTTGGTCGGGTCACCGAACAGGGCGATGCGGGTCATGCCCTCGGGATAGCGGTCGGTGATCGTGGTCACCCTCCCCACGATCATGCCGGCCGTGTTGTGGCCGTACGGGCGGTCCACCGGCACCAGCTTTCCGGACGAGTCGATGTCGAGTTCGGTGAAGCTGCCGCGACCGCGGGTCAGCAGTGGAATCAGTTCATACGGATAGACGGTGCCGCGAGCCCTGGCGCGCTGCACCAGCTGGGCGTACTCGTCGAGAGGACGCAGCGGATCGGTGGGCGGCTCGGTGATCGCGAAACTGATCTCGTCGCTCGAATGATACGAGAAGCGCAGCGCCACATCGCGAATCGTGTCGTCGGGGCCCGCCGAGAGGCGGCCGATGATGGTGATCTCCTCCAGTCCGGTGCCGAGAGTCAGCGGCGCGATGGTGTGCGCGATCACCTCGATGCGGTCGGCCGGGATGTCCATCACCGGCCAGACGAACAGCGCAATCCGGTTGTGGTCCAACCGCTTCGGCTCACGCTGTGTCTGCGCCCGGCGGATGCCGTCCAGGCACGCCGCGATCTTGCGCTCGATCGCCGGGACGGTCACGATCTCGCCGTTCTCGTCACGCTGGGCGGAGAAGTCGCGTACCTCGGCGAGTGCGATGAACCGCTCGTCGGCCGGATTGTCCTTGGCGACAGAGTGATACAGATAGATGCCGGACGGCGCGGGCAGACGGGTGCCGTTGAAGTTCTTCAACCGCCACAGGTCCAAACGCTGGCCGGTGAGCGGATGCATGTCGCGGATGATGAGGTCCTCGGCGAGCCCGGATGCCGTGTGGCGGAAGGTGACGTGCCGGACGTCGGCCGTGTCGCCGTCCAGCACCGCCACCGAGATACGCCGCCAGGTGCCGGACTGCGGATGCGCTTCCAGTTCGGTGCGCAGCGCCGCCGACAGCTCGTCCCCGTCGGCGGGCGCATCGTGCCACGAAATGTACACGTCGACAACCAGATTCGGCACATTCGGCCCCGCCACGTCGGCCACGACGTCGAGCGTGGCCGCGAGATCGGCATGCTCGGCCACCGTGGAGACCAGGTGCAGACGCTCCCCGGCGAGCTCGAACGTGCCGGTGACCAGGTGCCGGCCCGAGCGGTCGAACGCCATCACGTCGTCGAGGGCGTGGATCCGGTAGTACTGCCGGGTGATCACCTCGAGCAGCGGGTTCGGATCCGACATGTATTGTCCCAGTAGGCCGGTCAACGGTTCCGGGGCGTCGACCATGGCCGCGACGCGCCGCGCGTAGAAGGAGGCGCCGGGCCGCCGGGCCAGGTAGGCGAGGCTACCGCGCACCTTGTCGTACACATCCTCGCGGGCCGCGCGGATCACCGGCTCGTCGAATACCCGGAAGCGCAGGGTGCGTGCCACATCGCCGATCAGCGGGTAACGCAACTGTGTGGCCAGGATGAGACGGTCGAGCACCTCCCTGAGCTCGGGCACCTCGGCGGTGCGCTCGTCGGCATTGGCCAGCCAGCGCTCGAGTTCCCCGGCGATCACCGGTACCTGGTTGTCCATCCGTTGCAGGGCGAGGAACAGGCGATAGACCGCCTCCTCCAGTTCGGGCGTGCGGTCGAGCGAGGTCACATCGTAGTGGCGCAGCGCACGAGAAAGCCTGGCGCGGAAGGACTCCGGCAACCCCTGCACATCCACGTCGAGTGACTGCAGGAACGAGTGGAAGTGTTCGCGCGGGCTGTGCACGGGGTCGGCCACCTCGCTCTCGCCGATGGTCGGGCGGTTGCGGGACAGCTCGCAGACGTCGGCGAAGGTGGTCAGGATCGCGAGTTCCGCCTGGGTCAGCTCCGGGTCGTCCTCCGACAGCTCGTTGCGCAGCTCGTTGTATTCCTCGAGCAGCGTGCGGGCCCGGGCGGCGCTGACGTCGTAACCCGTGAGCAGGGTGCTCATGGCGTCGAGCCGAGCGAACGCCTCGGAGCGGGCGTCGCCGCGGATCTGCTCGAGCGGCGCGAACTCCACGCGGCGGGTCTCGGCGACGTTCGCGACGGCGTCACCGGTATCGATGGTGTCCACCCGCAGCAGCGGCGCACCGGCATCCACCTGCGAGTTCACCACGGCGTTGAGCTCCCGGACCCGGCCCGGCCCGGGCGCGCGGACCGCGGTCTCCATCTTCATGGATTCCAGCACCACCAGGGTGGCGCCGGCCTCGACCTCGTCGCCGACGGCGACGGGAACCGCGACCACGACGGCGGGCGCGGGTGCCCGCACGATGCCGGCCTCGTCCTGGCTGATCTGGTGGCCGACGCCATCCACCTCGACCAGGTAGCCGGTCGGCCCGGCCACGGAGACGACATGGTGGCGGCGGTGAGCGATCGCGTAGCGGCTTTCGAAGGCGCTCAGCCGATCGACGACGACCTCCAGGTCACCGGAGTCGCCGCTCACCTGGTAGCGCCGCGGGCCCACCTGGCCGACCACCAGCGTGTAGGGATGGTTGCGATAGGACAGCTCCACTGTCCGCCCGATGGCGTGCCTGGCCCGTGGGCGGCCGCCGCGTGCGGAGGAGAGGAACGCGGCACGCTCGTGCGCTTCCTCGGTGTCGTAGGTGTCGATGGCGGCGGCCAGCAGCGCGACATCGGCGACCGCGGTCGGGCCGTCCGCGGTGCCGGCGCCGGTGCGATCCAGCCAGCCGGTGTCGGCCTCGCCGGAGATCAACTCGGGGCGGCTCAGCAGGTCCAGCAGGAACGACTTGGTGGTGGTGCCACCCTCGACGACGACCGTGGTCTCGCGCAGCCCGGTGCGCAGCCGGGCGAGCGCCTCGTCGCGGTCGCGGCCCCACGCGATCACCTTGGCCACCATCGAGTCGTAGTCCGGCGGGATCACGTCGCCTTCGGCGATGCCGGTGTCCACCCGCAGGCCCGAGCCCAGCGGGAACCTGAGCAGTTGCAGCCGGCCGGGTGCCGGAGCGAAACCGTTGTCGGCGTCTTCGGCATTGAGCCGGGCCTCGATCGCGTGGCCGAATTCCGTCGGGCCGTCGCCGTCGAGCGCGCCACCGGATGCCACGTGGATCTGCAGCTTGACCAGGTCGAGGCCGGTGGTGGCCTCGGTGATCGGGTGCTCGACCTGGAGGCGGGTGTTCACCTCGAGGAAGGTGAATCGCTGCTCGTCGGGCTGGTAGAGGTATTCGACGGTGGCGGCGCCGCAATAGCCGGCCGCCTTCACCAGGTCGGCGGACACCTTGCGCAGGTGATCGGCCTCGTCCTTGGTCACCACCGGGGACGAGGATTCCTCGATCACCTTCTGGTTCTTGCGCTGGATGGAACAGTCGCGGACGCCGGGCGCCCACACCGTGCCGTGGCTGTCCGCGATCACCTGGACCTCGATGTGGCGGGCACCGGTGACCAGGCGTTCCAGGAACACGACGGGGTCGCCGAAGGAGCGTTCGGCCTCGCGCTGGGTGCGCTCGAGCGCGAGATCCAGTTCGTCCTCGGCGTACACCTTGCGGATGCCGCGGCCGCCGCCGCCCGAGCGGGACTTGACGATCAGCGGGTAGCCGATGGCGTGTGCGTGCCGGCGGGCGTCGGCGCCGGTGTCGACCCGGCCACCTGACCAGGGGGCGACGGGCACCCCGACCTTCTCGGCCAGCAGTTTGGCCTCGATCTTGTCGCCGAGCAGGCGCATGGCGTGCGAGGACGGACCGATGAAGGTGAGGCCGAGATTGCTGACGAGGTCGGCGAACACCGGGTCCTCGGCCACGAAGCCCCAGCCCACCCAGACGGCGTCGGCCCCGGACTCGATCAACGCGCGCTCGAGCTCGGCATGGTCGAGGTAGGGGTTGGTGACGCCGTTGCGCCGCAGGGTGACGCTCTCGTCGGCTTGACGGACGAACAGCGCGCGCCGCTCGGCATGGGTGTGCAGGGCGATGGTGCGGATCCCGTGGTTGTACTCCGCATTGAGCTCGCGGACAGCCCGGATCAGACGCACGGCCGGCTCGCCTCTATTGACTATGGCAATCCGCTGGATCATTTCTGCGTCCATTCTCGTGTCGGCGAATCGCGTCGTCGGCATTCATTGTTAACACCGCTTCGACGGTGTGCCGCGCAACGGCACCGAGAGAGTCATCAAAAAGTGTCCCACCGTTGGACGCCACCTTAGGTGTTGATCATCTGCACCCTGGGGACGAGCCGGAGTGCCTCGAGGGTGATGGATACCGACCGGTCTCAACTCGTAGATTCGTCGTACCAGGAAAAGACCTGTATCGGGATCCACGTTCCCCTGAAAGTTCAAGTAGGAGAAGGCCGATGGTAATTCAACATCGTTCGCTGATCGTCGCTCGAATAGTTCCGGACGCTGTTACCCGCGTAGCCGAGATCTTCGCCGAATCCGACGCGACGGATTTGCCGATGCTCGCAGGCGTCACCCGGCGCGAGCTCTACGCCCTGGGCGACCTGTATGTGCACCTGCTGGAGACCGAGCAACCCGGTGCCACCGCCATCGGTGCAGCTCAGCAGCATCCGGAGTTCGCCCGCGTGAGTTCCCGTCTGGGTGAATTCATTTCGCCCTACCTCGCGAACTGGGAATCCCCGGCGGATGCTCGCGCTCGCATGTTCTACCAGTGGACGCCGCAGGCCGGTCCGACGCTGGAAATCCCGAACCGATCGTCTTCGGGTACCGACACACAATGGAAGGCAGAGAAATAAATGTCCGACGCATTCACCATCGAAACCCTGCGCGCGATCCTGGACGAGCACGTCGGGGTCGACATCAGCCCGCACGAGTTGCAGAAGGCAGAGACGCTGACAATGGAAGAACTCGGCGTGGATTCACTGGCGGTCTTCGAGATTCAGGGCGTTGTGGAACGCGACTTCGACGTCAGGTTGCCGGCTGAGCTCCTCGAGATGACCGGTGGTGAAGTGGTTCGGTACGTCGAGCTCGCAATTGTCGAGGAGGTCGCGTGATGTCCGGGCACACAGAAAACACGATCCTCATCGACACGCCCCTCGAAGTGGTGTGGGATTCGACCAACAACGTGCGGTCCTGGCCGGATCTGTTCTCCGAATACGCCGCCGTCGATGTTCTCGCCGAGCACGACCACACCGTCCGATTCCGGCTCACGATGCATCCGGACGAGGCGGGGCGAGTGTGGAGCTGGGTCAGCGAGCGCACCGTCGATCCCGTCAACCGGACCGTCGACGCCCATCGGGTGGAGACCGGACCGTTCGAGTACATGCGCATCCACTGGCACTATGCCGAGTCCGGATCGGGCACCCGAATGACCTGGGTCCAGGACTTTCACATGCGACCGGGCGCACCGCTCGACGACGCCGGCATGACCGACCGCATCAACACCAACAGCGTGATCCAGATGCAGCTCATCAAGGAGAAGGTCGAACAGCGCCACGCCGCCGCGGCCGAGACGACCGCCACGCCGAGCATCCGAGCGGGCCGCGTCGATGTTTCCGACCTGCCCGCCGACCGCCGCCGCGGCGGCGAGATCAGGACCGTGCTGAGCCCGAAAACCGTTGGTAGCACGTCCGGATTCACCGGCGTCGCCACTCTGGAACCGGGTGAGCGCATCGCCGAGCACTACCACCCGTATTCGGAGGAGTTCCTGTATTGCGTTCAGGGCGACATCACCGTCGACCTCGACGATGAGGAGTGGTCGCTGGCAACGGGGCAGGGACTGTTCGTACCGATCGGTGTCCGGCACCGGTTGCGCAATACCGGGACCGAGACCGCGAACATCGTCTTCCATCTCGGACCGCTCGCCCCGCGACCCGAACTCGGTCACGTGGACACGGAACTGTCGGCGGCTGCGCCCGGCGCCGCGGAGAGAGCGCGATGACCCGGGTCGCGGTCACGGGGGTTGGCGTCGTCGCTCCGGGCGGGATCGGACGCCGGTCGTTCTGGGACTGTCTGTCGTCCGGGCGAACCGCGACCCGCCGGATCAGTTCCTTCGATCCGACCGGGTTCCGCTCCCAGGTGGCGGCGGAATGCGATTTCGATCCGCAGGCATCCGGGTTGTCGCCCCGGCAGGTGCGCCGCTTCGATCGGATGACCCAGTTCGCTCTCGTGGCCGCCCGCGAGGCGTTCGAGGACAGCGGTCTGGAGCTGTCCGACGCCGCGCGCGACATGTTCGGGGTGTCGCTCGGCTCCGCGGTCGGCGCGACCATCACCCTGGAGAACGACTACGTGGTCGCCAGTGACGGTGGCCGGGATTGGCTGGTCGACGAGGGCTCCGTACAGCCCTACCTGTATCAGGCCCTCGTCCCCAGCAGCATGGCCGCCGAGGTGTCGGCCTACTTCGAATTGCACGGTCCGGCAAGGGTTGTCTCGACGGGCTGCACATCCGGGATCGACTCGATCGGTCACGCGCTGCACATGATCGAGGACGGTGACGCCGATTTCGTCCTCGCGGGCGCCTCGGAAGCACCGATCTCACCGATCTCCGTCGCGGCGTTCGACGCGATCCGGGCGACCACCGATGACAACGACGATCCCGCGCACGCCTCGCGGCCCTTCGATCTGACGCGGGCCGGTTTCGTGCTCGGGGAAGGTGCGGCCGTGCTCATGTTGGAGAAGCTCGACCACGCCCTGGCTCGAGGCGCCCACATCTATTGCGAGATAGGTGGATACGCCTCGCGCTGCAACGGCTACCACATGACCGGACTCCGCCCGGACGGGCTGGAGATGAGCATGGCCATCTCGGATGCGATGGACCGGGCCCGGCTCGATCCCGGCGCGCTCGGCTACATCAGTGCCCACGGCTCGGGCACGAGGCAGAACGACCGTCATGAGACGGCCGCTTACAAGAAGGCGCTCGGTGCCGCCGCGTACGAGATTCCGATCAGCTCGATCAAGTCGATGGTCGGGCACTCGCTCGGCGCGATCGGTTCCATCGAGCTGGCGGCCTGCGCGTTGGCGATGGATACCGGGGTGATCCCGCCGACCGCGAACTGGAGTACCCGAGACCCGGAGTGCGATCTGGACTATGTCCCGAACACGGCCCGCGACGTCACCGTCGATGCGGCGTTGTCGGTGGGCAGTGGGTTCGGTGGTTTCCAGTCCGCGATGGTCTTCACCCGTCCGGAGGAGTTGCGATGAACCGTCGTGCAGTAATCACCGGGATCGGTGTGATCGCCCCGAGCGGCAACTCGGCGAGTGAACACTGGAAAACCGTTGTGGCAGGCGAGAATCGGATCGCACCGATCACTCACTTCGACGCCTCCGCGTATTCGACCACACTGGCCGGCGAGGTCCGCGACTTCGTGCCGGAGGAGTACCTGGACCGCCGTCTGATCGTGCAGACCGATCGGTGGACGTGGATGTCGCTGGCGGCGACAGCGCAGGCCCTGTCGGATGCGGAGCTCGATCCCGCCGGGCTGGATCCGTTCCGGATGTCGGTCGCCTTGGCGAGCTCGTCGGGCGGCAACGAATTCGGACAGCGGGAGCTGCAGCGGCTGTGGTCCGGACCCAAACGTACTGTCGGCACCTATCAATCGGTCGCCTGGTTCTATGCGGCGAGCGTTGGGCAGACCTCGATTCTGCATCAGATGAAGGGGCCGTCGAATGTGCTCGTCGCCGAAGCGGCGGGCGGCCTGGACAGCCTCGGCTACGCGGCTCGCATGATCGGTCGCGGAGCCGACGTCGTCCTGGCCGGCGGCACCGAGGCGCCACTCGGCCCCTACGCGCTCACCTGCATGCAGTGCAGCGGATGGCTGAGCCGGCAGCAGGATCCGGCACGCGGATATCTGCCTTTCGACGCCGATGCCGCCGGATATGTCCCCGGTGAGGGCGGCGCCATCTTCGTTGTCGAAGAAGAGCAGCACGCACTGCGGCGCGGCGCACCGTACGTGTACGCCGAGGTCGCCGGGTACGCCGCCACCCACGACGGCCGTACCTCCCGCCCCCGGGGCGACGTGACCGGCGAGCAGCCCTCGAAATACCTTGCCGCTGCACTGAATCGAGCACTGGACCGGGCGCAGACCTCGCCAGAGCAGACAGATGTCCTGTTCGCCGACGCGGTCGGCGTGCCAGCTGCCGACCGGGCCGAAGCCGAGGCGATCCGCACCGTCTTCCCCGACGGGGTACCCGTCACCGGTCAGAAAGGGCTGTTGGGCAGAGCCGTCCACGGCAGCTCCGCGCTCGACGTCGCAACGGCCGTGCTGGCCATGCGGGAACAGACCCTGCCCGCGTTCGGGGCGTCGCCCAACCCGGCCCCGGGGTGCGAACTCGATTTCATCGCCGCGCCGCAGCGAGCGGCCGTCGACGTCGCCGCCGTCGCCGCACGCGGATACGACGGCTTCAACAGTGCGCTGATTCTGCGCCGACCCGAAGGAGTCTCACAGTGAACGACAACGAGAGCACCGGACGCACCCGCCTCGGGCCCGGTCGGGTCGTCTTCCTGATCACCGTGCCACTGGAACGGCAAGACGATTTCCTCGCCGCCTACGAGCAGATCCGCCACCTCGTCGCCGAGGGCGTTCCCGGTCACATCGCCGACCAGGTCTGCCGATCGGCGGAGGACCCCGAGCAGTGGCTGATCACGAGCGAGTGGCAGGATCTCCAGGACTTCTACGACTGGGAAGCCACGCCGGAACACCGCACGCTCGTCCGGCCGATGCGTGAATGTTTCACCGCCGCACGGTCATCGAAGTTCACCATCGTTGCGGCCACGACCGCCGCAACCTTCGAGAACCGCCGGTCGGAGCTGACCGGGTCACCCCATCCCCACCGAAACGCCAACCCGGCAATGGCCGGAGAAAAGTGATCATCATGCGCAACGACACAGACTCCTGGGACATCAAGACGAGCGTCGGCGCCACCGCGCTGTTCGTCGCGGCAGCACGCGGCCTGGCGGCACAGCACCCACAGGCCCTCGCCGTCGACCCGTTCGCAGAAGTCTTCTGCCGCGCCGCAGGCGACGAATGGGCCGCGTTGTTCACCGCCGATCCCGAACAGACGAAGAACCATCCCCTGCGCGCCCCCGGTTTCGGACCGCTGTTCCAGGACTTCCAAGCCGCGCGTACCCGGTACTTCGACGACTATCTGCGCGCCGCCGCCGACGCCGGAGTGCGTCAGGTCGTCATCCTCGCCGCCGGTCTCGACTCCCGCGCCTACCGCCTGGCCTGGCCGGACGGCACGGTCATCTACGAACTCGACCGCTCGCAGGTTCTCGATTTCAAACGCGACGTGCTCGCCGGCACCGGGGCGCAGACCACCGCCGAACGCCACGAAGTCGCCGTCGATCTTCGCGACGACTGGGCAAACGCACTGCGCGACAACGGCTTCGATCCGTCGATACCGACGGCGTGGCTGGTCGAGGGCCTCGTCATCTACCTCACCCCCGACGCCCAGAATCAGCTGTTCGAGACCCTGAACGCGCTCTCGGCCCCCGGCAGCTGGCTCGGCATCGAAGAAATGGCCACGATCGACTCCGGCGTCTACGCCGAAATGACCACTCCCTCCACCGATCCCGACAGCTACGACCAGGGTGGTGGCGCGCGCTGGGCCGGCCTCATCTACAACGAGGGCAAAACCCAAGCGGTGCAATGGTTCCTGCCGCATGGCTGGAACGGTGCCGCGACCGGGCTGGTCGACTACCTGACATCCCACGGCCGTGCCGTGCCCGCCGGCAAGGGCCCGGTGGGGCATTTCAACCCGTCCCTGATGAGTCTCGCCACCGTACGGAAGTAACCGACCTGGCAATGCCGCAAAGCCCGGCAGGAAGGCAGGGTGCCGTCGTGCAGCACGACCGCGACGAAGCGGATTCACCCGAGCGCGACCACTCGGCACACACGCCGCCGGACCGCAGACGCTGGATCGCGCTCGTCGTGGTCCTCGTCGCGGGGTTCATGGACCTGCTGGACGCCACCATCGTCAATGTCGCGGTGCCGAGCATCCAGCGCGACCTCGGGGCGCAGTATGCACAACTCGAATGGATCGTCGCGGGATACGTGCTGGCGTTCGCGGCGGTCCTCATCACCGGTGGCAGGCTCGGCGATATCTACGGCCGCCGCCGGTTGTTCCTGACCGGCGTTGCCGGGTTCACCATCGCCTCGGCGCTGTGCGGCATCGCCGTCAGTCCGGGAATGCTCATCGTCTCGCGGTTTCTCCAAGGCGGAACCGCGGGACTGATGGTGCCGCAGATCCTCGCGATCATCCACGTCACCTTCCCCCGCGAGGAGCGCGGCAAGGTGTTCGGCATCTTCGGCGCCGTGGTCGGATCGGCGGCGGTGGTCGGGCCGACCGTCGGTGGCGTCCTCGTCGACTGGAATGTGTTCGGCCTCCAGTGGCGGCCGATCTTTCTGGTCAACGTCCCGGTCGGTATCGCAGCCTTCGCGGCGGCCCTGTTCGTGGTTCGCGAATCGAAATCCGCGACCGCTCCGAAGCTCGATCTCGTCGGCGCCACGCTCGCCACCGCCGCGATAACGATGCTGGTGTACCCGCTCACGGAGGGACGCCGATACGGGTGGCCGGCATGGACTTTCGCGATGATGGCGGGCGCGGTCGCGATGCTCGCGGTCCTCGTCCTCTACGAGAACCGGCGTGCTCGGACGATCGGTTCACCGCTGATCGTGCTCGGACTGTTTCGGCGGCGGTCGTTCTCGATCGGCAGCGTGCTCTGGTTGATCTTCTGGATCGCGCTCGGTGGATTCTTCCTCGTCTGGACGCTCTACATGCAGATCGGCCTCGGCTGGTCGCCGCTGCGGGCCGGTCTGACCTCCGGCGTGTTCGCCGTCGGCGCTGCGGCGGCGGCAGGCATTTCCGTGGAGGTGCTCGTACCGCGGTACGGGCGCCGAGTGCTGATGGCGGGAGCACTGCTCAATGCGGCGGGCTTCGCCGCCTACGTTTGGACGGCGTGGCACTACGGTCCCGCGATCACCTCGTGGCAAATGATTGCGCCGCTGGCCATTTCGGGACTGGGCTTCGGCCTGGTCGTCTCGCCGACCATCGACTTCGTGCTGGCGGAGGTCCCCAGGGACGATGCCGGTTCGGCGTCCGGTCTGCTGAACACGGCTCAGCAGCTCGGCATCGCCCTCGGGGTCGCACTCGCCGGCGTGGTCTTCTTCGCTCAGATCGACAGCGGTTCCGGCCGCAGCGTCGACGTGGTCGCACCCCATGTGCGCACCGAACTCGCCGCGGCCGGCCTGAACACACAGGCGCAGACACAGATCATCCCCGACTTCCGGGCGTGCGTGCAGGACAGATCGGCCGCCACCAACCCCGCCGAGACACCGCCGAGCTGCCAGGCCATCCAGGGCCGATCCGCTCAGCCCGGAAGGCCCGATCCGGTCACCGAAATCCTCAGCGACGCGGGCAAAAAGGCCAATGCCGAGAACTTCTCCCGCACGTTCGGGCTCACGCTGTGGTGGGGTGTAGGAATTCTCGCCGTCGTCTTCGTGGGATTCTTCGCGGTCCCTCGCCGCGCGGAACATCACGATCCGAACGATCGCTGACCATCGAACTTCCTTGTGGCAGTCGGCTCGTCAGGAATATGGCCGCACGACCTCTGCCAACCGGGTGCCGCGCGAAGGGTCGATCATCCCGCCAGTTGTTCTGCGATCGAACCTGTCACTGTATCGGCGCTCGACGGTCTGTGGTCGCTGGCGATCGGTTCGACAACCACCGCTGTCAGCACCGGTCGGCTCGGGGCCGTCGAGGATTCCTTGAATCCGATGCGGGCGTGCAGCCGGCGCAACGGTTTTGGTGCCCACCAGTTCAGGTCGCCGGCGATCCGCATGAAGGCCGGCACCAGCACGCCGCGGATCAAGGTGGCGTCGACGAGGACGGCCAGCGCGGTGCCGATACCGAACATCTGCATGAACGACAGGCCGGTCGCGAACGACAACAGTGTCACGGTGAGCAGAGCTGCCGCGCTGCTGACGATGCGGCCGACGCGGCCGAGGCCCTCGATGGTGGCGGCTGTGGTGTCCGCGCCGGCGTCGTGTGCCTCCTTGATGCGGCCGAGCAGAAAGATCTCGTAGTCCACTGAGAGGCTGAATGCGATGCAGCACAGCAGCACCACCATGGCAATGTTGAGCGGTGCCGGGGTGAAGCCGAGCAGCCCGGCCAGGTGACCGTCCTGGAACACCCAGACCATGGCGCCCAGCACGGCTGAGAGCATGAAGATGTTCAGTACCAGCGCCTTGATGGGCACCACGATGCTCCCGGTGAACAGGAACAGCAACACCAGTGTCGCGGCCGCCATGATCGTCAGCGCCGGTGCGAGCCGAGAGGTGATGGCCGCGCGGCTGTCGATCAGCGACGCCGTCGGCCCGCCCACCGAATGGTCCCCCGGTAGTGCGCGAATCGCGCGCACCAAAGCCTGCGAAGCCGGGCTCTGGATGCCCGTCGATGGCTGCACCTCTTCGAATCTGGTTGTGCCAGAAAGGAATCGGGTTGCAGTCGGCCCGGGTGCGGTCACCAGCGCTCCACCCTCGTACCGGCCGAAGACGCCATCGACGTGGAGGACGCCGTCCATGGTCGAGATCTGCCGGGCGAGCGGTTCGAGCGCTTGCGGGTCGTGATCGGACAGCACGGTCACGGCGTCGGACATGTCCGCGGGATAGTCGTTGCGGATCGATGTGGTGACCTGCCGGGCCGCGGAGTCGGCGGGCAGCGCCCGCTCGTCCGAGGTCGCGAACTGTGCGTGCGCGAACGGGATTCCCATGAGGAGCAGCAGCGCCATGACTCCCAGCGCGGCACGCAGCGGCCGGCGCGTGACGGCTATCGCGGTGCGCCGCCAGAATCGCGACGGCTGTGCGAGCCGATCCCGGCGGCGGCGCAATGCCAGGGCATCGACGCGGGACCCGAGCAGGCTCATCAGGGCCGGCAGCACGATGACCGCGGCCAGCGCGGCCAGCAGCACCACCACGATCGCGGCGATACCGACCGACCGCAGGAAAGAGGTTGGAAACACCAGCATTCCGGCCATGGCGACGGTGACGGTGGCCGCGCTGAACAGGATCGTGCGCCCGGCCGTCGTGACAGCTTCCACGACAGCCTGTTCCGGCTCGTGGCCGCGTTGTCGCTCCTCGCGGAATCTCGACACCGTCAGCAGGCCGAAATCGATTGCGAGCCCGAGACCGAAGGCGGTGGCGACGGTCAGCGCATACACCGAGACCTCGGTGACATGGGCCAGCCAGAAGAGCACCCCGGTGGTGGACACGATCGAGACGACGCCCACCGACAGCGGCAGCAGCGCGGCCATCACACCGCCGAACACCACGATCAGCAGGAGCAGAGTCGCGGGCAGTGCGATCGATTCGGAGACGACCAGATCGCGGTGCACTCGACTCTCGATGTCATTGGTCAGGCCGAGCTTGCCGCCGGCTCGCACTTCGATCACGGGGTCATGGGCGGGCAGTTCGTCGACGATCCGCTGGGTGATCCGGGCCGCCGCTTCCGGGCTGCCATTCGGGTGCAGCAACACCAATCCGGAACGACCGTCCGCGCTGCGCAGCTCCGGCGTCCCGGTGGACCAGTACGAGCCCACGACCGCCACGTCCGGTTCGGCAGCGATCTGCTGCGTCAATCGCTGTGCGGCCGCTGCCACTTCGGGGCTGCCGACATCGCCGTCGCGCGCGGTCACCTGCAGGATCAGATCGGGGGAGCCGCCGAACCGGGTGTCGAGGACATCCTGGACGTGGGCGGACTCCGAGTGCGGATCGTCGAATCCGCCGACCTTCAGATGCTGGGACACCCCGGCCCCCATCAGGCCCGCGAGCACCAGGACGACGGTGGTAAGGGCGAGGACCAGCCGGGGGTGTGCGACGGTGGCGGTGGCGAGGCGTCTCAACATGGCAGCCTCGCTTCGGATCGGGCGTATCGGCGGAGCAGTTGCCGTAGGTGCCGGAACAGAAGTTCCTTCTGTTCGGTGAGGTAGAAGTGATCGCCGGGAAGGATCCGCACCTCGTGCAGGTCGGTGGTGCACCCCACCCAGGCGGCCAGATCGAGTTCGCCGGCCAGCGGATCGGCGTTGCCGCCGAAGACGTGGATCGGACACGGCAACGGTGGCTCGGCGTCCCGCTGGTCGCTCGCGCAGAGGCGCAGGTCGTCACGGATCGTCGCGAGCAGATCGCCCAGTAGCGCAGGAAGTTCGAGCAGTTCCGCGGGCAGCCCGCCGAGGTCGGTGAGCAGCCGGATCAGTGTCGCGTCGTCGAGCGCGTCGGTCAGGGCCAACGTCATCGGCAGCGGGGGAGCGGCGCACCCGGACAGCAGCAGCGCCCGAGGAGAGGTGCGCCCTCCGTGATGGCGGCGGCAGGCCAATCGGTAGGCGATGAGGGCGCCCATGCTGTGCCCGAAGAACAGGTGCGGTTCGGTGAGGAACCCGTCCAGCTGGTCGTCGAGCTCCGCGAGCAGTGCCTCGATGTCGGTGAAGCGGGCCTCCCCGGCACGGTGCTCGCGGCCGGGGAGCAGCACCGGCCAGACCGTCGCGTGCGGGTGCAGCGCGCGCTGCCATCCGTGGAATAGCGAGGTGCCACCGCCGGCGTGGTGGAAACAGAACAATCTCAGGCCCTGCTCGTCGGCGGGCCGAATCAGGTAGCGGGTCATCGCAACGCGGCCAGTTCCTCCGCCAGCACCCGCACTGTGTGCCGGATCTGCTCCTCGGTGTGGCACACCGTGACGAAGAACCGCAGCCGGGCCAGGTTCTCGGGCACGGCCGGATACAGGATCGGATTGACGTTGATTCCGCGCCGCAGCAACGCATTCGACAATGCCAGCGTCTTCATCGAATCACCGACGATGCACGGGATCACGGGCGTGGCGAAACTGTCGCCGGTGTTCATGCCGGCATTCCTGGCCAATTTCAGGAACAGCTCCGACCGGGCCCGTAGCTGTTCGAGCAGTACGGGCCGGGCCCGCAGCTGCCCAATCGCCGCCAGCGAGGCCGCCGCGTTGGGCGGGGTGATGCCGACGCTGTATATGAATCCGGGGGTGGTGTATTTGAGGAAACGAATGAGTTCGCGGCCGCCCGCCACGTAGCCACCGCACCCGGCGAGCGCCTTCGACATGGTGCCCGACCACAGTTCCACATCGGCACGGTCGACGCCGAAATGCTCGCCGATGCCGGCGCCGGTCGCGCCGAGCACTCCGATGCTGTGCGCCTCGTCGATCATGAACAGCGCGCGGTGCTTCTTCTTCACCGCGATGAGCGCGGGTAGATCCGGGATGTCACCGTCCTGGCTGTACACGCCCTCGATCACGATGAGCACTCGGCGGTACTGATGCCGAATGTCGGTCAGCATTCGGTCGAGTGCGTCGTGGTCGTTGTGCGGGAACGGCCGCCGGGTGGCGCCGGAGAGCTTGCAGCCCTGCAGAATACTGTCGTGCGCCAGGCTGTCGTGCACGATCAGGTCGCCCTCCCCGACGATGTGCCCGATCACCGTCACATTGGTGGCGTGGCCGCTGACCATCGCGAGCGCATCCTCGGTGCCCAGCAGGGCGGCGAGTTCCCGCTCGAGTTCGGCGTGAATCGGTTTCTCGCCGGAGAGCAGCCGGCTGGCCGAGCACGAGCTGCCGTACCGCGCGACCGCATCCTGGACCGCCGACACGACGGCGGGATGTCCCGACAGGCCGAGGTAGTTGTAGCTGGAGAAGTTCAGCACCTGGCGGCCTTCGATCACCGACGTGTCCCGGGTGACCCCGTCGTTGACGAGAAAGTAGGGGTTGGACATGCCCAGGGACTCGGCCAGCGCGATGCGCTCCGAGATCGCCTGGACCTCGGGGAAATCCGCGATGCGATGCTGGGGTTCGACGGCCGGTCGTGGTTCGGCGACGGGTTCGGGGAGGTATTGCTCTCCGCGGTGACGCGCGACGAGTACGACCACATCGCCGAGAGTTGTTGCGGGGGTGTACCAATTCGGTTCGACGACAAGTCCCGGGAACTTCCTTGCCAGGCCGCCGAACAGATCCGCGATCATGATCGAGTCGAATCCCAGGTCGTCGCCCAGGGTTTGGATGGTGCTCACCTTGTCTGCCGGAAACCCGCTGACCCGAGCGACTTCGGCGCGGACCGCCGCGGAAATGTCGCGACCCTGCTCCACAGTGATGGGCCGCGTCCGCATTTCCGGTGTGGCCGATGTGTTCCGGGCCGCGGCCGCGAGGACGGCGGCCTGCTCCCGGAAGAGCTCGATCAGCTGATCCATGGTGGATTCCGTGGTGTGTCCTGTTGTCGGAGTGGGTGTTTCGGTGCTGGGTGCGGGGGCGTCGACCTGGGTCCAGAAGCGGTGGGTGGTGGCGAACTCGTAGCCGCCGATGCGGTGCCGCACCCGGGCGGCGGGCTCGTAGAGGACGTCCCAGTCCGGGTTCAGACCGTCGCGGTACAGTGCCGCGACCGTCGAGGCGAGCTCGTTCCCGGTCGCATCCGGCCCGGGACAGGGCACCTGGATCGGCAGGTCGAGCTCGGCGTGAGCGCGGCCGACCAGCGGGGCCAGCGTGCGCCGGGGACCGACTTCCACGAGGTGGGTGGGCTCGGCCCGCACCGCGGCTGCCGTGGCATCGGCGAACCGCACCGTGGCCTCGACGTGTTCCACCCAGTAGGCGGCGTCCATCGGCTCGTCGGCGTCGAGCAGGCGTCCGCGCACGGTCGAATAGATCGGGATTTCGGGGTGGCGGTAGTGGCATTCGCCCGCCACCTCGGCGAAGGCGTCGAGCATCGGCTGCATCAGCGGCGAGTGGAATCCGTGCGAGATGGTGAGCGGGCGGGCGGAGATCCCGAGGTCGGCGAGCACCGCGCCGATCCGTCCGATGCCATCGGCGGCGCCGGACAGCACCAGTTCCCGCGGGCCGTTCACCGCGGCCACCGCGACCCGGGGCTCGGGGGCGATCAGCTCGGCCAGCTCGGAGGTCGTGCCCCGGACCGCGAGCATCGTTCCACCATCGGGCAGCTGCTGCATGAGCCGGCCGCGGGCGCAGATCAGCCGGCACGCGTCATCCAGGTCGAAGACTCCGGCGACCGCGGCGACCGCGTATTCGCCGACGCTGTGGCCGAGCAGCCACGCCGGCTCGATGCCGAGGTCGGTGAGCACCCGGGCCAGTGCGTACTCGACCGCGAAGATCGCCGGCTGGGCGAACTCGGTCCGGTGCACGAGTTCGCTTCCGCAGAGCAGTAGTTCGGCCACCGAGCGGTGCAGGCGCGGCGCCAGCTGTGCGTCCACCTCCGCGAGCGCCCGCCGGTAGGCGTGACTGTGCTCGTACAGCGCGCGCGACATACCGGGATACTGCGAGCCCTGACCGGTGAACAGCCAGCCGATCGACAACGGCTGCGCGACACCGGAATCGGGCGCCGTGCCCGAGGCGAACGCCCGCAGCGCCGACACCGCCTCCGCCCGCTCGCCGACCGCGAAAGCCAGCCGATGCCGACCGGAGGACTTCACGAGATTGCTCGACCAGCACAGTCGGCTCAGGGCGGCGGCATCGTGGTCGATGTGCTCGGCGAGCCGGGCGGCATTGCGCCGCAGGCCATCCCGATCGTTCGAGGAGACGGTGAGCACGCCGCCGCCGTCGGTCGCCGGTGGAATCCTGGTCGCGGGAGCGCCGGCCAGCAGCATGTGCGCATTGGTCCCGCCTATACCGAAGCTGCTGACGGCGCCGTGAATCGGGCCGTCCGGCAACGGCATCGGCTCGTGCAGCAGTCGCAGGCCGTGGCGGGCCAGCCGCAGCCGCGGATTCTCGTCGGCGGCGAACCTGGTGGGCGGGACGACGCGGTGACGCAGGCTGAGCGCCACCTTGATCAGGCCCGCGATGCCGGCCGCGCCCTCGGTGTGGCCGAGGTTGCCCTTGATCGACCCGATCGCGCAGGGCTGCGCCCGCTCGACCGCGTGCACCGCGCCCAGCGCCTTGGCCTCGATCATGTCGCCGAGAACCGTTCCCGTGCCGTGCGCTTCGACGAAGGCGACCTGCTCCGCGGGCACGCCGGCCCGCCGGTACGCCTCGGCGATCACCTGTTGCTGTGCCCAGCGGTTGGGCGCGGTGATGCCGTTGCTGCGCCCGTCGTTGTTCACCGCGCTGCCCTTGATCACCGCGTGGATCGGCAGACCCTCGGCCAGGGCGTCGGCGAGCCGTCGCAGCACCACCACCGCCACACCCTCGCCGCGGCCGATGCCGTCGGCCTTGCCGCTGAACGGCTTGCACCGCCCGTCCGGGGCCGAGAGGCCGGCCTGGGTGTAGAAGACGCTGAGCGCGGGTGTGACGGCGATATTCACCCCGGCGGCGAGGGCCTGGCCGCATTCCCCCGCCGACAGCGCGACACACGCCTGGTGCACCGCGACCAGCGAGGACGAGCAAGCGGTGTCGATGGCCAGACTCGGGCCCTTCAGGTCCAGCTGATAGGAGATCCGATTCGCGGTCATGAAATAGCCGTTACCCGAACCCATTTGGGGCGTGATACCCGCGTAGTCGCGCATGTGCACGGTCGCCCACTCGTTGGCCATGACGCCGACGAAGACACCGGTATCGGTCCCGGACTGGCGGCGGGGGTCGAGGGTAGCGTCCTCGAACGCCCGCCACGCGGCCTGCAGCAGTAGCCGCTGCTGCGGATCCATCGCCCGCGCCTCGCGCGGAGCGATGCCGAAGAACTCGTGGTCGAATGCGTCGGCATCGGAAAGGAATCCGCCGCTGCGGTTGTTGACCGATCCCGGTCCGCCCGCCGGATCATGGAATTCGCCTGCCCGCCAGCGCTGCTCGGGTACCTCGGTGACGGCGTCGGCGCCGGCCATCAGCAACTCCCACAACGCTTCGGCACTCGGCGCCTGCGGGAACCGGCAGTCGAGGCCGACGATCGCGATATCGCTCATGCTGTGTCCATCGGGCATGCGCGGCGGCTCTGCGTGGTTACGCTGCGCTGCCGCCTCCGAGCCTTGACCGCTCATGCCGCGGACTCACGGTGCAGGACGGCCTCGTTCGCGATGTATCCGGCCAGTTCGGCGATCGTCGGATAGTCGAACACGACGGTGGCGTCGAGCTCGAGATCCCACTCGTCCTCGACCTCTCCGCACAGGCTCACCGCGGACACGGAGTCCAGGCCGAGCTCGGCCAGCGGCAGCCTGGTGTCGACGCTGTGCTCGGGCTGGTCCAGATAGCCGGCGACTCGCTCGACCAGCCACTCGATGATCGTCGCTGCCGCACCGGCAGCCGTGTGCGTGTGCATCGTGGTGATCCCCTTACGGTTTCGGTTTCGGTGCCGGATCAGCCGAGGTCGGCCAGGGCGCGGGCGCGCAGCCGCTGGACGGACGGTTCGATCTGCTCGTGCAGCACCGAGCCGATCGTGTTGTCGAAGAAGGCCGCTCGCATGGAGCCTCGCTGCACCTTGCCGCTGGTCGTGCGGTGCACGCTGCGGTGCTCCACCAGCACCACATTCGGCGCCGGCAGCTCGAACACCGCGGCCACGGTGGCGCGGATGCGGGTTGCCAGCTCGGCGGGGGTCGATTCGCCCAATGCGGTGGTCCGCACGCCCTGGATCACCAGCAACCGCTCCTGCCGGCCGGTTTCGACGGCCAGTGCGACTCCCAGCGAGTCGGCGAGTGCCGGATGCTCCGCGCGGACGGCTTCCTCGATGTCGTGGGGGTACAGATTGCGGCCGTTGACGATGATCAGGTCCTTCAGCCGGCCGGTCACGAAGAGCTCGCCGTCATGGATTGCGCCGAGGTCGCCGGTGCGCAGGTACGGTCCTCGCCCGGCGAGATGGGCACCGAACTTCTCGCAAGTGGCTTCCGGTCGGTTCCAATAGCCTTGTGCCACACTGTATCCGGTGATCCAGATCTCGCCGACCCGACCATCGGGCAGCGCCAGCAGCGTGTGCGGATCCACGATCCGGATCTCCATCCCCGCTACCGCCGGCCCGTTACCGACCAGCCGGGTTCCGTTCTCGGCCGACACCAGCCGGTGGGCTTCGAGCTGGGCTGGATCGATCGTCAGATACTCGAGCGGACGCCCGGGCCGGCGGACGGTCCCGATCAGCGTCGCCTCGGCCATGCCGTACCCGGGGGCGAAGACGTCGGCGGCGAATCCCGCCGGGCCCAGCCGCTCGATCACCGTCTCGAGGGTCCGTGGCCGGATCGGTTCGGCACCGACGAGGGCCACCCGCAGCGACGACAGGTCGAGCTCCGCCAGCTGCGCGTCGCTCACGCGCCGGGCGATCAGGTCGTAGGCGAAGTTCGGTGCGACAGTAATGCGGGCGCGGTAGCGGTGGATGGCCTCGAGCAGGCTCGCCGGTCGCTCGAGGAACGTCATCGGCGACATGAAGACCAGGCTCGCGCCGTCGTACATCGGCTGCAGCAGCATGCCGATCAAGCCCATGTCGTGGAAGTGCGGCAGCCATCCGACCGTGGTGTCGAGATCGGTGACGTCGAGGGCCGCGCTGGTGGCGGCCGCGTTGTGCACGAGATTGCGGTGGGTGACCACCACACCCTTGGGCTCACTGGTGGAGCCGGAGGTGTACTGCAGGAATGCGACTGTGTCAGCGTCGATTTCGGGCAGCGCCCAGGCCTCCGGATCGCCGAGCTCGGCGGTGTCGGTCGCGGCGACCGACACCGGCACGCCCGCCTCCCGGGCCCAGGAGGTGAGCGGATCCCGGAATTCACCGGTCGTCAGCACCAAACCGGTCCCGGTGTCCGCGAATATCCCCGCAACCCGCTGCATGCTGCGCGCATCGTGCGGAACCGGGGCAGGTACGGCGATCACCCCCGCATACAGGCAGCCGAGGAAGGCCCGCAGGAATTCGAGTCCGGGGGGATACAGCAGCAGCACCGGCCGGTCGGCCTCCGGGCGTCGCGACAGCCAGACCGCCATCGCCCGGGCATCGTGGTCGAGTTCGCGATAGCTCGCCGACTGCTCGATCAATTCGCGGCCCTGCTCGCGGAGATACGTGTAGCGCCGGGTGTCGCCATAAGTAGCGGCCTGACCGCGAATATGCGTGACGAAGGTGGACTGCATTCGTGAACTCCCGGGCTCCGATTCGTGTACCAGGTGCGACAGATTTGCTGGACATTTGTCGCGCTGCTTGGAAAAGAATCTTCCGGCCCGGCGCTTGCGCCGAATAGCCACCAAAGGTGGAGATCACCCTCACCCCCTGAGCCACATTCCCGGTGGAGGGGTCCCCGCCGCACATCCCGAACCGCCGGCAGCGGCGGAAGGCCGGCGATCGAATCGTGCCGGTCAGCGGTGGCTAGTCGGCGAATACCTTGGCGGGCATGGAGCGGTAGGCGTGCAGGTTTCGCAGGGGATGCGGGATCGGCGGGCCGTCCAGGCGCAGATCCGGGTACCGCTCGAAAAGGGCTCGTAGCGCGATGGCGCCTTCCAGCCGGGCGAGGCGGGCTCCCAGGCAGCCGTGTATCCCGCTGCCGAACGCGAGATGTTCCGCGGCGTTGTTCCTGGTCACAGTGAATTGCTGGGGATTGGGGAAGACCCTGGGATCGTGGTTGGCTCCGGCCAATGACAGCAGGACCACGGAACCCGATTTGATGCGCTGATGATCGATATCGACGTCACAGTTCGCGACCCGGCCGGTCATCCGCACGGGACCGTCGTAGCGCAGGATTTCCTCGACTGCGTTCCGCCACAGCTCCGGCTGATCGGCCAGCAGTTCCAGCTGGTCCGGATGGCTTGTCAGCAGGGCGATTCCGTTGCCGAGCATGTTCACCGTCGTCAAGAATCCGGCGTCCAGTAGCAGGGCCGCATTGGCCACCTGCTCGCGGCGGGTGAATTCGTCGGTTGTCACCAGCATGCTGAGCACGTCATCTCGTGGCTCGGCGGTGAGCCTGTCCAGGTGCTGGTCGAAATACTCTTTGACCTCCGCGAGGTCTTTGAGGGCGTCGCGGTAGGTGGTCCAGGCCAGGCCTCGTTCGAGCAGCGGGGCACCCGAGTCTCCCCATTTCAGCAGGGTCGAATGCATGTCGGGCGGCAGCCCGAGAATTTCGGCGATGATCGTGACGGGCATCTGCGCGGAGAAGTCGCCGATCAGATCGGGTCGAGGATTCGATTCCAAGCGGTCGATCAGGTCATCGGCCACTTCGGCAACTCGCTCCTCCAGCGTCGCGATCGCCTTCGGGCCGAATGCGTGCCCGACCACGCGTCGGTACCGGGTGTGATCCGGCGGATCGGTCACCAGCATCGAGGGCGGTTCCCCGAGGTTGGGGAGGCCCGGATCCGTCTTGGCCAGCATCCAGCGGATCGGCTTCGGCAGGGCTGGATGGTTGGGCGAGACCACGCCGAAGCGCCGGTCCCGGAGGATGAGCCGGCAGATCTCGTAATCCGCGGTGATGTACACCCCCGAGATCCGGGTAATTCGGCCCCGCCGCCGGATCTCCTCGATATACGGCGATGAGCCGAGCAGGCCGTCCGGATAGAGGGCGAGATTCCCCAGCGGCTCACCCCGGCGCGCCGACCACCGGAGGTAGGTCCGCAGGAAGCCGTGCATGAGCAGCCATCGAGTCCATGTGCGAGTCAACATTTGTCACCTCATCACCCCTGACCGCTCCCTATGATAGTGATTCGCTATGGGCTGTCGCAGCTGCTGGGGGTGATGGAGTGACGTTCGGATCAGGCGAGGGGCCCACCATGGACAGGCGCTGTTTCGTCAAGGGTGTCGGCGCGGTTGCGGCGATGCTGGGCCTTGCGGGCGTCGGCGCGGCCACGTCTGTCGCGCGGGCCGATAATTTCGGCCAGAGCCCGAAGACGCCGATCTATCGCACACTGGTGCCGGAGATCTTCGCCCCCCTGCCGGATCCCGCCGATCATGTACCCGCGATCGTCGTCGGATCAGGGTTCGGGGCGTCGGTCACCGCGCTGCGCCTGGCGGAGTCCGGGATCGACGTCGCAGTGCTCGAGCGCGGATCGCGCTGGCCGAATGATCCGTGGCGCAACATCTTCGCCGTCGACACGATTCCGGATGGCCGCGGCTTCTGGCATCGCACCACCTTCACCGGGGCGAACAGGATCCGGGTGGCTGTCGATCCGTTCGGCGGGGTCCTCGATGTTCGCAGCTATCCGGGCATCGATGTATGGCGCGCGGCGTGTGTAGGCGGTGGCTCGGTCGTGTGCACCGGGGTGATGATCGAGCCCGAGCAGCGGTTCTTCGATCAGGTGTTCGGCGGTGTTGTCGACTATCGGGAGATGCATGACGTCTACTACCCCAGGGTCCGAAAGATGTTGCGGCCCAGCCCGATACCGGACGACATCTACAACTCCTGCGCGTTCACGCACGCCCGCGCCTGGGACGAACAGGTCCGCGCGGCCGGATATACGCCGCAGCCCATCGACGGCGCCTGGAGGTGGGACGTCGTCCGCGACGAGCTGGCCGGGCGATCGATGGCCTCCGCGACGGTGGGCTGTTCGAACCTCGGCAATTCCAACGGCGCGAAGTTCGATCTGAACCAGAACTATCTGCGTTGTGCCGAGGACACCGGCCGTGCCCGGATCTACCCGGGCCATCGCGTGGACACCATCGCCGAGGAGCCGGGAGCGCCGGGGCGCTATGCCGTCGCCGTGACCAAACTCGCTCCGACCGGCGAGGTGCTCCGCAGCCGGACGCTGACCTGCGACATGCTGTTCCTGGCCGCGGGGTCCCTCGGCACCTCCGAGCTGTTGGTGCGCGCGCAGGCGACCGGCACGCTGCCGAACCTGAACGAGTACATCGGCGATGGCTGGGGCAGCAATGGCGACGTCGCCCTGGCCCGGCCCCTCACCACGCTCGACGTGGGCACGCAGGGCGCGCCCTCCGCGAGCCGGATTCTGGACGAGGGGGACGCACCCGTGGCGCTGGAGAGCTGGTTCATCCCCGGCACGACGCCCCTCGACATCGGCCTGCTCGGGTCGCTGGGCCTCGTGCTCGACGACACCCGCGGCCGGTTCGTCTGCGACCCGGCCGATGGGCGCGTAGACCTGCTGTGGCCACCCGACGGCGCCGCCGGTTATCTCGCGCGAGCACGCGAAGTCAACGACACCATGATCGATAGCGGTCAGCCGTTTGCTCGATCGGGCCTGGACGCGGACGCGTCGTTCACCGCCCATCCCTTGGGCGGCGCAGTGATCGGACGCGCGACAGACGAGTACGGCCGGGTGTGTGGCTACCGGAACCTCTATGTGATGGACGGGGCGGCGGTGCCCGGTAGCACCGGAACGGTGAACCCTTCGTTGACGATCAGCGCGCTGGCCGAGCGCAATATCGAACAGATCATCGGTTCCGGCGGGTAGTGGAACAGTCCGGCGATACAGTCGAGAGCTGTGGACGAGACTCCGGTCGCACACCGTCGGCGGTCGCTCGCCGAACGGGTGGCGATCCGGCTGCTGTACCCGACATTCCGGCCCACCGAGGAGTCCTTACGGGAGGCCGTCGCCGGCAAGGTGGTACTGGTGACCGGAGCCTCGCACGGTATCGGCAAGGCCAGTGCGCGGAAGCTGGCCGCGGCGGGGGCGGTGGTGCTGCTGGTGGCGCGTTCCCGGCCCGAATTGGAGCGGCTGGCCGCCGATATCACGGCCGCCGGCGGCGCAGCCCACGCCTACCCGACCGACCTGACCGACCCGGACGCCGTCGACCTGCTCGGCCGGACGCTGCTGGCCGAGTACGGGCACGTCGATGTGGTGATCAGCAACGCGGGAAAGTCGATTCGGCGCCCCATCGCCGAGTCCTACGACCGCTTCCGCGATTTCACCCGCACCATCGACATCAACTATCTCGGCCCGGTGCGACTGCTGCTGACTCTGCTGCCCGATATGCGGGCACGCAGGCAGGGGCACATCGTGAACGTCTCCACCTGGGGTGTGCTCATGCCGCCGAGTCCGCGCTGGTCGGCCTACGGTGCCTCGAAAGCGGCCTTCGACGTCTGGCTGCACAGCGTCGCCGCCGAAATCGCCGGTGACGATGTCACCACCACCTCGGTCTACATGCCACTGGTCCACACCAGAATGAGCGCGCCGACCGACTTCGGCCGGATGCCCGGCCTGACCGTCGACGAAGCGTCCGACCTCATCACGTACGCCGTCACCGCCAAACCCCGCGACGTCGCGCCATGGTGGGCAGTCCGGGTCCAAGCCTGGTCCGCCGTCCACCGCGACCGGGTCCAGCGCTTCATGGAACACCGGTTCGACCGCTGAAGATCGGACCGGGCCTGTGGGCCGGGCCAGCGTGTCGTCCCCATTACTATTCGGCGTCATTCTCATGGCAAATGTATGGAGATTGCATCGCACCGAATAATTTCGAAGGCCGACCCGGTGCAAATGCGGAAATAGAGAGAGATTCAGTCGTCGAATCGAACGCAAGAAGTCGCTGAATCGTTGCTGTTCGGTTGCGGCGGTGTCCCTGGTGAAGTCTTGGGGAATGCCCAGCGCACTGTGCAGCTTCCTTGTGGATATGGAAACTATCCCAGCGTGCGGCGGTGTACACGAACGTATCGTCCGGCTTATACTGGCCGCGGTCGGGGTTTGCAGGAAATAATGCGCGAATAAAGCGCGGTCCAGGGTTAGAGGGAAGTAATGACTGCACCGCGACCGCAGCCCGACCCTGGCCGAGGATCGAGCGGAAATGCCGAGCCGGGCGCGTCATCCACACAGTTGATACCGCTGTCTGCCGGGCAGCAGGGGTTGTGGCTGGCGCAGAAATTGAGTCCGGATGTGCCGATCTCCGAGGCGCAGTATGTCGAGTTCCATGGCGACCTCGACGTCGAGCTGCTGCGTGAGGCGGCGATTCGAGCCGGCCACGAGTTCCAGTCCGGGTATCTGCGACTGGTCGAGATCGACGGTGAGCCGTATCAGCGGTACGACCCGTCGCTGAACATGACGGGACCGGTGATCGATGTCCGTGGTGCATCGGATCCCGTCGCAGCCGGCCTGGAATGGATGCGCAGGGAGTACACGGCGCCGCTGGATATGACCCGGGACCTGTTGGTCGCAACGGCGATTGTGCAGGTGGGGGATCGGCATCATCTGCTGTACTGCCGGAGTCATCACGTCGCACTGGACGGCTACGGCGCGATGATGATCGTGAACCGGATTGCGGAGCTGTACACGGCGGCGGCGCAGGGCCGCACCGCAGAGCCCAACCGGCCGGCGGACATCCGCGCCCTCTACGAGGCCGACCGCAGCTACCGGGAGTCGAAGCGGTTCACCGACGACCAGGCCTATTGGGTGAGCCGACTCACCGGCGTCGGCGAGGAGTCCAGCCTGGCCGCCGGGCAGGCGCCCGCGTGCGCGGACAGCGTTGTCGCAATCACCGAACTGTCGGCGGCGACGATGGGACGGATCGAACATTCGGCGAAAGTAGTGGGGGCGAGCCCGGCCGCGGTGGTGATCGCCGCTTTCGGCTGTTACCTGGGCCGGAAGACCGGCCGCGACGAGGTCCTGGTCAACATTCCCGTGTCGGGTCGCACGACCGCCGTGCTGCGGCGATCCGCGGGGGTGTTCGTCAACGTGGCACCGCTTCCGATCGTCCTCGATCCACAGGACACCGTCGCGACGCTGGCGCTGCGGGTGCAGTCCGACCTGGTGGGCGTGTTGCGGCACCAGCGGTGCGGCCTCCCCGACATTCGCACGGCCACCGGGACCCGTGGCGCGGAGCGCCGCTTCGCGGGTCCCGTCGTGAATGTCATGCTCTTCGACCAGAAGCTCCAACTCGGGTCGGTGACCGGCGAATTCCATATCCTCAGCTCCGGCCCGGTCGAGGATGTGCTGGTCGACGTGTATCGGACCGGGGATCCGCCGCGGACGATCCTCCAGTTCTTGGCCAATCCCAACCTCTACACCGACCTCGAACTGTCGGCGCACTCCACCGGATTCGCGGAGTTCATCGACGAATTCGCCGCCGCCACATCGGACACCGAGCTCGGACAGGTCCACCCCGGCGGCGCCGCCGAAAGCGCCGGGATCCGCCGCCGCCGCGAGAACCTGGTCTTCTGGCGGGATACCCTCGCGGATCTTCCCGAGGAGCTTCGTCTGCCGTTCGATAGGCCGCGGTCGGCGGTGATGTCGAATCGTGCCGCGACTGCGGATTTTTCGTTGGATGCGGGCTTGGTTCGTGGGTTGGAGGATTGTGCGCGGCGGCATGATTCCTCGGTGTTCACGGTGGTTCATGGTGCGTTGGCGGTGTTGCTCGCGCGGATGAGTGGCGGCACCGATATACCGGTCGGCACGACGGTCGACGATGTGCGCGGGATGTTCGCAAACACCTTGGTGCTGCGGACCGAGATCGATCCGGGGGAGTCGTTCGCCGATCTGCTCGGCCGGGTCCGGCAGGTCGATCTGGATGCGTTCGATCATGCCGATGTCGAGTTCGAACAGGTGGCGGACCAGCTGTCCCGGTCGCGACACCGCTTGTGCCAGGTGACGCTGGCATTCCGGAACGCGGAACCTGCCGCACCGGAACTACTCGGCCTCGAACTGCCGGAGGTCGGCCTCTCCAGCGAAATAGTCTGCTCCGACCTGCAATTCGTCCTGTCGGCAGACCACGGCGGCAGCGACATGACCGCCGCGGTCACCTTTGCCACGGACCTGTTCGAGGCCGCGACGATCGATTCCTTGACACGTCGGTGGATCCGGATTCTGGAGTCCGTGGTGGCCGATCCGACTGTTCCGGTCGGAGCGATCGACGTGCTCGAGCCCGCGGAGCGAGCCGATCTGCTGGCGCGTCACGGTGCGCCCGCGGTGGCACCGGTCACCCTGCCCGAGCTGCTGGCTACCGCGGTTGCGGTGGATCCTGATGCGGCGGCGATCGTGTCCGGCGGCCGGGAGTTGAGTTACCGGGAGGTGGACGAGCGTTCGAATCGGTGGGCTCGGCAGCTGATCGAGCGGGGTATCGGTCCGGAGGATGTTGTTGCGATCGGTATCCCGCGTTCTGCGGATTCGGTGCTGGCGGTGTGGGCGGTTGCCAAGTCGGGGGCTGCCTTCCTGCCGATCGATCCGGCCTATCCGGTCGAACGCGTCGCCCATATGGTGACCGATTCGAGGGCGGCGGTCGGCCTGACCGTGGCATCCGTCCGCGCACGGCTGCCTGATGAGATCGATTGGCTGACAGCGGATTACCTCGATGAGGGCGACGATCGGCCGGTCACCGACGGTGATCGGGTGCGTCCGTTGCGTGTCGACGATATCGCCTATGTCCTCTATACCTCCGGATCGACCGGGCTGCCCAAGGGCGTCGCGGTCACCCATCGAGGACTGAACAACTGCGCCATCACGCACCGGGATGCCATCAGCATCGGAAACCGATCTCGCATAATGCATCTGGCTTCACCAAGCTTCGATGTCTCGGTCCTGGAACTGCTGTTGTCGCTGTGCTCGGGCGCGACGATGGTTGTCGCACCCGGTGACAGCTTCGGCGGTGACGAACTCGCCGAACTCCTCGACCGCGAACACGTCAGCCATGCCTGTATTTCGCCCTCGGCACTGTCGACCATCGACCACACCCGTTGGCTATTACCGGATTTGGGGCATCTGATCGTCGGTGGCGAAGGCATCGGCACCGAGCTGGTCGAACGGTGGAGTGGTGATCGCGAGCTGTTCAACGAATACGGGCCCACCGAGACCACGATCGCGGTCACCCTGACCGCTCTGGCGGCGGGGGAATTGGTCACGATCGGCCATCCGATCCGCGGCGTTTCGACATGGATCCTCGACCAGCGATTGCAGCCCGTGCCCGTCGGTGTGGCGGGCGAGCTGTATGTCGCCGGTGGCCTATTGGCTCGTGGGTATTACCGCCGGGCGGGGTTGACGGCGGAGCGGTTCGTGGCGTGTCCGTGGTTGCCGGGCGAGCGTATGTATCGGACCGGTGATGTGGTCCGGTGGTCGCCCGATGGTGCGATCCAGCATCTCGGCCGGTCCGATTTCCAGGTCAAAATTCGCGGTCTTCGCATCGAGCTCGGTGAGATCGATTCCGTTCTCGCGGGTCACGCGAGTGTCGACTATGCCGCCACGATCGGCCATCGCGCCGATTCGGGAACTCAGTCGCTGGTCTCGTATGTTGTTGCCGCGCCGGGGCATTCGATCGATCCCGTACTTCTGGCGGAATATGTCGCCGATCGTGTGCCGTCGTATATGGTTCCGTCCTCGATCGTGGCGCTGGACCGGATCCCGTTGACACCCACAGGCAAACTCGATCGTAAGGCGCTGCCCGAACCGGTGTTCGCCGGCAACAGGCCGTACCGGGCACCGCGAACACCGATCGAGCATCTCATCGCCGAGACCATCGCCGGCGTGCTCCACCTCGACACCATCGGTATCGACGACTCCTTCTTCGCCCTCGGCGCAGACAGCCTGGTCGCGACCCGAGTCGCAGCGCGCCTAGGGGCCGCGCTGAATATCGAAGTTCCGGTGCGGCTGTTGTTCGATGCGGCCACGACCGCGGAACTGGCCACCCGTATGGAGCAGGAGGCACTATCGGGGCGGCGACCGCGCCCACCATTGATCGCCGGTCCGCGCCCCGATCTCGTGCCGTTGGCGCCGGCGCAACAACGAATGTGGTTCTTCAACCAGTACGACACCGCCTCCGGGGCATACAACATGCCGATCGCCCTTCGGCTGCGTGGCGAATTGAACGTCGATGCCCTGCGGCTGGCCCTGATCGACGTGCTGGCCAGACACGAATCGTTGCGAACGCGGTACCCGGATCACGACGGAATGCTGATCCAGGTCATCGAATCCGTCGACCACGTGGATCGGGAACCCATTCTGGCGACGGTCTCATTCAGCGAACTGGTCCCGGCGATAGCCGAATTCGTGACCGAAGGCTTCGACGTGAGCACCCGGGTGCCGGTGCGTGCCCGGCTGTTCCGCGTGACCGATACCGAGGAATCGGAACACGTGCTGGCCGTCGTGGTGCATCACATTGCCGCGGACGGCTTCTCCATGGCGCCACTGGCTCGTGACGTGACGACCGCGTATGCCGCCCGGATCCGCGGTGAGGCCCCGTCGTGGACACCGCTGCCCGTCCAGTACGCGGACTATGCCCTGTGGCAGCGAGCGACCCTCGGCTCGCCGGACGAACCGGAATCGCTGTGCGCCCAACAGATTCGATATTGGACAGACGCATTGGACGGAGTTCCCGACGAGCTCGATCTGCCGTTCGACAGGCCGCGTCCGGCAGTGATGTCGAATCGAGGCGCGACGGCGAATTTCCCGTTGGGTGCGGGGTTGATTCGAGCATTGGAAGATGCTGCACGGCAGCATAATTCTTCGTTGTTCATGGTGATTCACAGTGCGTTGGCGGTATTGCTCGCCCGGATGAGCGGGTCCGCCGATATTCCGGTCGGTACGCCGGTCGCGGGGCGTGGTGTGGCGGCGCTCGACGATATGGTCGGGATGTTCGTCAATACGTTGGTATTGCGGACCGAGATCGATCCGGGAGAGTCGTTCGCCGATCTGCTCGTCCGGGTGCGGCGGGTCGATCTGGATGCGTTCGACCATGCCGATGTCCCGTTCGAGCAACTGGTGGACCGACTGGTTACGCATCGATCCCAGGCGCGCCATCCGCTGTTCCAGGTGATGCTGGCATTCCAGAACCTGGAACCGGTGAAGCTGGAACTGCCCGATCTCGAACTGTCGGTGGTCGACCTCCCCAACAACGTTTCCCGCTTCGACCTGCAATTCATACTCTCGCAGGACCACGACAGCGGCGACATGACCGTCGCGGTCACCTATGCCACGGATTTGTTCGATGCCGCGACGGTCGATTCTCTCGCACGTCGGTGGATCCGGATTCTGGAGTCGGTGGCCACCGATCCGACGGTTCCGGTCGGGGCGATCGACGTGCTCGAGCCTGCCGAACGAGCCGATCTGCTGACCCGCCGCGGTGCTGCTGCTGCGGCACCGATGACGCTGCCGGATCTGCTGACCATGGCGGCTGCGCAGGATCCCGACGCGTCAGCGATCGTATTCGCCGGGCGGCGGGTGAGTTATCGAGAGTTGGATGAGCGTTCGAATCGGTTGGCGCGATTGCTCATTCGCCGGGGTATCGGTCCGGAGGACACAGTCGCTATCGGGATGCCGCGTTCCCCGGACTCGGTGCTGACGGTATGGGCGATTGCGAAATCGGGAGCGGCTTTCCTGCCGATCGATCCCGGTCATCCCAGGGAACGCACCACGCACATGATGACCGATTCGGGGGCGGTCATGGGTGTGACCGTGCCGTCTGTACGCGCCCAGTTACCCGACGATATCGACTGGTTGACACCGGACGACCTCGATCGCACCGACAATCTCGATCGCACCGACAATGTCGAGGCAGCCGACAGTCGGCCCATCACCGACGGTGAACGGATACGTCCACTGCGTATCGACGACATCGCTTACGTCATCTACACCTCCGGATCGACCGGACTACCCAAGGGCGTCGCGGTCACGCATCGAGGCCTGGACAACTGCGTCGCCGAGCACCGGGATGCCCTGAGCATCGAATCCGATTCTCGTACACTGCATATGGCTTCACCGAGCTTCGACGTGTCGGTATTGGAATTGCTGTTACCGCTGGGTGCCGGCGCCACCATGGTCATCGCGCCCGGCGATGTCCACGGCGGTGACGAACTCGCCGACCTGATCGCCCGCGAACGGGTCAGCCATGTCCTCATGACACCGTCCACGCTGTCGACCATCGACCACACCCGTTGGCCCCTACCAGAGTTGACACACCTGATAGTCGGCGGCGAGGACTACGGCACCGAAGTGGTTCAGCGCTGGGGTGACAGCCGCGCCATGTTCAACGAATACGGGCCTACCGAAACGACCATTGCCGCGACACTGAGCACGCCGCTGGCGGTGGGTGATGTGGTGACGATCGGTGGTCCGATCCGTGGCGTGTCGGAATGGATTCTGGATCAGCGGTTGCAGCCCGTGCCGGTCGGTGTGGCGGGTGAGTTGTATATCGCCGGTGGTCTATTGGCTCGTGGGTACCGCGGTCGGGCAGGTACGACCGCGGAGCGTTTCGTCGCGTGTCCCTGGATGCCGGGTGAGCGGATGTATCGGACCGGGGATGTGGCTCGGTGGGCGGCCGACGGGGCGGTCGAGCACCTGGGTCGTTCGGATTTCCAGGTGAAGATTCGGGGTCTGCGTATCGAGCTGGGGGAGATCGATTCGGCGCTGGCGGCTCACGAGGCTGTGGGCCATGCGGTGACCGTTGGTCGTCGCAGTGATTCCGGAGCTCAGTCATTGGTTTCGTATGTTGTTGCGGCACCGGGTTTTTCGATCGATTCCGCGGTGCTGACCGAGTATCTGGCCGATCGGTTGCCGTCCTATATGGTTCCGGCGTCGATCATGGTGTTGGATCGTATTCCGTTGACGCCGATGGGGAAGCTGGATCGTAAGGCGTTGCCGAAGCCGGTGTTCGCTGGAGACAAGCCATTCCGGGCGCCCCGGACGTCGACCGAGCAGACTATTGCCCGGTGTTTCGCGGATATTCTGGGTGCCGAAACCGTCGGTATCGACGACTCCTTCTTCGCCCTCGGCGGAGACAGCATCATGTCGATCCAGCTGGTGACTCGGGCCAGAGCAGCAGGCGTGGTGTTCTCCCCACGCGACGTGTTCGAGCGCAAAACCGTCGCCGGACTCGCCGAGGTCGCCATCCACGAGGGCACTGCGGCGACATCCCTTCCGGCGGAACCTCCCGGCGCAGGCGTGGGCCAGCTACCGCTGACACCGATCATGCGCGAGTTGCTCGAGCGGGCGGGGTCGGCGTGCCGCCGCTACTCGCAGGCGATGATGCTGCGTCTGCCGGCGGGGATCGACCGGCGGCAGCTGGCCGACGCCGTGCAGGCGGTACTCGATCGGCACGACATGCTGCGTGCACGACTGACCCCGGCCACCGACGGGCAGTGGATGTGGGAGGTGCTGCCGGCCGGAACGATTCGCGCCGACGATGTTCTCGTGCGGGTGCCGATGGAAGCGGGAGGCGTCGAGTTCCTTGCGTTGGCGGCAGCCGAGCTGGATGCCGCCGCGGACCGGCTCGATCCGGGAGCCGGGATCGTGACGCAAGTGGTCTGGTTCGACCCGGCGAGCACCGCGGAGCCGGGCACGGTGCTGGTGGTGGTGCATCGTTCGGCGATCGATCGCGGCTCCTGGCGGGTTCTGGTGCCCGATCTCACGGCCGCCTGGGCGCGGACCTCCTCCGGCGAGCGACCCGATCCGGTCCCGACCGGGACGTCGATGCGGAGCTGGGCGCACGGGCTGGTCGAGGCGGCCCAACGCCCGGAGCGCGCCGCCGAACTCGCATTGTGGCAAACGATGACCGCCGGGGACGATCCGATGATCGGATCACGGCCCCTCGACCCCGCGATCGATGTGGTCGCGACCGCCCGCACCGTCCGGGTCGACGTCGACCCCGAAGTGACCGAGGCACTGCTGACCACGGTGCCCGCAGCTTTTCACGGCAGTGCGAACGACGGGCTGCTGGCGGCCTTGGCGGTGGCGATCGCGAGGTGGCGGCGCGAGCACGAGACAGCGGCTGCCGCGGGCCCATCCGCGGACGTGACGATCCGTCTCGAAGGGGACGGCCGTGCGGAAGGCGTCGTCCCGGGCTCGGATCCGACGCGCACGGTCGGCTGGTTCGCCACGAGTTTCCCGATGCGCCTGGATCTTTCGGGCATCGATCTCGACGACGCGTGCGCGGGCGGGCCGGCGCTGGGGGCAGTGGTCAAGTCCGTCAAGGAACAGCTCCTCGCCGTCCCGGACCACGGGATCGGCTACGGCCTGCTGCGGTATCTCGACGAGGACGCCGGACCGATCCTCGCCACGGCGCGGCCGCAGATCGCGTTCAACTACCTTGGCGCCGAAGCGATTCCGGCGGCCGGATGGGCGCCGGTGGATGTCGGTGACGCGTCGGGTGCGGCAGAGCTCGCCGGCACACAGCAGCCGGATATGCCGGTGCCCGCGGTGCTCGACATCAATGCCCTCGTCGTGGACGACGCGAACGGGCCACGGCTACAAGCGATCTGGTCGTATCCCACCGGGGTGCTCACCGCCGATGCGGTGCGCGAGGTGGCGGAGTCGTGGCGTTCGGTCCTGACCGCGTTGGCGACGCATGTCCGCCGTGCCGGGAGCGGGGGACGAACGCCGTCGGATCTGGCGCTGGCCGGGCTCGGCCAATCCGACATCGAGCGAGTCGAGGACCGGTATCCGGGCTCGAGCGACGTCTGGCCCCTGGCCCCACTGCAACAGGGGCTGCTGTTCCACGCGCTGGTGTCCGAGCAGTCGGTGGACGCCTACATCACGCAGCTGGTGCTCGAGCTGCGCGGCCGGGTCGACCCAGGGCGGCTGCGCCGAGCCGTGCACGTACTGCTCGACCGGCATGCGAATCTGCGCACCGCATTCGTCACCGACATCGGTGCCGGACCGGTGCAGGTGGTCGACGACGACGCCGAGGCGCCGTGGACGGAGCTGGATCTGTCCGGGCTGGATGACGGTGCACGCGAACGCGAGTGGACGCTGCTCATGGCCGCGGACCGCGCCAACCGGTTCGACCCGGCTCGTGCCCCGCTGCTCCGCTGGATGCTGGTCACCACCGGGCCGGGGCAGTACCGGCTGGTGCTGACCAATCATCACCTGCTGCTCGACGGCTGGTCGACGCCGCTGCTCCTGCAGGAGCTGCTGGTGCTCTACGCCACCGACTGCGATGCCACGCTGCTGCCGCAGGTGCGCCCCTACCGGGACTTCCTGACCTGGATCGCCCGGCAGGACCCGGCCGAGTCACTCGACGCCTGGGCCCGTGCGTTCGACGGCGCCGACGAGCCGACCCTGATGGCGGCGACCGATCCCCGCCGTCGCTACACCGAATCCCGCGAGGTCCTCGGAGAACTCACCGAGGCGCAGACCGCGGCGCTCACGGGCCGCGCACGGTCCCGCGGAATCACGCTCAACACCATGATCCAAGCGGCCTGGGCGATCGTGCTGAGCGCGTTGACATCCCGGAACGATGTGACGTTCGGTGCCGTTGTCTCCGGACGGACCCCGCAGATCGCGGGTATCGAATCGATGATCGGGCTGTTCATCAACACGGTCCCGGTGCGCGTCCGACTCGACGCCACCGAGACCCTCGGGCAATTGCTCGACCGCATTCAGGCCGAGCAGGCCGCGCTGCTCGATCACCAGTTCATCGGTCTGGCCGACATCGAGCGGGCGGCCGGGCCGGGGGCGGTATTCGACACGATGACGGTGTTCGAGTCCTTCCCGGTCGACCGCCACGGGTTGACCGCGGACACCGACATCGCCGGCATGCGGCTGGTCGACGTGACCGGCGCCGACGCCGCGCACTATCCGCTGGGCGTGGTCGGCCGGGTCGACTCGCGACTGCACCTCGAGATCAAGTACCTGCCCGAGCTCTTCGACCACGACACCATCGCTGCCACCCTGCGGCGGATGCTGGACGTGCTCGGCGACATTGCCGCCGACCCGGATCTGCCGCTGGCCCGGATGAATCTGCTCTCGCCGCAGGAGTACCGCGAATTGGCGCCGGTATCAGGCGATCCCGCGATGCCGGAGCGGGTGCTGCCGGAGCTGTTCGCGGCGACGGTGGCGCGGGATCCGGGGGCGGTGGCGGTGGTGTGCGGGGACCGGCACTGGACCTATCGCGAGCTCGATGCCGAGTCGAATCGGTTGGCGCGCTTGCTGATCGGTCGAGGTGCCGGACCGGAGACGAATGTCGCGGTCGCGTTGCCGCGCTCCTACGAGTCGGTGCTCGCAGTGTGGGCGGTGGCGAAGTCGGGGGCGGCATTCGTCCCGGTGGATCCGCGCAATCCGGGGGGCCGGATCCAGCACATGCTCGGCGATTCGGGCGTCGCGACAGGAATCACGCTGTCGGAGTGGAGGAATCGACTGCCCGGATCGGTGCGGTGGCTGGTCCTCGACGATCCGGCGGTCGAAGCGGAGGCGGCGGAGTTGCCGGCTGCGCCGGTGACCGATGCCGAGCGAATTCGGCCGGTCCGGGTCGATCAGGCCGCGTACGTGATCTACACGTCCGGCTCGACGGGTGTGCCGAAGGGCGTCGTGGTCTCGCACCGGGGGTTGGCGAACCTGGTGGCCGAGCAGTGCACGCGGTTCGACCTCGGGCCGGCCGCACGGGTGCTGTATGCCGCGTCTCCCGGTTTCGACGCGGCGGTCCTGGAACTGCTCTGGGCGTTCGCGTCCGGCGGGCGGCTGGTGATCGCGCCGCCGACCGTCTTCGGCGGAATCGAACTGGCGCAGATCATTTCGCAGAACTCGGTGACCCATGCGGCGCTGACTCCCACGGCCCTGGGCACGGTCGACCCGGCCGGGCTGCGGAACCTCGGGACGGTCGTGATCGGTGGCGAAGCGCCCCCACCACGACTGGTGTCACGGTGGGCGCCGGGCCGGAAACTGTTCAACACCTACGGTCCGGCCGAGGCCACGATCCAGACCGATGTCGGTGCGCCGATGGTGCCGGGCGAGGCCGCGACGATCGGCGGACCGATCCGCGGCGTCGGTGAGGTCGTACTCGACGCGTGGTTGCGTCCAGTGCCGCTCGGCGTCGTCGGAGAGCTGTACCTCACCGGTCCGGGACTGGCTCGCGGCTACCGCAACCGGACGGGTCTCACAGCGTCGCGGTTCGTCGCCGATCCGTTCGCGGACCGCGGGCAGCGCATGTATCGAACCGGAGACCTGGTGCGGTGGCTGCGGCTACCAGAGGGAGGTCTGACCCTCGACTATGTCGGTCGGACGGACTTCCAGGTCAAGATTCGTGGCTTCCGCATCGAGCTCGGTGAGGTCGAATCGGGTCTGCTGGCCTGCCCGGGAGTGGCTCATTCGGTGGCGGCCGTGCACCGCGGCTCCACCACCGGCGATCGGTTGATCGGGTACGTCGTGCCCGAGCCCGGCACCGACCTGGACCCCGTCGCCGTCCTCGCGTTCGCCGAGCAACGATTGGCCCCGCACATGGCGCCGGCGACCGTGATGGTGCTCGACACGCTGCCGATGACGGAAACGGGCAAGATCGACCGCCTCGCGCTGCCCGAGCCCGACTTCAGCACGGGCCGAACCGAATTCCGGGCGCCGGTCACCGAGACGGAGACGACGCTCGCGGGACTGTTCGCCGAGGTATTGGGCATCGACACGATCGGGCTCGACGACTCGTTCTTCGCCCTGGGCGGAGACAGCATCATGTCGATCCAATTGGTGACGCGGGCCAAGGCGGCGGGTCTCGTGCTGTCCGTGCGCGAGGTGTTCGAGCGTAGAACGGTTGCCGGACTGGCCCAGATCGCGGTCCGCGACAGCGCCGCGGCGGCCGCCCTTCCGGCCGAACTGCCCGGCGGGGGTGTGGGGCCGATGCCGTTGACGCCGATCATGTGCTGGATGCTCGAGCGTGGCGAATTCGACCGCTTCTGCCAGTGGGTGATGCTCACGCTGCCGGCCGGCATCGAGCGGACCGCCATCGCGGCGACCGTGCAAGCGGTGATCGATCATCACGACATGCTGCGGGCCCGGCTCCGGCCCGACCCGGCACACCCATCGGGCTGGGCAGTGCAGGTGCAGCCGACCGGGGTATCCGCCGCCGGACTGATCCGGCACGTGCCGGTGGATGTGGCACCGGACAGCAGCGCGTTCGCCGCGATTGCCGAGAGGGAGGCACGCGCGGCCGCCGAGCGCCTCGACCCCGCCGCGGGAGTCGTGCTGCAGTTGGTCTGCTTCGACTGCGCCGACGGACCGGGCCGGCTTCTGGTCGTCGCACACCACCTGGTGGTGGACGGAGTGTCGTGGCGAATCCTCGTTCCCGACCTTGCCGTCGCGGGAGCCCAGGTGGGTGCCGGGCAACGGCCGCAGCTCATGCCCGTCGGTACGTCGATGCGACGCTGGGCGCACGCTCTCGACACCGCTGCCGCGAACCTCGACGAACTCGACTGGTGGCGTTCCACACTCGCCGCCGAGGAGCCGCCGATCGGGACGCGCCCTCTCGACCCGGTCGTGGACCTGCAGGCCACCGTCGCCACTGTTCGGGTCACGCTGCCCACCGCGGTGACCCGCGCGGTACTCACCACCCTGCCCCAGGCGTTCCGCGGCAATGTGGACGATGCCCTCATCGCCGGGCTCGCGCTGGCGCTGACCCGGTGGCGGCGCCGCCACGGCGACAACATCACCGACACGCTGCTCACGCTCGAAAGCCACGGGCGCGACGACACGGTCCTTCCGGGTGCCGACCTCACCCGCACGGTCGGATGGTTCACCACCACCTACCCGGTGCGGCTCGACCTGTCCGATATCGACATCGATGACGCGTTCGGCGCCGGCGCTGCCGCGGGGGCGGTCGTCAAATCGGTCAAGGAACAACTCCGGCGGGTCCCCGGCCACGGGATCGGCTATGGCCTGCTGCGCTACCTCGACACCGATACCGCCCGCATCCTGGGTGCGCTGCCCGACCCTCAGGTGAGTTTCAACTATCTGGGTCGGTTCGACACGATTCCGGACGCATTGCGCGACACCGGGTGGATGCCCGCCGGGGCCGATACTGCCGGCGGCGCCCAGCCCCCCGAAGCATCCGTGGCAGCCGTGCTGGGCATCAACGCGGCAACCGAGGACACGCCGGACGGACCTGCCCTGACCGCGTCCTGGGACTACCCGGCCGACCTGATCACCGCGGCCGAGGTCACCGAACTCGCGGAACTGTGGCGCGACGCGGTGACGGCTCTCGCCGCCCACGCCTCCCGGCCCGGCGCGGGCGGGCTGACGCCCTCCGACGTCGGCCTCGTCGACCTCGACCAGGCCGCGATCGACCGGCTCGAGGCCCGGTACCCGAAGCTGGACGATATCTGGTCGCTCACGCCGCTCCAGGCGGGGCTGCTGTTCCACGCCCAGCTCGCCGACGGTGCCCGCGACGACTACATCGTGCAACTCCGGATGGAACTCGGTGGGCGCGTCGATGCGGACCGGTTACGCCGCGCCGCACAGACTCTCATCGGACGGCACCCGAACCTGCGGACCGCGTTCGTTCACGACGGACCCGGCGAGCCGGTCCAGGTGGTACACCGCCGTGTCGACGTGCCGTTCACCCGGATCGACCTCGCCGAATACTCCGACACCGCGGCCGCGCTCGATCAGCTCATGGACGCTGACCGGCACTTCGACATGACCGCGGCCCCGCTGTTGCGACTGACACTGATCAGCACCTCCCCGCAGCGATACACGCTGCTGCTGAGCATGCATCACATTCTGATCGACGGCTGGTCCACCCCACTGCTGATCCGGGAACTGCTGATCCTCTACGCCGGCGACAGCGACCCCGGCGCCCTGCCCCCGGCGCGCCCCTACCGCGACTACCTGGTGTGGCTGAAAACCCAGGATCAGCAGGCGGCGGAAACGGCGTGGGCCCGGACCCTCGAGGGCGTCACCGAGCCGACTCTGCTGGCGCGCGCGGACCGCGGCCGCCGGCACACCGCCGCCGCGCGCGAAGTCCGGGTACAACTGAGCGAACACCGCACCGCAGCCCTGGTCGCGGTGGCCCACCGGCAGGAGAGCACCCTCAACACCGTCGTCCAAGCCGCCTGGGCGATCGTGCTCGCCAGCGCGACCGCGCGCGAAGACGTCGTCTTCGGCACCACCGTCTCCGGACGCCCCCCGCAGCTCCCCGGCATCGAATCGATGATCGGCCTGTTCGTGAACACCGTGCCGGTCCGGGTCCGGCTCGACTACGGCGAAAGTCTCGCTCAGCTTCTCCAGCGAATCCAGGCCGAACAAACTGCGCTGCTCGACCACAACCACCTCGGGCTCGCCCGGATCCAGCAGACGGCCGGGTCCGGCGCGATGTTCGACACCGTGACCGTCTTCGAGTCCTACCCGGTCGACGCGGCCGGGTTGTCCGAAGACACCGACATCGCCGGGATGCATGTTCTCGATGTGCACGGACGAGACGCCGCGCACTACCCGCTCGGCCTGATCGTCCATCTCGATACCCGGCTGGAGCTGACCTTCAAATACCTGCCCGAACTGTTCACACAACACCAGATCGACGCCCTCGCCGGCCGGGTGCGGCGCGTGCTCGACGCGATCACCGACGACATCGATCTCTCATTCCTGCGAGTCCAGCTGCTGTCGCCGGATGAACTGGCCGCCTTGGTACCCGTGCGCGGTGGTCCCGGCGCGGCGACATCGACGTTGCCGCAGGTGCTGGCGGCCGCAGCGAGGTCCGACGCGGACGCGGTGGTCTGTGCGACCGAAAGGTTGTCCTACCGCGAACTCGACGAAACCTCGAACCGATGGGCGCGGATACTGATCGAGGCCGGAGCAGGACCGGAATCCTTGGTGGCCGTGGCGTTTCCGCGCTCCATCGACGCCGTGATCGGCGTGTGGGCGGTCGCCAAGACCGGCGCCGCGTTCGTTCAGATCGACCCCACCCAGCCCGAAGACCGGATCAGCGGCATTCTCGCCGATGCCGGTGCCATCGCCGGGCTGACCGCCGAGACCTATCGACACCGGCTGCCGGAGGCCACGTCGTGGCTCAGCCTGGACAGTCCCGGATTCGCCGCGAGGGCAGCGTCGGCGCGCGTCACCGCGATCGACGACAGCGAGCGCACGGCCACACTACTGCCGGAGCATCCCGCGTACCTGATCTACACCTCGGGCTCCACCGGGACCCCCAAGGGGGTAGTGGTCACCCATACCGGGATCGCGAATCTGGCCGCCGAAGCGCGGGAGCGGTTCGGCCTCACCTCGTCCTCTCGAATGCTGGCTGCGGCCTCGCCGAGCTTCGACGTGTCGATCCTCGAATGGTTCAGCGCCGCCGCCGCCGGAGCCACCCTGGTGCTCGCACCGGAGCGAGTGGCCGCCGGCGCCGAACTGGCCGAGCGGATCACCGCCGCACACGCCACCCATGCGGCATTCACCCCGACCGTGCTCGAATCGCTACCCGCCGGCGAACTCGATACCCTGCACACCCTGATCCTCGGCGGCGAGACCTGCCCACTGGATCTGGCAAACCGATGGGCGCCGGGCCGCACCCTGATCAACACGTACGGGGCTACCGAGACCACCATCCTGAGCTGCGCCGACGTCCCCCTGACCGCGATCACGGAGAGTCCGCCGCTGATCGGCGGCCCTGCTCGTGGGTTCTCCGCCGTAGTGCTCGACGGCAGACTGCGCCCGGTCCCGCCCGGAGTGGCCGGCGAACTGTATCTGTCCGGACCGGGCGTCGCCCGCGGCTACCACGGGCAACCCGCACTCACGGCAGCTCGATTCATCCCCGACCCATACGGGCCGGCCGGGACCCGCATGTATCGCACCGGCGATCTGGTCACCTGGACCGGTGACCGGCGGCTCGAATACCTGGGCCGCAGCGATCTGCAGATCAAGGTCAACGGCCATCGCATCGAACCCGGCGACATCGAAACCGCATTGTGCGGCCACCCCGCCGTCTCCCGTGCCGCCGTCGCGGTCCACACCCGGCTCGACGGTGTCGACCAGCTCACGGGCTATGTGGTGCCCGCCCCGCACACCACACCGGATGCCGCAGCGCTGACCAGGCACCTCGCTACCCGATTGCCCACCCACATGATCCCCACCACCATCGTGACGCTCGACCGGATACCCTTCACGACCACCGGCAAACTCGATCGCAACGCCCTGCCCGTACCCGACCTGCGCGGTCGGTCTCGGTTCCGGGCGCCATCCACCCCGCTCGAGGCGACCGTCTGCGCTGCCTTCACCGACACCCTCGGCATCGAGCGAATCGGAGTCGACGACGGCTTCTTCGCTCTCGGCGGCAACTCGCTGGCCGCCACCCAACTGGTGGCGCGGCTCGCGGAGTCCACCGGTGTCACCGTGCCGCTGCAGTGGCTCTTCACCGATCCGACGCCGCAGGCGCTGGCCCGCCGCATCGAGAGCCGCCGCGACGGCCTCGCAGGGCAGGACGTCGACGGACATGATCTCGACGGGGCGCTCGCCGTCATGCTGCCCCTGCGGGCTGCCGGAACCGACCCGCCGCTGTTCTGTATTCACCCGGCGATCGGATTGGCTTGGGGTTTCAGCGGACTCGTGCAGCACCTCGATCCCGACCGTCCCGTCCGAGGGCTGCAATCTCCCGCGCTGTCCGACCCCACCGTGCGGTTCGACACCCTCGACGAACTCGCCGCCCGCTATGTGCAGGAGATCCGGTCCGTCCAACCGCACGGTCCCTACCATTTGCTCGGCTACTCGCTCGGCGGCACCATCGCGCACGCGATTGCGGTCCAACTCCGCCGCGACGGCGACTCCGTGGCCACCCTGGCCATGATGGACACCCGCGTCGTCACGGCCGACAGCTTCCGGGCCCCCACCCCCTCGGTGGCGACGATGCTCGCCGAGTTCGGCGGTTTCGCGGTTCCGGACGGCCACACCGAGCTGACCGTCGAGGCCGCAACCGAGTTGCTGCACCGGCAGGGCGGCCTCTTCACCGAGGTGACCTCCGAGCATCTCGTGAGCTTGCAACGCGACTACACCCGGCTCATCGACCTCACCTGGAGCCATCGGCCGGGACTGTTCGACGGTGATCTGATCTACTTCAGCGCCGTCGACCACCACGTCGACGGGTCTTCTCCTGTTCGTGCCTGGAACGACCACGTCACCGGGCGTATCACCGAGCACCGGATTCCCGTTCAGCACGAACGAATGACCGGTCAGGATTCGCTCCGCGCGATCGGTTTCGTCCTCACCGAGCACTTCCGGTCCATCCACACCGCCCACACGGAGTCACAAACCCCAGCAAGGACAAGCCGATCATGAACACCGACCGAATCGTCGGAACACGTTCCGGCGTCGAGCCAGTCAACCTGTTCGACCCCGATCGGGCAGCCGGTAACGGCCTGCACCCTCATGTCGCCGAACTGCGTCGGTGGATGGTCGGATACCTGTGCCAATCTCACCCCGACCTCGGCCGGCCCGGTAATGTCTGCCCCTACACCAGCCACGCCATCGCACTGCGATCCCTGTGGGCCGCATTCATCACGGGTCGTGATATCGACCGCCAGCGCATCAGCGCAATAGTCGCCGACCTCTACGATCTGTTTCCCACCCTGCCACCCCGGGACGAACCCGATTCCAAACTCAAAGCCGTCATCGCGGTCTTCCCCGACCTGACCGAATACGCCGACATCGACACCGTTCAACACGACCAGAAAACCAAATTTGTCGAACAGGGCCTGATGCTCGGCCAGTTCTACCCGGGCTGCACCGTCCCCGGGCTGCACAACCCGGCCTTCCCCGCACTCGACGCACCGCTGCCAATGCTCGCCATCCGCTACATGGCCCCCACCGATTTCCCATTCCTCAACGCCCGCCACGACTGGATGGACTTCTACCTCAGGATCTTCGCCCCCGCCATCCCCAAGTTCATCGCCACCGCCATGTCCGACAGACTCGTCGTGACGCCCGACGCCCCGACCGACCTCGGCCCTGACGGCCGGTGACGCTACCTTTCACTTCCATGGCGCGAAAAGGTTTGGCCGCCACCGTCGTTCGGTGTGACCGTTCCGTCGGCGCATCGCCGGTTCACCGTGTGGACCAAGGCCGGGCCGTGGTGGCGTCTACATCGTGCGGTGCTCGACGAGCTGGGCAACCAGGGCTTGATCGATTGCCGCCGGTCGACAGTTGGAGCCCAACCGCTCCGGCGTGGCGCCGGCTCACCCCACCGGCGGGACCGCAACCGGACAAGGTCGGTCATTTGACGCAGGGAACGGCGGTGGAGTCCATGCTGGACAGGTCGGTGGGGGAGGGGGCCTGCGTCCCGGTCGCGGTGGCCGAGACCGGGACCGGTGGTGTCGCGGAGGTGGTCTGGCCGGGTAGGTCGGGCACCAAAGAGGCGATGGGGTCGCCGGTCGCAGCATCGGTGCCGATGGTCAGTTCGACGGTTTCCGCGTCGAGGGCTGCCGATTTCGTCGCGGTGAGTCCGAGTCGTTGGCCGAGCGCGGTGGCGGCGGCGTCCGCGCCGGGACCGTAGGCGATCGAGCTGGCGGTGTGGATGGGGCCGGTGGTGGCGGCGCCGCGGATGAATCCCCGGGCCGACAATGCCTGTTCCACGCGTGCGGCCAGGCCGGTGCGGCCGGTGCTGTTCACCACGTTCAACACCACACCGGAGGCGGCGGGGATGGTCGGGTCGGTCGTGGCTGCGGCGGTCGCAGCGGTGGTGTGCGAGGTGAGCGGGGCGAGCAGGCCGGCCACGATGCCACGGATCTCGGTGGTGTCGACGACGTTGATGTCCTCGCCGAGGGCGTTGGTCGCGAAGTCCTTGACAGGCAGGGTGAACAGCGACATCCCGTCAGCGACCAGCGTCGACGCTTGCCGGGCGAACTGCGGCAGATCCAACCCGTTGTCGACGGCGATGTTCTGCTGTGCCACATCGAGGACGCCGCGCAGGCTGCTCGGAGTGGTGAGAGTGCCACTTGCCTGCAGTGTGCGGGCCAGCGACACGATGAACGCCTGCTGCCGCCGGGTCCGGTCGAGGTCGGTGAAGTTCAGTGACGGATCGGGATCACGACGCTGCCGCACGAACGACATCGCCTGCCCGGCGTCGATCTGCTGCGTCCCCTTGCGGAAGTCGGCGCCGGAGAAACTGTCGGAGGTGTTCTCGTTGAGGCACACGGTGATCGGCTGTACGACCTGGGCGATCTGAAAGAACGCCACCAGCGTCACCTCGACGAAATGGTCGACCGCCACGCCGCCGAGAAAGCTGCGCACGGTCGCGATCTCCGCCTTGCGCCCCGCATCACGAGACTTCTTCTCCAGGTCGGGCGAATCCTCGGCACCGGACCTGGTCAGCTTGTCCTTGGCCCGCTGATACGCAAACCCGTACGCCTGTTTGATCTTTGCCTTGCAGGGCGAGGAATCACACGCCGCGGAATCGAGGTTGACGTAGTCGTCGCGCGGAATGGAGATGGCTGTCGCCCGCGAACCGTCGCCGGGAATGTGCACCAGGATAAGCACATTCGCGTTGTACCCGCCGACACTGTCGTCGCCGGCGTGCAGCGCGTCGTACATTGCCTGCGGCAACGGGTTTCCATGCTCGTCGAGGCGACTGTCCAATCCCATGATGAGGATGTTCTGGTCGGTGCCTTTGGATTTCGGGTCATCGGCCAGTGCGTCGGATGTGACGACTCCGCTCACTATCTGGTGATAGCTGCGCCATGCCATCGCGGTGCCGGCCACCACGAGTATCGCCAGCAGCGCCACAATAGTCCGCGCCACCACCAGCAACCGCACGGTGCGGCGGGTGGGCGGCTGATGCGCTCGAGGGCGCCGAGCCGACCGGCGAGACGACAGCGCGTCGCCGTCCGCCGCATCCGGTCGCCTCCGCCAGCGCTCCCAAGCTTGCGTCATACGGTCTGACTATAAGCGGAGGCCTCACGGCCGCTGGGCATCTGCGCGCTTCGACATGCTGTGTGGCAGGCGGGACGGCCATGTAGGCGACCGCTGCGGCCGGGAACTCCTCTGGACCACGGGAAACCGGGCCTCCAACTCGAAGAATTTCAGAAATAGCCCGAAGCTCAGCTGCGTAGCCCCGGACTTGCTCCCCGCCGGCCGCCAATCATTTCCGGCCGGCGTCCGTGACTACGGGGACTCCTGACCGGCGGGCAGCCCCCGGCCTCGGCAATGTCGGTGACCCATGCCACAGTAATGCTCATGAGCTATCAGTACTCCAGCCTGACCGGGGCGATCGACGACATGGCCAGCCCGTTGCGTCAGTACTTCGACCAGCGGTACCCGAATCTCGAACCCGTGCAGGCCGACTACCGAGCCCGCGCAGGCACACTGCTCGTCGGTTGCACCGGAGCCAGCCCGGGAACCTTGGGCGCGGCCTTCGACTACCTACTCCGATTCACCTGCGGCGCCGAGTATGTCCCCGAGACCGCGGTGTTCGCCGAACCGATCTTCCATCGCCCCGACCACATCGCCGTGGTCTGGGAGCTGGCCACACTGGCAGGCCACGCGTATATGCGACCGCTGCCGGAGAACACTTTGGAGATCGTCGCACGAGCGAGCTGGGCGTTGGCGCTGTGCGCGGAGCTGTACCGCAACCCGTTCGTCTTCTCCAATTCCCCACTGGCCGAACCAATTCGCAGCGACCGGTTCACCACCGAGGCCCTGCTCGCGCTGGCTCCCGGCGACGCTCTCACCGAGATGCGGTCGCTGTATCTACTCGCTCTCACCGAACTGGCCGAATTCCTGCCCGACCCATCGTCGGCGGTGGCCCTGGGACCGACGTTCGCCGCCTCACAGCTCTGCTCGGCCGATGCCGACCTCATCGTGGACGGCGTCCTGATCGAGGTGAAGACCCGCCTCGGCGCGGCCAACCGTGAGACAGGGCAAAGATCGGACTCGCTGTCGCTGACCGACATCTACCAGATCATCGGCTACGCGCTGTTCGACACCACCGACACCTTCTCCGTCCATACCGCGGCCCTCTACTCCGCCCGCTACGGCGCATTGCACAAATGGCCACTGCAGCAGCTGCTCGACACCCTCGCCGACGCGCCGATCGACCTTGCGGCCGAACGCACCCACGTATGGAAACTTCTCGGCGGCCAGCAGATTCCGGCGATCCCCGTGCTCCGGTGAACCGCTGGCGCGTGAGTCCTTTCCGCGGCGTGCATGTAGTAGCTCCCGGGCCCGAACCCGCCGTCATCGTCCTCGCCGCCGACCAGGCCACCGCTCGGGAGATCATCGACGTTGAACTCGACGGAGCAACCCGCCTCCTTCGCGACACGGACGATGTCCCGCGGGCCCTCGCGGATCGCCGCCTCCTCGTCCTCGTCCCAGACCTCAATCGTGAGAGTGAATTTGGACTCCAAGGGCACTGATCTTCCAGACTGTCGTGCGGAAGTGCAGCGGGGCGGCGAGTTTCGCCGCCCCGCGGGGCGCTACGCGTAGACGGTATCCGTTCTCAGCGAGTCGGGCCCGGTAGCCCCGGCGCCGACCCCCGACAACCGAGGGCTCGCCACGGCTGGCGCCGCCGGCGTGGACGGCCGCCACCGTGTGATCGAGAACAGTCTGTTCTTGCGCGGTTCATCACGCCGGGCGGCCGGCGTGTCCTGGTCGATGCGCTCCACCCGGTCGATGAAGTCGGCGAATCGGATCCGATGGCTCCGGATCGCCGTGCGAGGCTGATGGGTATGTCCGAACCCCTCCATTACACGCCGCATCCGCGCATCGCCGAACGCAAGCAGGCCGGACCACCGAAGATCACCGACGTGGCCACGGCGCCACCCGATTCCGCGTGGTACACGCGGTTCAACGCGAACCTGGCGGTCGTGATCACCAAGGGCGTCGGCACCATGTGGTGTGCGTACGCGTTCGCCGCGCTCAGTTTCGTATCGCTGCCAGCTGCGATCAGTTCGGGCAGTCCCGTCGTCCTGGTCTCGTGGATCAGTCAGACGTTCTTGCAGCTCGTGCTCCTGAGCATCATCATCGTGGGCCAGAACATCCTGGCCGCGGCCGCCGACAAACGGGCCGAGGCCACCTACAAAGACAGTGACGCGATCCTGACCACCACTTTGGACATTCATCGGCACCTCGAGCAGCAGGACAAGCAGATTCGCGACCTGCTGGAGATGATCCGAGATGCGGAGCGGGCCCGGGAATCCTGAAGCCGACCGAACCGTAAGGGCTGTTCTCCGGCCGAGGTTTCGGGGTCGATGTCCGTCGGAGTCGACGGGGTTGCCCTGGTCGACCTTGATCTGCTGCTCGGGCAGACCGCGCGCCAGCTGGCGCAGATCGTCACTGGAAACTCTCACGATCGGCCCGCCCGCGCCCGGCAACTCGATTGGAAGGTCGTGCTGCTCGATCGTGTCGGGGTCCGGATCTGGTCGGATTTCAGAAGGTGAACTGGTCGCCGTAGGCCGTGGTCTGCGCGAGTCCCTCAGCGGTGCTCACCGTGGCGGTGACGAAAGGGACGGCCGATACAGGCGAGGCGCATTGGCCGATATGGAGCGCGGCGTTGTTGAACCTGATGTGATGCGGGAACGTCGTGGTGGCGTCCAGGCGGGCCGTCTCCGTTCTCGCGACAGTGACCTGGCCGGGTCCCAAGTTCCCGAACACGCCTTCGCCCACGCCCAGAGTCCCGACGATACTGAACCGGCTCGCACCGGGCAGGATGACCGCGGCGCCGGGAGAGCCGACCGAAAGGCCAATCCTGTCACCGAGCCCTTGATTGGTGCCGATCTCGACACCGAAGCCGCCGTCCACACTGATCCCGCAGCCGAGGATGAATCCCGCGATGGCCCGACCGGATGTGATCTGGCCGCCGTCCACGGTGACCGAGTAGTCGCCGGACATCTGCGTGGCATGCGCGAACGTCATGAGGAAGTTCGGTGTCCGGTCGCCGGGCGGGTTCGTCCCGACGCTGTCGACCGACGCCGTCAGATGGAGTCCCCCACCGGAGACGTCTCCGCCGGGCGGCTGGGCGCGGCCGAGTTCGGCGTCACCGGCCCACAGGCTCAGTACGGCCAGACTTGCCGCGACCGTACCGGCCACAGCGACGGTGAACGAACGTCGCATGCCTGGAGCCTTCCGGTTCGCAACGGTTTGCAACTCGGTATCACAGGAACAAACCCGCACGGGATAGCGCTCGACAAGCCTAAACGGTGACACCGGCCAGGCGTCGCCACAGCAAGGCGTGTCCACGCCCGTCGACCCCGACGGACATCGACACCGAGGCCGCCTCCCTTGTTGATTCACCGAGCCCACGCTCGGGTTCGGAAAGCGAACGGATATGGATATCGTTCCGGGTCGCGCGGCATGTCCCCGAGCGCTGCGGTCGGGTGTATCACCGACCCCCGACTCTTTGACGCTGCCGCGTACACGGCATTCGCTACAGGCTCGACCTACTGAAACACAATGCCCCAGAAGGTGTCTCACGACCGAAGGTCTGAGGACGCCCGCCGCCGGCGGACTCGCATCGGATGCTGGGCAATCATCGCCGAGGATTGTGCGCGGCGAATTCGCTGTGCGGAAGTGACCCGGGCGGTCGCGCGGGAAGACCACCACGGCAAGGGAATTGACCACGCGAGCCGCATGGCGGCTTTGGTGAGAGGTCCGGGGAACGGACTGGATTAATCCCGACACCGCGCCCCGGCCCACTCAACTCTGTTTCAACACATTCTCACAGTCCCTGAGGAGTCGGCCAGCACCGGCTCCGAGTGGAATTGCTCGAAGGGACTGGCCTACGGGCGGGTCACCTCGGTGGCGTGAAGGTTGCGCAGGGTGCCGTCACCGGCCTCGTGCTGGGATGGGTAGAGCAGTTGCACGGCCACGGTCAGCGGCGTGCCGGGCTCGATGGTGTGGCTGTCATCCGGTGTGGCGATGACGACCGATCCGTCGGTGCCATCCTTGATCACCTTGTACCACTGTGTCTGCTGGGGATTGACGCGGGTTCGTGGCGGGACGTCGAAGCGGATCTCCCACCACACCACCCGCTGCTCGTGGGCGGCCAGAGTGAGTTCGTAGCTGATGACCCACCCTTTCGCGTCCTCGGGCCAGGTTTGGGGCCACTGTCCGACGATCACGGGGGAGACGGTGACAGGAGGCCGATCGACCTCGGTGGTTACCGAGCCCGAGTGCCGTTCGGCGGTATTGGCCCGTGATGGTGAGGTGATGAGGCTGGTGCAGGTGAGCCGGCCCTCGTACTGCGGGTCGATGGTGCCGGTCAGGTTGATGACCGCCTTGCTGCCCTTGGGCAGGTCGATCGGCATGTGTAAGCCGTCGCCGACCGAACCGGTGCCGCAGACGGCCCCATTCTCGGCCTGGCAGGTCAGTTCCAGATCGGTCAGCTCTGTCGGGACGGTGGCCTCCAGCACGGCGTCGGGGGCGTCGTTGGGGCCGAGATTCTGCACGCTGATGGTGTAGGTGATCCGATGTCCCGACTGCGCTGTCCGCGGGCCGCTGATCTCCAGAGGCATTTCCGCGGGCAGGGACACCTTGAGGTTCCTGATCCGGTGGTAGGCGGTCGCGGCGCCGGTTCCGGCCGCGAAGCCCAGCTTGAAGGTCTCAGGCACCCGAGGCTGACCGTCGGCGCCGGCAAGATCGAATTCGTTGATCAGCAGGGTGCCGTTCGGGTTGACCTTGTCGGAGTGGCGAACGGTGAGCCGACCGTCGATGATGGAGACCTGGATGTGGGCGACGCGATCCCACGCCGCGCGGAACCCACCAGGCACCTGAACGCCGGTCAGCCAGCCGAACCCCTCCCGAAGACTGCCGGCTCCGCGTACCCCGACGGTGTTGGGCCGTTGTGCACCGCCTCCCGTACCGGCCAGCGGCGTGGCGAAGTTGCCGAAGTTGTCGAAGCCGACGCCGACGAACCCGGCGGTGACCCCGGGCGCGACGATCTGCCCGGGCGAGGACTTCGTGATGGAGTAGCCGAGTGCGGCACCGATGCCGCCGGGCTGCGTCGTGTGCGCGCCGTCGATCAGGTAGACGCTGAAGCCATCGCCCAGCGTGGCCCCTCCCTCACAGGAGTAGTCGAAGTCGATGGTGACGCCGAGCCTGGACGAGAACGGCTGATCGAGGAACGCCGTCCCGGCCTGGGAATTGGCGTTGGGGGTGAGTTCCAGGCTGCCGTCGTTGAGCCGCGCGCTGCCCAGCAGCTGCCAGTGCGGGTTGGTCGGGGTCTCGTGGGTGAACGATTCGACGATCGGGAACTGTGCCTGCTGGATGGTGACCGGTGCATACGTCGTCATAGTCGAATCCTCTCGGGGCTGGATGTGCCATGAGATGAGCGATTGCTCCACGCAGATTGACCAGTACTCCGCAATGAAGATAGTGCCTTTCACGCTCCATGGCTAGAAGCACAAAGTAGACTGGAATGCAACATAATTGGTTAATTGCGTCGGTGCGATTAACCCATCCGGTCTTTACTCGCCTGTGTCCAAACGTGGAACGGTGCCTTTCTACTCGGAGGTTCACCTCGGAGGTCTTCTCTTGGATTCCACGCCCCGCAGTCACCCGCCCGGGGTTGGGCCGGTGATTCAACCCCGAAACGGAACAGTGCCTCCCGCAGTTTGTTTCAGAATCGCTACACAAAAGCAGCCGAGTTGAAGGAGTCCCCGACTGTATCGCCGAAAATTGGGCCGATATGACGTAATCCTCTGTCGGACAGCGGATTACGTAAATGGGATCGGCGAGGTGCGACCATGCTCGGCGCATGACGGAGCCGAGCCTCGTGCGCACGTCCGGGAAGGACGATCGAGGCTCGGCTCCGCCGGATCCGATGATTGCCCTCAGACGTAGGTGAAGGGTATCCCTGCACTTGTGCCGACGGCTGTGGTGACGGTGACTTGTACCGTGCCCGTCCCGGGTGGAGTGACCGCGAGAATCAGCGTGTCGGACAACACGAGATACAGGGTCGCCGGGGTGGCGCCGAAGGTTACCGCGGTGGCGCCGGTGAATCCGGTGCCGGTGAGGGCCAAGAAGGTTCCTCCGGTTACCGGGCCGGTGTTCGGGCTGATCGAGGTGATGGCGGGAATTCCCAGGTAGGTGTACGGCAGGCCGTTACTGGCACCCGCTGTGCTGGTGGCTGTCACCGCTACCGTGCCTGTCCCGGCGGGAGTGACTGCGGTGATCTGGGTGTCCGACACGATCGTGAACGACGTTGCCGGTGTGGCACCGAATTTGACTCCGGTGACGCCGGACAGGCCCAGACCGGTAATGGTCACCGTGGTTCCGCCGGCCTGCGGTCCCACCGTCGGTATCAAGAACAGCAGGATCGGCGCCAGCACATAGGTGAAGGCGAGCCCGTTGCTCGCGCCGGCCGCGGTGGTGACCGTGACCGGTACCGTCCCGATACCCGGTGGAGTGACAGCGGTGATCTGCGTATCGGAGTTGACGGTGAACGAGGCCGCCGGAAGGATGCCGAAAACCACTGCGGTAGCGCCGGTGAACCCCGTGCCGGTCAAGATGACGGTCGTTCCTCCGGTTATCGGTCCCGTCGCCGGACTGATCGAGCTCAGCGTGGGCACCGGCCGGTACGTGAACGGAACGCCGGCGCTTATTCCGGCCGCGGTGGTGACCGTGACCTGCACGGTGCCCGTGCCCGGAGGAGCGATCGCGAGGATCTGGGTGTCCGACAACACGAAAAACAAGGTTGCCGGGGTGGCGCCGAAACTCACCGCGGTGGCGCCGGTGAACCCGGTACCGGTCACGGTGACCACGGCGCCTCCGGTCACCGGCCCCGAATTCGGGCTGAGCGAGATCACGGTGGGCACTCCCACATAGGTGAACGGCAGCCCGTTACTCGAACCCGCCGCGCTGGTGACCGTGACCGACACCGTGCCGGCCCCCGCGGGAGCGATCGCTGTGATTTGTGTGTTCGATACGATCGTGAACGAAGTCGCCGGTGTGGCACCGAAATTGACCCCGGTGGCGCTGGACAGACCGGTACCGGTCAGCGTCACCGTCGTTCCCCCGGCGGCCGGCCCAGTGATGGGAGCGATGAAGATCAACGAGGGAACCGCCGCGTAGGTGTAGGCAGCGCCGTTGCTCGTTCCACCGGCGTTGGAGACGGTCACCTGTACCGTTCCCGTTCCCGGCGGCGCGATCGCCGTGATCTGCGTATCCGAATTGATGGTGAAAGTCGTTGCGGTCGCGCCGAAGCGCACGGTGTCCGGCCCGGTGAACCCGCTACCGGTGATCACCACGGGGTTACCCCCGGAGGCCGGCCCCGAGGACGGTGAGATAGCAGTGATAGTAGGCATGATGGTGCCTCCTTGTCGGTCAAGAGGGTGACGCAGGGATGCAACAGATTGCTCTGCGGTGGGTTTGCCGACTCTCGCCATGGCACGGCAATATCCAGTAACACTCCTGAACCACCACTGAGGCAAGACATCTCGCGATCCGCTTTGGTCCGCTTTCCGGATGTACCGCCCCCCGGCGGGCGATGCCGGAGCAATGACGTGTAGACCCACATGACGGTGTTGGCCGGCCGGACGACGACACTGCGCGGTGGTGGTTGGGGTGTCTGGCAACAGGTGTGCGAAACCGGACGAAAGCGGATCGGCAGATGCGTTGCCGGGCAGCCGGTTCAGGAGTGTTAATGAAAGGGCCGGAGCCTTCGGCAGCATTCCACACCCTCTGGGGTGTGGGGCATCGATCGGACGCAGCAATCAGGAGGCGAGCATCGTGGCTACCTTCGCGTCGTTTTCTGTGTCGTCAGGACCTGCCGGCGGGAGTTCTCCGTGCTGGATGGGCTGTCCGCCGATGGGGTCGCTGACCGAAATCGGTTGGCCGTGTGGGCATCCCTTCGGTCGTATTCGTGGGCGGGGCCGGTCGGGTTGCTGCTCGAGGTGGCGGTGAGGCGGTATGAGGAGCGTGAAGCCGCCGACCCGCCACGACCCGTTCGAGGTTGTCCTGTGTGCTGTGTTCGGTATGTCGGCACTGGTGCAGTGTTTCCACGCTGGGCCTGCGAATTCCGTGGTCGCGGCCTTGCCGGCGGGATTGCGGGTGTTGTGGCTGGGGTTGACGCTGGCGGGTGCTGTGGCGACTCTGGTCGGTGTATTCGCCCGGCGGGTATGGGGTTATCTGGTCGAGCAGATCGGTTTGGGGGCGCTGGGCTGGTCGCTGGTGGCCTCCGGTGTGCAGCTGTCGATGATGCAGGTCCATCGGCAATCCATCAGTGCGGCCGCGGTCGCGGGTGGTGTGCTGCCCGTCGCGGTGGGTGTCGCGTTTCTGTGGAAGCGTCGGCAGCTGTTGCAGGACCTGAAGGCGTTGCACGCGATCCGTGACAGGAGGGCCGCCTCGTGAATGCGTTCGCGTCCTCGCCGTTGTTCTCCGCACTCATGCTGCTGGCCAGCTCTTCGGCGTTGTCGGCGGCGGTGACGGCGTGGTTCAAGCGAGGCGATGTCGATGCCAGCATGACCAAGAAGAAAGCCGACGCCGCGAAGGTGCTCAGCGATCTCGCCATCTCCGAAACCCAGCGGATGTCGGAGCAGATGGGCGAATTCCGGATGGCGTTACGCGCGCATCGGGAGTGGGACCGGAAAATGGTCGCCCGCGCACGTCAGGCAGGCATCGACTTCGACGACCCTCCCGAGCTGTACCTGTAACGAACCACCCTCTCGACGGCAACAGACCAGCAATGCACGCCAAAGAGCTTCCGGCACAGGTGATGCCGGGCAAGCCCGCAAGGCTCGGCCGCCGTCGATCCGGTCGGTGCGGCCCGCGCGGGCATCGGGCCGCCTTGCGTATACCGCGGCCAGGCGCAGAGCAAACACGGAAACCATTCTCTACCAATTGATTACGCCATATCCGCGCGATTTTCGGCGACGCTGCGCCTACCCCCTATCCTGCACGGCGGACCTGGAACACCGTCGACGAAGCTCCGACCGGACCACTGACCCACCACGGGCCGATACAGCACACTCCGGTTGACTCCGCCCAGCAGATCATTACTCCGACGGTGGCGGCAGAAGTTGGTCCGCGCGCAGGCATTGCTCGGGATTGTCCACATCGGTGTCACGGCCGGGCAGAAGGCTGTACTCGCCAGCTGAAAGCGGCAACCGTATTCCTCGTAGACTGACTGTGCTGGACCAGGACCGTCGCGCTACATGTGCGTTTCATCTCCTTGTGCGTTTGCGCGACACAGGTTCGCCGGTTTGTTGCGGATCGATGCTGGCGGGCGAGGTGTGACCCACGCATCATTGCTCGTGACTCCCCGAACCGGAGAAGGACCATGGGCGCGACCGGCTTCGGCTGGGCTCGAGCCGACCAGGAGCACAGCCGATGAACACACAGCACATCGACTACGACACCGCCGGAGGAGCCGACGTTCTCATCGTGGGCGCCGGAGCATCTGGCGGGGTGGCAGCACTCGAGTTGGCCAGCAGAGGCCTCGAGGTCGTGTGTCTGGAGCAGGGAGACTGGAACCTGCCCGGCGACTTCACCGGCGACAAACCGTCGTGGGAGCTCACCCGTCTGAAGCAGTGGAACTCCAGCCCGAATGTGCGTCAGAACCCGGCCGACTATCCGGTCGATGCCACCGAGAGCCCGGTCGAACCGCTGATGTTCAACGGGGTCGGCGGCAGCACGATCATGTTCTCCGGGCACTGGGTTCGCGCGATGCCGTCGGACTTCCGGGTCAGGACACTCGACGGCGTGGCCGAGGACTGGCCGTTCACCTATGAGGATCTGCGACCGTTCTACGACGAGGTCACCTACCGTGTCGGCGCGTCCGGGCTGGAAGGCGACCCCGCCTATCCGGATCCGCACACCTTTCCGCTGCCGCCGCTGCCGATCGGCAAGTACGGTCTGGTCGCGGCCAAAGGGATGGACAAGCTGGGCTGGCACTGGTGGCCGGCACCGAATGCCATCGCGTCGCGCAACTTCAAGAATCGCCCGGCCTGTGTGCGCTACGGCGCGTGTGAATCCGGATGCCCAACCGGCGCCAAGGCCAGCACCGACCTCACACACTGGCCCGACGCGATCGCGCTGGGTGCGGTGCTGATCACCGGTGCCCGGGTCAGCCGGCTCACCGTGAACGACCGCGGCCTTGTCACCGGTGCCGAGTACATCGACCGCGACGGGAGCCTGCAACACCTGGCGGCCCGGGTGACCGTGATGGCCGCGAACGGTATAGGCACACCGCGCCTACTGCTGAACTCGACCTCGTCGCTTTTCCCCAACGGCCTCGCCAACTCCTCCGGGCTGGTGGGCAAGCGTCTGATGACGCACCCGTACGCCTCGGTATTCGGCGCCTACGACGAAGAGCTCGAAACCTGGCTCGGCCCGGCAGGACAGGCGCTGCAGTCGATGCAGTTCTACGAGACCGACACCGACCGCGGTTTCGTGCGGGGAGCGAAGTGGAACCTGATGCCGACCGGTGGCCCGCTCGCCCACACCCTGTGGGAGCGGGGCCGGGACTGGCGTGGGAGTTTCGGACCCGCCTTCCACAGCCGCCTCGAGCGCACATTCGGGCGCTACACCGAATGGGGGATCACCACCGAAGACCTGCCCGACGAGGACAACGTGGTCGTGCTCTCCCCGGACCTCACAGACTCCGACGGGATCCCGGCCGCGAAGATCCGCTACACCATCGGTGAGAACTGTGAGCGAATGATCGAATTCAACGTGGAACGGGCGATCGAGGCGCATCAGGCCGCCGGGGCTGTCGAAGTCCACCCGATCCCAGTGGTACGCCACAGCGCCTGGCATCTGCTCGGCACGGCCACCATGGGCACCGACCCCGCCACCTCCGTCGTCGATCAGTGGGGTCGGGCACACGATGTACCCAACCTGTTCATCATCGACGGCAGCGTCTTCGTCACCTCCACGGGCGTGAACCCGACCGCGACCGTCATGGCGATTGCTCTGCGCTCGATGCGGCACCTCGCCGAAACCCGCCACAGCATCCAGACCGCGTTCTAAGGAGAGCATGATGCTCGATTCCGACCAGCGCCGCACCTTCGCGTTTCTCGCCGACACACTCATTCCGGCGTCCGGCTCCATGCCCTCGGCGAGCGCCGCCGGAGTACCCGACGCGTTGCTCGACCAGGTTCTCGGCTACCGGCCTGATATAGCAGAGGCATTCGCCGCCGCGGTTGTCTCGTGCACCGGCAAGGACCCCGAAGCCGCTCTCGATGAGCTCGCCGCGCACCGGCCCGACCAGTTCGAGGCGCTGACGGTGCTGACGGCGGGCGCGTACTTCCTGAGTCCCGCCGTGAAGGCCGCCATGCCCTATGCCGCGGCACCGCGTCCGGCCCGCGATGACATGGATTCCTACGTCGATCTTCTCGCCGTCGTTGTCGAGCGCGGCTTCGTCATCCGCTGATCAAGCCCGTCGCGGCCGAAACCACGATCTCCCAACCTGCCCCGGGTCCTGCGAAAGGCAACGCCAGTGAGTGAAAATCACAGCGGGCGTGAAGAATCCGTCTCCACCATCGAATCGGCCACCATCCAGCCGATCCCGGCCGACCAGCGCCACGGGCGCAACCGGGACATGTTCACGATCTGGTTCGGAACCAACATCATGATCCTGGCGGTCGTCACCGGGGCGTTGTCGACGACCCTCTTCGGGCAGCCCGCCTGGTCGGCCGCGCTGGCGATCATCGCAGGAAATCTCTTCGGTGCGATCTTCATGGCGCTGCACTCTGCTCAGGGGCCGCGGCTGGGTGTTCCGCAGATGGTGCAGACCAAGGGTCAATTCGGTTCGCTGGGATCGATTCTCGTCGTCGGAGTCGTCGTCTGCATGTACCTCGGGTTCTTCATCTCGATTCTCGTCTTCGGCGGACAGTCGCTCGCTTCGGCCATACCTTTCCTGAGCGGTAAGGCCGGCATCGTGGTGCTCGCGGCGATCAGCGTCTGCGTGGCTATCTGGGGTTACACCCTGATCCACGCCTACGCGCGCATCATGACGTTGGCGTCGGGGCTGGTTCTGCTGATGGCGTTCGTCTGGGCGTTCGTCGTCCACTCGGTGCCCGCTCACTTCTTCAGCACGGGCACCGCGACGCCGGCCGGTTTCCTGAGCACCTTCGGGGCGTGTGCGGTGTGGCAGATCGCCTATGCCCCATACGTTTCCGACTATTCGCGCTACCTGCCGGCAAAGACGGGCTCGAGGCCGGCGTTCTGGATGAGCTACTGGGGCACCAGCATCGGCTCGATCCTGCCGATGTTCCTCGGGGCAGGCGTCGGATTGCTGCTCCCCCACACCGACCCGGTTGTCGCCCTGACCCAGGCCACCGCGGGGATCAGCGTCGTGGTGGTTGTGGTCTTCGGCATCGGAGTCGCCGCCACGAACGCGATGAACCTGTACTGCGGCACGCTGTGCACGATCACGATTGCGCAGACGATCTTTCCGCGCTTCAATCCACGCGGCCGCGAACGTGCTCTGGTCGCCACCGGACTGTGCGCGCTGGCCTCGAGTGTCGCGCTCACCGGGGGCAGCGACTTCGTCGCCACCTACAAGAACTTCCTGATTGTGCTGCTGGCTTCGCTGGTCCCGTGGACCGCCGTGAATCTGGTGGACTACTACCTGGTCCGGCATGGGGATTATGTCGTAGAAGATTTCTACAAGCGCGACGGCGGTCGTTACGGCCGGGTCAACTGGCCTGCGGTCGGCTGCTACCTCATCGGTGTCGCTGTACAACTCCCGTTCATGATCATCGGAACCGTCTACATCGGACCGATCGCCAAAATGCTTGGCAACACAGATATCTCGTTCATCGTTGGATTGGCTGTCGTTTCACCGCTGTACTACTGCACAGCCACAGCTCTTGCTCGCCGCAGGAATCGTTCCGCCGCATTTGTCGACTCGGCGACGTGACCGAAACGAAGAACCTACCTACAGGCGCCGGACCGGGCGCAGAAAGTGCAGGCGAATGATCATGGCATCAACTGAAATTGGGCGATTCACCGTTCGGCGTCCCTCTCCGGATCAGATCCGGGTCGCTGACGTGCCGCCCGCAGGCCACTTCATCGGCGGATCTTTTGTCCGGGGCTCGTCCACGGAGGTCATCGACGTCCTCGATCCGACCACGGAAAAGGTCCTCGGATCCGTCCCGGCAGGAACCGTCCAGGATGTCGATTCGGCCGTGCAGGCGGCCGTCGAGGCTCAGAGATCGTGGGGCTGCACCACACCGAAGGAACGATCCGAGGTGCTCTCTCGGATCGCGGACATCGTAGAAGCCAACCGCGAGGTACTGGCGGTGCTGGAGTCCGCGAATACCGGCAAACCCTGCGGTATCGCCGAGGACGATGTCTCCAACACCATCGACACGTTCCGGTTCATGGCGGCGGCGGGGCGGACGATGACTTCCCCGGCCGGTGGAGACTATGCGCGGGGACACACCTCGGTCATTCTCCACGAACCGGTTGGAGTGGTCGGGGTGATCACGCCCTGGAACTATCCGCTGCTGATGGCCGCCTGGAAGATCGCCCCCATTCTTGCCGCCGGAAACAGCGTGGTGCTCAAGCCCTCCGAACAGACGCCGCTGTCGATACTGAAGCTGGCCGAGCTCATCGCCGGGCACATTCCCGACGGGATCGTCAATATCGTGACCGGCCGTGGCCGGACAGTGGGACAGCGCCTGGCCGAGCACCCCGACATCGCACTTGTCGCGGTGACGGGAAGTGTTCTCAGTGGCCAGGCAGTCGCAGAAACCGCCTCACGTTCGGTCAAACGCGTCCACCTCGAGCTCGGCGGCAAAGCACCCGTCGTCGTCTTCGCGGACGCCGACCTCGGTGCGGCCGCGGCCGGAGTGCGCAACGCCGGATTCTGGAATGCGGGCCAGGACTGCGGCGCAGCCTGCCGGGTACTGGTGCACGAATCGGTGGCGGAAGAGTTCACCGAACTCCTGGTTCGGGAAGTAGGCAGCCTGGTAGTCGGCGCGCCAGCCGCCGGGAACGACATAGAAATCGGTCCTATGGTCTCCCGCCCACACTTCGAGCGCGTACGGGACTCGCTGGCCGAGGCGACGGCGGCCGGCCTTCACGCGGCCATCGGCGGCGCGGTCCTGGACGGCCCCGGCTACTTCATCGAACCGACCGTGTTCAGCGGGGTGCCGGCGGGGGCGCCGATCACCCAGCAGGAAATCTTCGGTCCCGTCGTCACGGTCGAATCGTTCAGCACCACCGACGAGGCGGTTGCGAGGGCCAACGAGACACCGTATGGACTCTCGGCGTCGGTATGGACCCGGGACGTGGGCCTCTCCCTCAGCGTGCCCAAGCGGCTCGACTTCGGCACTGTCTGGGTCAACTCGCACCTCGTGTTCGCATGCGAGGTCCCGTGGGGTGGGTTCAAGGGATCGGGCTACGGGCGCGACCTCTCGCTCTACGCGCTCGACGACTTCTCCCGGACCAAACACGTCATGATCAACCACAGCGCTTGAGCCCTGGATACGGCGTTGGAAGTTCGGCCGACGAGACGCAGCACCCGAACATGGATCATGTGAACGAACTCAGGGTGGTCCTGCGCCTGCTGCGACCCACCTCGCGATCTGAGCCCGCGAGGTGAAACCCAGCTTCGTCAGGATGTGCTCGACGTGTCCCTCCGCAGTGCGCCGTGAGATCATCAAACGACCTGCGATTGCGCTGTTGGTAAGGCCTTCGGTTACTAGTTCGGCGATCTGTTGCTCGCGTTTGGTGAGGATCGATGCTGCCCGGTCGGCGGGCGATGGGAGGTCTTCTCCGAGGCCGAAGGCAACGGCCATGGCGAAACTCATCGCACCGCCCTTCTTCTGAGCTTTGCCGAATTCTCGTGTTCCGAGAGTCTCCTGTGCGCGGCGCTCACATGCTTCGTGATGGGTGGCCAGGTTGGGGAACAGGATGGAGGAGCTACCTGCGGCCCGGCCCAGCGCTTCAGCAGCACCCATCAATACAGAGGCGCGGCGGACATCATCGCGATCCGAAGCGATCCATGCGAGAGCTTCCAAACTGGTTGCAGCGATGAGTGGATCATCTACCGAGCGAGCATTACGAAGGCTCTCCTTCAATAGATCCGTGGCTCGGTCGAGCGCACCCTGCCTCCAGACGGCCGTACCCATTGCCCACAGCAGCCAGGAGCGAAAGGACGTCTCGCCTCCGCGAGAGTCCGCGAATGCCAGCGTCTGCTCGTGACAGGCGACCGCACGCCGGAGATCCCCGCTGAGTTGGTATGCCCACCCCAGCAATAGGGAAGAATCCATTCGTAATACGGGATCGGGATCACTCCAGCCTGTGACCAGTTCTCTGGCCTCCTCGAGGCGGGCGACCGCATAGCCGAGATCGTCGCTGACAAGCGCAGCGTAACCGTCCGCAACTGCCGCCCAAGTGGCGATCTCCGGACCGGCCATCTGCCTGGCCAGCCCCCTGAGTTCTGCCACTCGCGCTGTCGCCGCGGCCAGGTCCGCCTGAGCCGCGGCAAGCATCCCGGCCGAGTAGATCGCCTTGGCGCGATCTCGACCTTGTCCGACGGCCGAGTGGGCCAGAGTTCGGTCGAGCCAGCTGCGGCCCTCGGTGATTCGGCCACCCATGTACCAGAACGAAAACAGAGCTGCTGCGATCCTCATGCCGCCGGCACTGGCTTCGTCGAACTCCATTGCCTTGCGCAGATTCGGCAGTTCCCGCTTCAGGCGAGAGTCCCACTCGAGTTGGCGGGGACTGATCCACTCAGCCTCCGAGTCGAACGCCAACCGCTCGTACCAATCCCGATGCCGGCGACCGATCTCCCGGTCCTCACCTGCCTCCTCGAGCTTTCTCCTGCCGTAGTTCTGCACTGTGTCGAGCATCCGAAACCTGACCGCGCCACCGGATTCCTCCCGGATCAGGATCGACTTGTCCACCAACGCGAACAATACGTCGAGCAGGTCGGGGTCGGGTGTGGCGGTGCCGCACACCTGTTCAGCTGCGTCGAGGTCGAAGCTGTGAGCGAAGATCGACAGTCGCGACCACAGCTGCTGTTCGCGTGGTGTGCACAGGTCGTAACTCCAGCCGATGCACCACCACAGAGTCTGCTGGCGAGTCGGGACATCCCGAGTGCCCGCTGTAAGCAGGGTGTACCGGTCGTCGAGCCGTCGCAGGATCTGACCGGTGGACAGCACGCGCAGCCGGGCCGTGGCCAGCTCGATCGCCAATGGCAACCCGTCCAGCCGGGCGCAAATCCGGGCTACGGCAAGCCGGTTGTCTCGAGTCAGCTCGAACCCGGGTACCACCGCCGCCGCTCGTTCGATGAACAATTCCACCGCATCACATCGGGATGCTTCTTCCAGCGTGGGCACCCTGGACGGATCCGGAAAACCCAGTGGCGTCACCGGCAACACGGATTCGCCGCCGATTCCGAGGACCTCGCGGCTGGTGGCCAAGATCGACAGGTTCACACAGGCCCGCAGTAGCGACTCCGCGAGGTCCGCGACCGCCTCCACCAGGTGCTCGCAGTTGTCGAGCACCAGCAAAAGTTTGCGTGTCGACAGGAACTCGACCAGTACCTCCCTCGTCGGTCTGTCGGCCAGGTTCCGCACACCCACGGAACGAGCCACAATGTCGTCCACCAACTCAGGCTTGTCGATGTCGCCGAACTCGACCAGACGCACCCCGTCTGTGTAACTGCCGCGCAACTTGCTCGCCGCCCGCATCGCGAGCCGCGTCTTGCCGACCCCACCGATGCCCGTCAGCGTAACCAGACGCGATTCCGACAGCGCCTTCTTCACCTCGGACAGTTGTGCCCTCCGACCGACGAAGCTTGTCAGTTCCAACGGAAGGACACCCGTATCCCGCCCGCGACGACGCTGTCCCCGCGTCGGTACGTGCACGTCCCGCACGTTGTCGGGTTCACCGCGGATGGTCATCTCCTCGACGGAGTACCCGTGGTCGCGCTGGATATGTTGCAACTGCTTACCGAAGGCGATGGCGGAGGGGCGCTGCGAGGGATCGCGGTCCATCGCGGTCTCGATTGCCGCGCACACGTCGTCGGGGATCCCGCCGGTGCGCAGATCCGGCACCGGTTCGCTGGTGATCCGCAGAAACTGCGCAATGACCTGTTCCCCACTCCGGCGTTCGAAAGCGGCATGTCCGGTGAGCGCACAGAACAACGTGCTTCCGAGTTCGTACACGTCCGACGCCAGACTGGGCGGATGGCCTTCGAGAACCTCGGGAGCAGCAAAAGCCGGCGACGCCATGACCGTTCCAGCCGCGGTCTCGAATCCGCCGGGGATATGGGCAATGCCGAAATCGCACAACGCCGGCTCGCCGTATTCGGTGAACAGGATATTCGCCGGTTTGACGTCACGGTGCACGATACCGAGCCGGTGCGCCGTCTCGAGCGCCCCGGCCAACTTGATCCCGAGCCGCAGCACCTCGTCCACAGGAAGAGGGCCGTCCCTGCGGATCCGGGCCTCGAGGGATCCGCGCTCGTGGCACTGCATCACCAAATACGGTCTCCCGGACGAGATCTCGCCGATCTGCAGGACCCCGACGATGTTCGGGTGGCCGGTCAGTCGCCCCATCGCGCGTTGCTCCCGCAGAAATCGCGCTCTGCTGTCGTCGTCCGGTTCAGCGCTGGTGAGCACCTTCACCGCGACGACGCGATCCAAGTCGCGCTGGGTGCAGCGGCAGACCACGCCGAACCCGCCCCGCCCGATCTCCTCGGCATCCTCGAACCCCACCGAACTCAGCTCCGCGACTGGTAGAGCCGTTATATCCCGCTGTGTTCTGAGGGGGTCAAACTCGACCATGTGGGTCACCTGCGATTCACGCCCCCCGGAACTCCTACGATTCACACCCCCCCGGAACCCCCACAATAGTCCGTTGTGCTGCGGAAGGACCTGATCAGGTGGACCGCTCAGGTGCGTTGCGTGCAGCGTTGAGGTGAATGATGCGAGCGCGAGACCAGTTCCGAGATCTTGCCCAGCGGTTTCAGAACTTGCCTACCGTGACTTTTCGGCCGACTGGACTCCATGGGTCGTAACGACCTCATCATCAGTCGGCCACGATTGGGCACCGACCGGTTGAGAAGGCCGACCGATTGGTATGCGCTGAGATGTCGGCGCAGCACACGACCCCCGACGGCTGAGCCGATACGAGGGTCTCGCCCCACGTGCACTACCGGGACGCTGGGGCGAGACCCTTGTCCATCCAATGTGGCCAGCGGGGGATGCGCGCGTGCAGCGTGAGCGGGATGTGATCGAACGCCGACACCGAGCCGGGCGCCGAAAGACACTGTGCCGCTACCGATGCCGGCCAGATGGTGCTGGTTGAACTCACCAGGCTCAACCGCCACGAGCTCCACCAGGATCAGCCGAGCGAAACGACCGCTCGAGCCCGCATCGCATGACCCCCAAGGGGCTTGGGGGCGCGACTACTCAGCTGTTGGGCGTACGACTGGTGAAATCGAAGGAGCCGCCGTCGATGCCCCAGGAAATGATCCGTTCGGGATGGATCCGAATGATCGAGCGCTCCTGTGGAGGGAACGGCGGCTCCTGGTCCTCGAGCGCCTCGGCCGTGCCGCGCACCTCGATGCCGCGAATAACGTAGGGCTCCAACGAGACCTGCTGGTCGACGACGAACGACACCCGACTGCCCGCCTCGACGTTGCGGTACTTACGGCTGGCGTGCATGCGCATACCGCCGATGTCGATGGTGCCGTCGGCATTCACCCGATAGCTGGTCGGGTTGTTCTGTACAACGCCGTCGGGCGATACCGTGGCCAGCCGGCCGATCCCGGCCTCAGCGAGGAACTGCTGCTCATTCGTAGTGAAAGTCACCAGCGAAGCCTAGCGGGATGGCTCGGCAGCGACGATCCGTCCTTTGCTCTGTTCGGGTACGCATCGTGTTCGGAAGACGGTCGGTCAGTGGTCGGGAGCAGGGTGATCCAGCCGGCCCGAATCTCGCAGTTGATTCGGAGATATCCGCGACCCTCCGTGCCTGGGCACTCGCGATTCGTGCGAGCAGCGCGGCGTACGGCACGACCTTCTTCTCCGGCGAATGGGGCTTCTACGGCGATCCCAGCGAGCACGACAAGACGCATCGCTATGCCGCGCAGGAGGATTCGCACCGGATCGGCGGCACCCTGTCCCTGAGCGAGTTCTGGGCGTGGTCGGTGAGGCCGATCGTCCGGTCTGCTTCGGTGTGCGCCGACTCGTGCTCGTCGGTGTACTCGAGTTCGGCAGGAACATTCGGCAAAGTCCCCTCAGGTGTGCAGTGTGGTCACCTGGTAACGCCATGTCATGGCGGCCGTGTCCCGCGATGGGCTTCCGGGGAGACGGCGACTACCTCGGCCGCATCCCCCGCTGGCCACATCGGATGGACAAGGGTCTCGCCCCAGCGTCGCGGTAGTGCCCGTGGGGCGAGACCCTCGTATCGGCTCAGCCGTCGGGGGTCGTGTGCTGCGCCGACATCTCAGCGCATACCAACAGGTCGGCCTTCTCAAACCGGTCGGTGCCCGATCGTGGCCGACTGATGATGAGGTCGTTACCGGCTCCCCATCCCGTCCGCCCTCGGCGCTGGAATGTTCGGAAACGATCGGTCAGTGGCCGGGCGCAGGGTTTCCTCGCCGACGACCCTGCGATCACACGCACCCGATACATGAGCGGTGTCGGCCACCACCGGGCCGGCGTGGCGGGTGTCAGAGGACAGGCGGGATCGTCGTGATTCCCTGCACCCCGGCTGCGGCGAGCCAGACGCTCGCCGTTGCGGTCGCGGTGGTGGGGGTCATCTGGATGATGTCGTAACGGGCCGCGCCGGCCAGGACGAACGGATCGGTCTGGGTGATCTTGTCGATGGTGTCCAGGTCGTCGCCGATCGCCAGGATCACGCCGCCGGTCCGGGGGATCTGCCGTCCGGAGAGCAGGAATGTGCCGTCGTGATAGTGCCGCTGCAGGTATTGCTGGTGATCCGACATCAGCCCATCGATCTTGTCCAGGCCTTCGAGGTAGGTGAGTATCAGAATGAACATGTTCGCTCCCGCAGGGTAGTGGGTGTCAGTTGTCTTGTCCCAGCAGGCGATAGGCCACCCGGGGGTAGTGGTCGTAGCGGACGGCGATCTCTCGCGACAGCAGGGTCATGCGTTCGATGACCCGGTTGTTGCGCAGCGCGCCGCCGTCGAGAACCCGGAACGGCAATGGACCGAGCAGTCGCATGACGGTGGTCTTGGCGGTTTCGTTGTCGCCGGTCACCAGGAGGTCGCTGACGCCCTCGGGGAACTGCGGCTGGTCGAAGACGACCCAGAAGATGTTCTTGAATGCGCCGACGACGTGGGCCGTAGGGATGACCTCGGCGAGCCGTTCAGCGGCCGAGGTGTCGTAGCCGGTGGTGAAGTCGGTGAAGTCCGGTGTGAACGGATTCGCGAGCTGGACAAGGATCTTCCCGTCGAGAAGCTGCCGGTGGCGGTCGACGAATTCCAGCTCGTCCTGATGCCAGACCGCCAGGAAGACGATGTCGGCCCGCTCGATGGCGTGGTCATGAGTCGAGGGTTGGACCCGGTCACGCAGGTCGAGCTGCCGGATGGCTTCGGCGCAACGGTGCTCGTCGCGGCTGGCCCACAAGATGTCGCCGTAATGCTGGGAAAGAGCGGTGACCAGCGCCTTTCCCATGCGGCCGGTCCCGATGACGGCGAAACGTGGCGAGGAGTCCACGGGGCGGTTGGGGATGGACAAGGGAATCTCCAGTCGATGATCGATGCGCTGCGCATCCCGGCGCTGCAGGTGCGCACTCGGAACAGGTCATTGCGGTGGTCCGCCGGCAGATTTCGAGAGCAGCGGTCGGCCGGGGCGTAGGTGGTTCGGATAGCGGGTTCGAGCGGGCCCGTCACCCAGCCGGCTACACCTCCTGTGGTGACGGCGAAAAGCGAGGCAGCGGAATCACTCCGAGCTGCTCGGTGGTGTCGAGGGCGCCCTGGCTGTCGGCTGCGAGCCAGTGGGGGAGTCGGGCGACGAAATCGGCCACCGCGGGCAGCGTCATGTGGGCGTCGAGGGCCTGCTGGTCCGCGTAGCGTTCGAACAGCAGAAAGCGGTGCGGCACAGTGCGATCGCGCCAGATGCCGTACTCGAGCACGCCCGGTTCGAGTGCGGCGGAGGCGACGAGAACATCCAAGGTCCGCTCGAACTCGGCCACATGCTCGGGCTGGATCTCGATACTGGCCGACAGCTGAATGTTTGACATACCTGCACGTTAAGCGCCGATGTGCCGGGTTCGGAAAGATCGATTTCCGCTAGACTCAGCACCGATCGTTATCAATCGACGAAAGGCGCGATGGCCCCGGACACCTCGAGCCTGCGGTACTTCCTCGTCGTAGCCCAGGAACGCAACTTCACCCGCGCCGCCGCCCGCATCGGCATCGCCCAGCCGGCCCTGAGCGCCCGCATCCGCCGCCTCGAAGCCGACCTCGGCACCCAACTGCTGACCCGCACCACTCGCAGCGTCGCATTGACCCCGGCCGGTACAGCTTTGGCGGACTCCGCCCCCGCCGCCCTGGCCGCCCTGGACCGGGCTTTCGACACCGCACGCCGAGTAGGCCTCGGCGCCGCAGGTCCACTCCGCATCGGCTACAGCGCCAGCGCAGGCTCGGAAACCGCCCCGCTCCTGGTCGAAGCCCTGCGCCGAGACGCACCCGACCTGCAAATCATCGCAGCCCCCATGCCGACCCCGGACATCTCCACCGCCGTCGCCCAGGGCCGACTCGACGTCGGCATCACCCGAGCTGAACAACCGGGCACCGGAGTCCGCCGATTCCCCTTGCGCCGAGAACGAATCGGCGTACAGCTGTCCCTCTCCCATCCCCTGGCTGCCCACGTCGACCTCGACCCCACCGACCTCGTCGCCTACCCCATCCAACTGCACGACCGCGCTACAAACCCGCCACTGCACGACGCCCTCGTCAACCTCTTCCGCGATCTCCCGATCCAACCCCAATTCGTCACTCCCACAGTCGCATTCGACATGTCCCAGCGGGCAGTCCGTACTGGCACGACGATCTCTCTGGTCGGCGAGGCGGCACTGTCGGCGCACCCGCCCGGCCTCACCTGGCGTCCCCTGCGCGGGGTCGCGCCTCTCATCATCTGCCTGGTGCTTCCACATGTGCTGATGCCCATCCATCGGCGAGTGCGTACGTTGGCGAAAAGCCTTGCCACCGAGCTGGATTGGCTGACAGCCGAATAGCGCGTTCCCTGAGGGTTCGGGCCCGGCAGCGCGACGAACCGTGCAAGAGGGGTGCGGCAGGTGTGGCGCAGGGTGTGCGGGTGGATCGAGATTGGGTCATCGGGTCCAGATCGGCCCACGTGCCTCGTATTCCAGGATCGCCTCGACGCGGGTCGCGGTTTCGGCGCTCAGCTCGCGGCGCACCAACCAGAGGGCCAGGTCGATCCCCGAGGTTATGCCGCCCGCTGTCACCAGATCGCCGTCGTCGACGACGCGTGCCTCGGTAAGGACGCCACCTTGTTGCTTCAAGGTGTCGAGAGCACCGTGATGGGTTGTGCAGGGGCGGCCGTTGACCAGCCCGGCTGCACCCAAAAGCAATGCGCCGGTGCACAATGAGCTGATCATCAGTCCGGCGCGGGGTGCGGCTGCCAGGGCTTCGGGCAGGACGCCACGATTGATCTCGGCCCAGACGCCCGGCGCGTCTCGGTGTGTGTAGCCGCCGCCGGGTACGACGAGCACATCGGCGTTCTGGGGCGCCCATGGCTCGGTGACTTGCACGACGGTGCCGTAGGAAGCGCGGATCGTTCCGGGTTGACCCGTGGTCACGTACCGCAGGTCCACGCCGCGCTCGGCGAGCATGGCGGCGAGCGAGAACACCTCGAAGGGTCCGATGAAATCCTGTTCTTCGACACCGTCGAACATGACGATATGGACGCGTAGCGGCCCGGTCCGGCTTTGTCCGTCCGCCTTCGCTTCCGGTGCGGCGATCTTGGGTGAGGCAGCTGCGAAGGTGGCGGCACCTCCGGCGGCCATCAGCGCTCGCAACACAACTCGTCGTTCCAATTGTCTTGTCCTCCAGTCCTTCTCATCCCAGATGGCGGTCATCAGTGGGTGCTGTCCAGGGTGGGAGCGGCCGCCGTGATGACGTGTACGGGGGCGGCGGCCACCAGTACCAGGTGTCCCAGTGGTGCAGCATGGTCAGATAGTCGGCGGGCGGATTGTTCGGGTTCCACGAGCGTCGTCCGGATCTGCGCGCGCCGATCAGCCTGATGAACTCGGCTGCGCCCCAATGCGTTTTACCGACAGTAATTCGATTTGAGGGGATCGGCATGCCTGCCGAGTCAGCGTTACACACGCTGTCGTCTACCGAACGATGGTCCGACACCAGGTGTTCAATCTTTGATCCCACGATCATCCTGGACATTCGCGGCGCATGGGGGCACCCGGATGCTCCGGAGCGTCAGCTCCGCACGAAATTTCGGCCTCAGGGGTGTCGAATCCTGCGGTCGTGCGACTGGGAAGATGGTTGTCGCTGATGGGAAGACGAGAGAAACCCCTCCGGACACTCTCAGGGCCATTGTCCACCTTTGCCGGAGACTTGCGCAAGCTCCGCGTGGCGGCGGGAAGCCCCTCGTATCGCCAAATGGCCAGTGTGGCACTGTATTCGCCCTCCGTTCTCTCGGAGGCCGCCAGCGGGCATCGCCTGCCGAGTCTGCCGGTCGCGCTGGCGTTCGTCCGGGCGTGCGGCGGGGACCCGCAGGAATGGGAGCAGCGCTGGCGGGAGATCCACGGCGACACCGAAATCGACAGCGCGGCGGCGGTCCCCTCGGCTCCGGTCGCCGCCGATCCGGCGCGGGCCGCATCGGAGCTGAAGGTGCGTCCGGCCCAAATGCCCATCGGGCCACACGATTTCGTGGGCCGAGCCGCCGAGCTGAGACGGGCCTCCGAGGTGACCGGTGGACCGGGGGATCTCCGGGTGCCCCTGGTCATCCGCGGCCCGGCGGGCATCGGAAAGACCACCTTCGCCATGCGATTCGCCCGGCGGTTGGCTTCGGATTTCCCGGGCGGGCAGCTGTGGGCGGACATGGGCGCCGACGATGTGCAGCCGCTGGACGTGATGACCGGGTTTCTGCTCGCGCTCGGAGTGCCCCCTGAGCAGATTCCGCCCGACGAGATGGGCCGGGTGGGCCTGTACCGCTCGACCCTCGCCGTGCAGCGGGTGGTGGTGCTGCTGGACAATGTTCGCGACGAGCCGCAGGTGCGCCTACTGCTGGTCCGCTCGTGCACCAGTCAGATCCTGATGACGAGCCGATCGCGACTGCTGGGTCTGGAGGGCATCCGCCGCATCACACTCGCGCCGCTGACGCCCAAGGAGTCGGTGGAGCTGCTGCGGCTGCTGATCGGCGCGGACCGCGTGCGCGCCGAACTTCCGGCGGTTCTGCGGATCGCGCAGTTCTGCGCGCATCTGCCGCTGGCCCTGACGATCGCGGGTCGTAAGATCGCGGCGCAGAAGTACCGGCCGCTGAGCGAGTTCGCCGCCCACCTCGACAGTGGTGTGGAGATCGCGAACTGGCTGTGGATCGGCGACGTCAGTCTCGTCCAGTCGGTGCTGCCCGCCTACATCTTGCTGCCGCCGCTCGCCCAGCAGGCCGTCCACCGGCTGGCGGTGAGCACCGACGAGATCACCCCCGGCGCGCTCGCGAAATCGCTACAGGTGTCGATCGATTCGGCCGAGTACGCGATGGACGCGCTGATCGACGCCGGGCTGCTGTACCGGATGCGGGATTCGGGGCGGCATGTCCTGCCCGCTCTGATCGGGCGGCTCATCGCGCAGGAGACCAGCCGGCTGGCGCTGCGTCGGGAAGTGGACACCGTCGAGCTGCCGGTGCTGCGCTACGCGCCGGCCGATGCGCCGCGGTATTGACGTTCGATTGTTCGGAATGTGCACGCGCCCAGCGGAAATGGGGCAGTCGAACGGTAGCGTTCGGCGCGTCACTCCGCTGCGAAGCGGTACTCGAGCGTTAGGAGTCGCCCATGACCACCGGCAACGACAGGCCACGTCTGGCGGAGCAATTCCGCGCTATGCACGCCGACGCGACCCTGGTGCTCCCGAATGCGTGGGATGCGCTGAGCGCGGCCCTCATCGCGCGCGCGGGCGCGCCGGCCATCGCTACCACCAGCGCCGCCGTGTCGTGGGCGCTCGGCCGCGGCGACGGCCAGCAGCTGAGCCGCGCCGAGATGGTCGAGCAGGTGCGCCGCATCGCCGACGCCGTGACGGTGCCGGTGAGCGCGGACATCGAGGGCGGCTACGGTCCCTCGGCCGAGGAGGTGGTCGACACCGTCGCGGCGGTGATCGAGGCGGGCGCGGTCGGGGTGAATCTGGAGGATTCCCGCACCGGCGGCGGCCCGCTGTTCGAGATCGCGGAGCAGTCCGCTCGGATTCGGGCCGCTCGGGCGGCCGCCGAGGGAAATGGATTGCCGCGGTTGGTGATCAATGCCCGTACCGACGTCTACCTGTTCGGCATCGGCGCACCGGAGGACCGCTTCGACGAGGTGGTGGCGCGGGCGCACGCTTATGCCGAGGCGGGTGCGGACTCGTTGTTCGTGCCGGGCCTGCTCGACCTCGACGTGCTGCGGGAACTCACCGGGAAGACGCCGCTGCCGGTCAACGTGATGGTCGGTGCCGGCGCGCCGGCGGTTGCCGAGGCCGGCGCGCCGGCGGTGGCCGAGCTGGCCGCAGTCGGTGTGCGGCGCATCAGTTTCGGGCCCGCCGTCGCGCAGGCCGCCTATGCCCGGGTGGCGGCGGTGGCCGCCGAGGCGCTCGGAGCCGGTACCTACTCCGCCCTCGCCGACGGGCTGGACTTCGGCGTCGTCCAAGCGCTGTTCACCCGAGAGTGAGGTGACCGACCATGAGCGAAGTAACCACTCCTGAGCGTCCGGCCGTGCTGACGGTGCTTCGCGAGACCCCGGCTCCTGTTCGCTTCCTGCTGCTGGGCGTGCTGATCAATCAGCTCACCGCGTTCGTGCAGACCTTTCTGGTGCTGTACCTGACCCACCGCGGCTTCTCGGTCGGGGCAGCGGGAATCACCTTGGCCGCCTACAGCGCCGGGGCCGTCTTCGGCACCATGCTCGGTGGTGAACTGACACAGCGGCTCGGCCCGCGGCGCACCATCGTGGCGGCCATGACCGGTTCGGGAATCCTGCTCGCGGCGGTGCCGCTGGTGAGCCGGACCGAGATGCTGCCGGTGCTGGTGTGCACGGTGGCGGCGGCAGGTCTGATCGGGCAGGCCGCTCGGCCCGCGGCGGCGGTCCTGCTGAGCGATCTGATGCCGTCGCGGCACCGGGTGATGGCCTTCTCGATGATGCGGATCGCCATGAATATCGGTGCCGCAGTAGCGCCGTTGGTCGCGGCGGGCGTCATCCTGCTGAACTGGAACCTGCTGTACTGGCTGAACGCCGTGGCGGCGCTGGCCTACGCCGCCATCGCGCTGACCCTGATCCCCGCGGTGCACGTGGCCCATGAGCAACCGGAAGAAGCCGCGTCGCAGCGGAATTCGGGGTACGGGGTAATCCTTCGCGACCGCCGCTACGGCCTGTTCCTGATGTCGGTGCTGATCGGCACGCTGATCTACGTGCAGTACACCGTAGCCCTGCCGCTGAATCTCGTGCGCGACGGCCGCTCCACCGCGTGGTACAGCGCGGTGCTCGTCACCGCCTCGGTGGTGCTGATCGCCTTCGAACTGAAGATCACCTCGTTCGTCGTGCACCGCCGCGGCGATCTGGTGGGTGCCGTGGGCACCGCCATCATGGGTGCGGGCGTGGCCGGGTACGCCCTGATCGGGTATGCGGTGCCGCTCGTCCTCCCGGCCACGGCGGTGTTCGTGCTGGGCGTGATGATCAACGGGCCCACCATGTTCGCCTATCCGAGTTCCTTCCCGGCCAGTGTGAAGGCCCGCTATGTCGCCACGCATCAGGCGGTGTTCGGGCTCGGTCTGGCGGTGGGCCCGATACTGGGCGTCGCGGCCTGGCAGTGGCTGGGTACCGGGATCTGGCCGCTGTGTGGGGCGCTGGGATTGTTCGCGGCGTGGTGCGCCTACGCGGGGATGCCCGGCCGGACGGCCTCGGATGCCGAGCCGGAGACCGTGGTCGACGTGGCGGCGGGCGAGGCTCTGACCGAGAGCGCGTGAGGCCGGCGACGGAGCGCTGATCCGAGGGCACCGAAAGGCGGTGGCGGCCGACGCCACCGCCTTTCGTCATGTCCGGCCTGTTCGCGATTTGGTGTTCGAGCTGGAAGGACGCTGTCGGACAACATTTTCCGGCGCTTGACTGGCCACAGACATCCGTCCGACGCCTGGCGTGTGCGAAGGGACAACATGCTATGTCCGCCGACATTGGGAAATTGCCGTCGACCACCGGGCCGGACCGGGCGGCCCAACCGGCCCTGCGCTGGGTCGCGGGCGGCGCGGTCTTCGCGCTGGCGCTCGCCGTGTGGGGCTCCACCCACGTGCACACCGGTCCGGTCGTGCGGGAGGCCGCCCTGTTCGTCCATCTCGCCGCGCTGGTCGTCGGGCTCGGTGCGGTGCTCGTCGCCGACTATCTGGGCCTGCTGTGGCTCGCCGGTCGGGTGGCCCTCGCCGAGGTGGTTGCCGGAACCCGCCGGCTGCATCTGCCGATCTGGATCGGCCTGTGCGGCCTCGTGATCAGTGGCATGTTCCTGTCTCCCGACCTCGCCGCCGCGGCCACCCGGGTGAAACTGACCCTGGTGCTGGTCCTGGTCTGCAATGGTGTGCAGGCGCTGGCGCTCGGGCGGCGCATGGCCGCGGCGAGCTCGGGCGCAGCGGGCGGGCTGGTGTGGCGCGGGGCCGTCACGGCCGTCGTATCGCAGGGCTGCTGGTGGGGCGCGATGTGGATCGGATTCATCACCGCCGAGCACAGTTGACCGGAATTGATTGTCCTGCTTGCCGACTCGTGTCGGCCAAACCGGTGGCTCTGCTCGACTGGGAGCGAATCCGCCCGTTCCGGTACAACCGGCCGGGAGTTGCCGCGGATTCGTCATCCTGGAAAGGCAGTAATCCGATGCGCTCGTCCCGAATACTCGCCTGTGCCGGCGCCGCGGTCCTCGCGGTCACCCTGGTCGCAGGCTGTAGCGCCGGCTCCAAGGCTCCGGCCGCGGTGGCGGACTCGATCAGCCTCAACACCACCGAGCCGGAGAACGCGCTGATCCCCGGCAACACGACCGATGCCGGTGGCTCGAAGATCCTGCGCACCCTGTTCAAGGGGCTGGTCGAATTCGATCCGCACACCGCGGCGCCACACAATGCCGTCGCCGAATCGATCACGACCACCGATCAGCGGGTGTTCACCGTCACCGTGAAGCACGGCTGGACCTTTCACGACGGCACCCCGGTCACCGCGCACAGCTTCGTCGATGCGTGGAACTACACCGCGTACGGCCCGAACAATCAACAGGGCGCGTCGTTCCTGTCGATGATCGAGGGTTACGACAAGGTGCACGCCGTCGCCGATCCGTCCTCCGGACCCCGCCAGCTGAGCGGGCTGCACGTCGACGACGACTATCACCTCAGCATCACGCTCGATCGCCCCTACCCGGCGTTCGTCACCCGCCTGGGCTACCTGGCCTTCTCACCGCTGCCACAGAAGTTCTTCACCGACAGAGCCGGTTTCGAGCAGCATCCGGTCGGTGACGGCCCCTTCGAGTTCGTCTCGCACAAGACGGGCGCGGATCTGGTGGTTCGGCGCTACGACCGCTATGGCGGCGAGCGCAAGCCCGCCATCCGGGAGGCCGAATTCCGTTTCAGCACCACCCTGGACGCCGCCTACGCCGACGTGGTCGCCGGCAAGCTGGACTTCCTCGAGGTGCTGCCCGGCTCGGCACTGGTCGACAGCCGCTACAAGAAGGACCTGGCCGGGCGCTTCTACAGCAAGCAGGGCTCCGGGCTCCAGTCGCTGACCTTCCCGCTCTACGATCCTCGCTACGCGGATCCGCGAGTGCGGCAGGCGATCTCGATGGCGGTGGACCGCCAGCATGTCATCGACACCGTGTTCACCGGCGACCGCACCGCTGCGCTGGGCCTGGTGCCGCCCACCGCCCACGGCTCGACCACCGGACAGTGCGGCGAGTTGTGCACCTATCAACCGGACAAGGCCCGGACCTTGTTCGAGGCCAGCGGATTCCAGGGCGCGATCAGGCTGGAATCGAACACCGACACGGCCAATGAGAAGTGGCTGACCGCAGTGTGCGCGTCCATCACGACGGCGCTGGGCCGCGAATGCACCTTCGTCGGGGTGCCGACGCTGGGCGAGTTCCGGCGCAGCATCGACGCGCACCGCATGTCGACGATCTACCGCACCGGCTGGGTCGCCGACTACCCCTCGATCGAGAACTTCCTCAACCCGCTGTACCGCACCGGCGGCTCGGCCAACACCGGCGGCTACTCCAACCCGGAGGTGGACGCGCTGCTGGCCCAGGCGGACGCGACCGTGACGCAGGACGATGCCGACGCGCTGTATCAGCGGGCCGAGCGCCTGGTGTTGCAGGACATGCCCGCGGTGCCGCTGGTGATCCCGGGCACGCAGTCGGGATGGTCGGCGCGCTTGCGCGACGTGACCGTGACGCCGTTCCGCGATCTGGACCTGGAGACGGTGACGATCGCCGCCGAGAAGTCCTAGGCGGCTGCCCTCCGAAATACGCCCCGGGCGAGCAGAATCCCTGCTCGCCCGGGGCTTTTCGTTGTTCTGGGCAGGCCGACGATCGGTTGATGATCACCGGTCGCGAACGGTATCGAACAATGCCGCAGCGGATTTCACTGGGGAGCGGCGTTATTCGAGTATTCGACATTCAGGTGGACAGTGTGACTGCATACGACGTCGACGTCCTGGCCATCGGTGCCGGGCCCGCGAATCTGGCTCTGGCCGTCGCGGTCGAGGAATCCGGTGCCGTGGATCTCGCGGAGAACACCCTGCTGCTGGAGCAGCACCCCGACATCAAATGGCAGCGCAATCTGCTGCTGCCCTGGGCGCGCAGCCAGGTGTCGTTCCTGAAAGACCTGGTGACCCTGCGTAATCCGCGCAGCCGCTTCTCCTTTCTCAATTTCCTGCACGAGCAGCGGCGGCTGGACGACTTCGTCAATCTGGCCACCTTCAACCCCTACCGCTGGGAACTGTCGGCCTATCAGCAGTGGGTCGCGGACTCCCTCGAGCAGGTCCGAGTGCGCTACGACGCCCGGGTCGAACGGGTGGAACCGCGGCGGAGCATGGGCGGCCGCATCACCGGCTGGACCATCACGCTGGCCGGCGGTGACCGGATCGTCTGCCGCGACCTGGTTTTCGGCACCGGCCGCGACGCCCACATCCCGGGCGTGTTCGCCGGTCTGCCCGCGGACCGGGTCATCCACAGCACCCAGTACTGCACCCGCGTCGCCGCCCTGGACCCTGAGCGCCCCATCCGGCCGGTGATCATCGGAGGGGCGCAGAGCGCGGCCGAGATGTTCATGGCGGTGCACACCGACCTGCCGCACAGCACCCCGACAATGGTGGTGCGCTCGATCGGCCTGCAGAACTATCAGACCAGCAAGTTCGTCAACGAGCTGTTCTATCCCTCCTTCGTCGACGAGTTCTACTACTGCGATGCCGAGACCCGCCGCCGCATCCTCGACGAGGTTCATCTGACCAACTATGCCGGTCTCGCACCGCCGTTCCTCGACGAGCTGTACGGGCTGCTCTACCAGCAGAAGATGCTGGGGCAGCAGCGATCTCGAATCCTGCCCATGACCGAGGTGGTCGCCGCCCACCGGGACGACACCGAGCTGAAGCTGACCCTGCGGGACCTGCGCAGCGGCGACGTCTCGCAACTCGGCTGCGATGTGGTGCTGCTGGGCACCGGCTACTCGCCGCAGATGCCCGCCCTGGTGCGTGGATTGGCCGAGTCGGCGGGCCTGACCGAGGTGACCGTGAGTAGGCGGTATCGGCTGGAAATGGCCGAGAATACCTGGGGCGCGGTGTATTTGCAGGGCGTCAACGAGGCCACGCACGGCATCGCGGACACTCTCATCAGCGTGCTGGCGCACCGCTCCCAGGACATCGTCGACGATCTGCTGGACCGGCGCAGCGAGGCGCACGACCGGACCATGCTCGAGGTGCGGTCGGCATGAACGAGCACTCGATCGACTCCCCGCCCGTGCAGATCCGCAAGCTCGACCGCGACCGGCTCGAGGTGGCCTACGGCGTGGCCTCGCAACGCCTGCTGCCGTGGCCGATCTTGAACGCGCCCTTCGAGGGAGCCTGGTGCGTCCTCGCGCCGGGCGACTCCTCCACGGCCCACGCCCACCACGAGCACGAGCTGTTCGTGGCGATGACCGGACGCGCCGAGCTCGAGGTGGACGGGCAGCGGCACCGCTTCGACGCCGGCGACCTCGCCCTGCTGCGCCCGGGCTCCACCCACCACGTCCACAACGACGGCGACAGCGACTTCCAGTGGTACGCGATCTGGTGGGATGACGAATCGGCGCATGGCTATCTCGGCGCAGCCGCGGCGAAAACTGCTGTGCCCCAACCCGAGGCGGTGAACTCATGACCGGACCCGTCATCATCATCACCCCCGCCCCCACCGCGAACGGCGATATGCACCTGGGCCATATCGCGGGACCGTTCCTGGCCGCGGACGTGTGCGCACGCTACGTGCGGGCGACGGGTCGTGCCGCTCTGCTCGGTACCGGGGTGCAGGACACCTCGACCTTCGTGGTCACCACCGCGCGTCGGCTGGGCACCACCCCGGACGCCCTGGTGCGCCGGGCAGCCAAGGAGATCGAGGCTACCCTCGATGCGCTCGCCATCCAGGTCGACGGCTTCACCGGCTGGGAGGACCGATTCCTCTCGTTTGTCCGCGAGGTCGTTGGGGAACTGTGGGAACAGGGGCGGATCGTCCTGCGGCCCATGGTGTTTCCGTATGCGCCGCGAACCGGGGAGTTCCTGGTCGACGGCCACATCGCGGGCGCGTGCCCGGTGTGTCTGGCCGACAGCTGCGGCGGACTGTGCGAGACGTGCGGACATCCGGTGCCCGCGAACGAGCTGCGCAATCCACGCTCGACCCGCGATCCCGAGGAGGCCGTGGAGTTCCGCACCGTCGAGGTCCTGGTGCTGCCGCTCGAACAGTATCGCGGACGGCTGCGCGCGCACTTCGACCACGTCGCGACGATGTTGCGCCCCCGCGCGGCGCAGCTGATCGACGAGCTGCTCGGCAAGCCGTTGGTCGACTTCCCGGTCACCTATCCCTCGAGCTGGGGCATCCCCGCGCCGGGACTGCCGGGCCAGGTGGTCAATCCGAATGCCGAACCGGTGGCCTGGACGCTGTACTGCTCCATGCTCGCCGCCGAATCCGCGGGCCACAGCCCGGCCTCGGAGCATGAGCTGTGGCTGCCGCAGGCCGGAAGCGAGCTCGTGTACTTCCTCGGTGCGGACAACCTGTACCCGTTCGCCATCGCCGGGCTGGGCATGCTCGCCGCCTACCGTCCCGAATGCCTTTTCCCCACACGGCTGTTCACCAACGAGTTCTACGAACTGGACCGCGAGAAGTTCTCCACCAGCCGCGGCCACCTGGTGTGGGCCCGCGACCTGGCCGCGCAGGCACCCCGCGACCTGATCCGCTTCCATCTCGCCACCGACAGCCCCGAGCTGCAACGCAGCAGCTTCAGCCGCACCGAGCTGGCCCGGCTGACCCGGATCCGGCTGGTGGAACCGTGGAATCGGGTGGCGGAGCGCGTGAATGGCTTGTCCGGCAGCGGGCCGCTGCCGGTGTCGGCGCGGGCGCAGTCGGATGCGGCGCGGATCGCCGAGCGCTTCCGTGCCGCGTACGAGTTGCCGCGATTCAGCCTCCAGCGCGCGGCGACCACGATCACCCAGCAGCTGCACCGGCTCACCGATCCCGCGCTGGACGGTGGCGACCTGTGTCACCAGACCGAGGTCGTCCTGCGGTACGCCGCACCGATTCTCGTCGACCTGGCTACCGCGCTGCCGGACACCGGGCTGACCGGGATCACGATCCGCGACAGCGTGGAACCGCTACGGCTGCCACTTCTTTCGCCGCTGGAGAGCTGAGATGGCTGCTGTGGTCATCGTCGGCGCCGGGGTCACCGGATTGCTCACCGCGGTCCGGTGCGCCCTCGCCGGGCACCGGGTCACGCTGCTCGAACAGGGCCCCATCCCCAATACCGGGTCGAGCTCGTTCGATCAGCACCGGGCGCTGCGACTCGACGCCCGCGGTCCCACCGGAGACGGGCTGCACGAACGATGGCTGCGGTTGCAGGCGATCCTCGGCGGGCGCTTCTATCGCGGCATCGGCGCGGTCACCGTCGAACCGGCCGCCGCCGCGGAGGCCACAGCCGCCGCGGCCCGGCGGGCGGGGGCCCGGATCACGCTGATGGGACCGGAAGCGCTGCCGCACATCGTGTTCGCGCCCGGATGTCTCGGCGTGCACGAACTCGACGCCGGGGTGCTGCTCGCCGAACGGGTGCTGCACGCCGCCGCGCGCTGGCTGCGGGCGCAGCCGGGCGTGACGCTGCGGCCGTGGTCGCCGATTGTCACCGTCGATCCCGACCACGCTCGGCTGACAGTGGCAGACGGCCGGATGCTGAGCGGAGATCTGGTTCTCGTCGCGGCGGGCGTGAACAGCCGGGAGCTGGTGGAGACCACCGCGCGGGTTCGGCGGCAGACGATCGTCTACGCGCAGCCGCCCACGGAGCTCGTCACCTGGTGGGAGCACGCGCCGACCGTCGGCGGGGTCGGCGCGGACGGCACCGGCTGGCTGCTGCCGCCGGGCGACGGCACGCTGCTCAAACTCAGCTCGGCGGGCATGTGCCGTCCGGTCGGTGACGCGCGGGAGCCACTCATCGGGGCCGATTTCCGTGTCGCACAGGGTTGGCGGGCGCTGCTCGCCCAGCCGGAGCGGTACACGGTGATCGCCGTCAAGCACTGCCACTACTCCCTCGACCCCGGCACGGGAGCCGGCGCGCTCGAACAGATCGGCCCGGCGGTCTGGGCGCGCGCGGCGGTCGGGGGCGACGGATTCCGCACGGCGCCGCTGGTCGCCGACCGCATCGCCGAATTGGTCGCGACCGCCGCGGCCGCCTGACATCCACGCATGGAGAGGACATCATGACCGGAAACGACGCGCTGCTGGTCATCGGCAGCGGACTACATCTGTACCGCGAATACCTGCTGCGCTCCGCGCATCTGCGCGCCCGTGCGCTGGGCCTGGACCTGGTGCTGCTCAACAATATCGAACCCACCTGGCAGCGGATCTACTGCGACGACATCACCGTGGCGAACCTGTTCGACCACCAGATCCTCACGGACCAGGCCCGCCGAATCGCACAGCGCCGCACCATCATCGGTGTGCTGTGCTGGGACGAGCCGCTGGTCCAACCGGCCGCCGACCTCGCCGAGGAATTCGGGGTGGCGGGCCTGAGCCGCACCGGGGTGCGCGGATGCCGCGACAAGAACCGCACTCGCGCCGCGCTCACCGCGGCCGGACTACCCCAACCCGAATTCGCGCTGACCCACTCCGTCGAACAGGCCCGCGCCGCCGCGGACCGGATCGGCTACCCCGTGGTCGTCAAACCGCAAGCGCTGGGCGCGAGCATGGGCGTGAGCATGGCCACCACCCCCGAAGAACTCGAGGCCGCGTTCGCGGTCGCGACCGGCGCCAGCGGCATCGGTGACGCGCCCTTCCGTGGGACGGCGTTGGTGGAGCAGTTCGCCGACGGCCCGGAGATCAGCATCGACGCGGCGGTCTACAAGGGCGAGTACCTACCGATGTTCCTGGCGCGCAAGCGGACCGGGCTGGCACCGTACTTCGAGGAAATCGGGCACCTGGTTGACGCCGACGACCCGCTGCTGTGCGACGAGACGCTGCTGGCCACGCTGGCCGCCGCGCATCAGGAGCTCGGCGTCGAGAACGGCATCACGCACAGCGAGGTCCGGCTCACCGACTTCGGGCCGGTGATCATCGAGATCAACGGTCGGCTCGGCGGTGATCTGATCCCGTTCCTGGGGCGCGTCGCGACCGGAATCGATCCGGGGGAGGTCCTCGTCGACATCGCCGCCGGCCGCCGCCCCGTGCTGACCCCGACCCGTACTGCGGTCGCGGGCATCCGATTCGGCTACCCCGAGATCGACTGCGTCGTGCGGTCGATCCGGGTGCCCGACCACGCGCCCGGAATGGTGAGCGCGGCCGCCATGGTCGAGCCGGGCACCGAATTGCGGCTGCCCCCGGGCGGCTACATCGCACGACACTCCTTCGTCGTCTGCGAGGACTCCGACCCCCGGCGCTGCGAGGAGCTGCTGGATCGGGCCGCCGCGGCGGTCGAGTTCAGCGGCGATCCGCTCGCGCCGCTGGAAGCAGGTGCGGGGTTCACCCTGCCCGCCGGTCTGCTGGACGCCGACTCATGATCAATTACGAGGGCCGCCGGTTCTACAACCCGGAAGCGCGCGACGGCGTTATCGCGCGGTATCACCAGAGGGGAGATCTGGTGTGGGCGCACTTCGCCGGTGGCGCGGTGCGGCGCGGCAGCGTCACCGGCCTGGTCGACGAGAACGGGGCCCTGCGGCTCGCATATTCGATGGTGCTGTCCGACGGGGAAATCGTCTGCGGCGTCAACCGGATCACGCCCGAACGCGCCGCCGACGGCACCCTGCGACTGCGAGAGGAATGGGAACGGCTGGGGCCCAACGGCTCCCAGGGAGTGTGCTATCTGGAGGAGATACCGTGAGCGCGCTGTACACCCTTGGCGCCGATACCGTCCTGCAACCCGGTGACCCGGCGTACGACGTCGCGACCACGCCGTTCAACACCAGATACCTCGGCCGGCGTCCGCGTGCCGTGGTATCGGTGGGATCGGTGTCGGACGTGGTTCGCGCGGTCGACTGGGCCGGACAGACGCGAGTGCCGATCACGCCGCGCGGTGGTGGGCACAGCTATGCCGGATACTCCATCGGCCCGGGGCTGGTGCTGGATCTGCGGGCCCTCGACCGAATCGACGTCGACCCCGAAGCCGGTCTGATCACTGTCGGCGGCGGTGCCCGCAACGGGGCGGTCTACGCGACTTTGCGGCGTCACGATCTCGCGGTGCCGCTGGGCAATTCGAACGAGGTCGGGATCGGTGGGCTCACCCTCGGCGGCGGCGTCGCAGCGGTGTCGCGGGCGTTCGGCCTGACCTGCGATGCTCTGGTGCGCACCGAGATGGTCCTGGCCGACGGCCGCACCGTGACATGCAGCGCCACCGAGCATCCCGACCTGTTCTGGGCCTGCCGTGGGGGAGGGGGCGGCAATTTCGGTGTGAATGTGTCGTTCACCTTCCAGGCACGAGAGCCACGGTCCAGCTCCACCTGCCTGTTGCTGTGGGACGGGGCGGACGCCCGCACGGTGCTGACCGTGATGCAGGACGTCATGACCGGTGCCCCGGACGAGTTCGCGGCCCGAATCGGCGTCGCGCGGGCGCTTCGCGGGCCTGCCGGGGTCTCGGTGATCGGTCAGCATCTCGGTCCCGCAACCGAATTGCGGGAACTGCTCGCGCCCGTCCTGTCCGCCGCCCCGACGAGCCGCTGCGAAATCACCGACCGTGATTATTGGGATGCCAAGGACTTCCTGCACCACGAGACTTCGGGCGGCGCGTTCGCCGTGCGCACCCGCTGCACTCCGAAACCGCTGAGCGAGAACGGTATCGACACGATCGTTGCCGCGATCGACCGGTGGCCCGGTAGCTCCAACCCGGACGGCGCGGGCGTGGCGCTGTTCACCTGGGGCGGAGCCATCAACCGGGTTCCGGTGTCCGACACCGCGTTCCCGCATCGCGACACCCTGTTCCTGGTGTCGATGGACACCTCGTGGGGAGCTTCCGACCCTGCTCTGAGGGTGTCGCGCAATATGGACTGGCTCGACGGTCTGTATGAGGACATGGGAGCGCACGCCTCCGACGCGGCCTACGTGAACTTCACCGATCCGGCGCTGGCCGACTGGCGCAGCAGTTATTACGGCCCGAACTACGCCCGGCTCGCGCAGATCAAGAAGCACTACGATCCCGACCGCGTCTTCGATTTCCCGCAGGCGGTGTGACCATGCTGTCTGCCCAGCCGACGTCACTCGGTGTCCAGATCCGCGAACCCGTGGTGTCGTGGTGTGAACCGCTCGAGGAGTATCCGGCCGCGTCTGCCGGGGCGGCCGAACTCCGTGCGGCCATGCGGACCTTCGCGACCGGCGTCGCTGTCGCCACCACCTATCGCGACGGGCCCGGCGGTCGCGATCACGATGCGGTGACGGTGAATTCGCTGTGCTCGCTGTCGCTGCGTCCGCCGCTGGTGTCGATCGCGCTGCGCTCGGACTCCAGCTTCGGGGCGGCCCTGGCCGAGTCCGGGGTGTGGGCGGTGTCCATTCTGGACGGCCGATCACACCGGATCGCACAGCTTTTCGCCCGCGACCATCATCGCCGCGCTGCGGCGCTGGCCGAGGTGTCCAGTCGCCCCGGCCGCCGCATCGGCGCGCTGGTGTTCGACGCCGCGGGCTGGCTCGAATGCCGACTCGCGCACCGCTTTCCGGTCGGTGACCACACCCTGTTCGTCGGCGAGGTCCTCGCCGCCGGCGCCCGCGCCACGGGCTCGCGACTGGCGTTCCTGCACGGCGCATTCCATGTTCTCGACGTTCCCGACCCCGAAGGAGACCTCCGGTGACCACCATCGACGAACCGCGCGTGGCGGGCGACCGCAGTCCCGCCGCCGCTGAAATCCTCGCTCGGGCCAAGGCGATAGCGCCGCTGCTGCGCGATCGGGCCGCCGACATCGAGCAGGCCCGACGCCTGCCCGACGACATCGTCGAGCTGTTGCGGGACACCGGGGTGTTCCGGATGGGCTTCGGAAAGGACTGGGGCGGACCGGAACTCACCTCCCTCGAACAGACCGAGGTGATCGAGGCCCTGGCCTATGGCAACACCTCCGCCGGGTGGTGCGCCATGATCGGCTCCGATACCGGGCTGTACGCGTCGTTCCTGGATCCGGCCGTCGCCCGCGACATGTTCCCCAGCCTCGACATGGTCACCGCCGGGCTGTTGTTCCCCATCGGGCGCGCAGAGATCGTCCCGGGCGGATATCGGCTCACCGGCCGCTGGCAGTTCGGCAGCGGAATCATCCACGCCGACTGGGTGATCTCGGGAGCCTTCCTCTTCCGCGACGGAAAGCCCGAGCCCGGTCCGAACGGCGACCCGCACGACTCGCGACTGATGATGGTGCCGCGCGACCACGTGCAGGTCCTCGACACCTGGCACACCACCGGCCTCGCGGGTAGCGGCAGCTGCGACTACACGATCACCGACATCTTCGTGCCCGAGGGGCACACGCTGGTGTTCTCGCGCGTCCACGCCGCGGCGAGCCCCCTGGCCCAGCCCGAAGTGCACATGCGCAACATGCCCGGCGTCGCACTGGGCGTCGCGCGTGCCGCCCTGGACCACGTGCTCGCCGAATCCGCCTCGCGCGCCGACGATTACCGCCTTCAGGTCACCCTCGCGGCCTGTGAAGCCGACCTCCACGCCGCCCGCAGCGGCGTCTACACCGCGCTGCGCCGCGAGTGGGAGGTCCTCGCCGAGGGCGGCACCCTCGACGACCTGACTCCCCAGGAGCGCGCCGCGCTGCCCCTGTCCCGCCTGCACGCCTTCCGCACCGCCCGCGAGATCGTGACCCGCCTCTACGACCTCCGCCAGACCGCGTCGATCTACGCCTCGTCCCCACTGGACGGCTGGCTCCGTGACGTCACCACCATGTGCCAGCACATCGTCGCCCAGGACCGCATCCTCCAATCCGCCGGCGCGTATCTCACCGGCGGCAAGCCCGGCTTCCCTCTCTGCCTGGGCATCGCGCACTGACGGCAACATCCTCGAAGGCCGGCCCTGTTCGCGGGCCGGCCCTTCGTGCGCGAACACTCGGAACTGTTCTCATAAAGGAATCGGTGCTGTCGTTTGCATGTCGTGCATCGGGATCGGTTGTGCTACATGATGTTCGACTCGTGATCGACGAGTTGCCGAAACATCGGTGTGCCGGACGAACTGTGGGGGTTTCGGCGGCCGACACCATCGATGGTCGAGTGCCGAAGCCGCTGGTGTCGGCGATACCTGCCAGTGCCATCTGCGGCGCGGTCCACGCGCCGCAGACCGGGCAAGCGGCACGCGCTGAGGGATTGCACCGAGGATCACTAGCCAGGGTTGTTTGCGCTGGACGGCCAGTCACAGTACTGGCCTATCGGGTTCCAAATCAGGCCGGACGGACACGACTCCAGGGTCGGGATATTGTTCGAGCACTGGTAGTACTGCGACGGGGTAGGGCCGGGGGAGAAGCCGTTGGGTTGGGGGCAGGGGGATGCGGCACGGCTGGGTCCGGCGTGGTCGGCGAGGGCCGAGGGTGCCGCGGCGAGCGTGAGACCGAAACCGAGCAGCAGTGCGGCGGCGAGCGGGGCAAGGACGCGGGCGAGTCGCATGGTCGTCTCCTTCCGGTGAGGCGTAGGGCCGTTGTGATCATGACATTGGCTGGGCGGACACGAGCGTGGACGCGCCGCGCCGACTCCGACGCAACTGGCGAACGCAGTCGGTGTCGTCACAGGTAGTGGCCTATTTCGTCGCCCGACTGCCCAATTGGCTCGCAGTCGGCAGTCAGGGCACCCTCGACACCATCGAGGAGCTCGGAGTGATTCCGCTGCCCGGCTTTTCACCGCCACCGCAGGAGGTGTAGCCAGCCTGTGGGTGGGATTCGTTGCCGGACAACGAGTCTGCGGGACCAGGGAGGGCCCCGTGGGAGATTCCAGTGTTGGACAGCTACAGATTCGGCGGCTCACGGTGGTCTTCGGGCAATGCCGCGCCGCCGGCGTCGGCGTCGGCGTCGGTGGGTGCGGATCAGATGGCGAGGACCGTTGCCGCGGATGGGGACCAGTTCCTGGCGCTCCATCCACAAGGCCGCGGTGGAACCGGCGGAGGTGGTCAGCTCGCGGGCGATTCTCTTGGGGGAGAATGAACGATATGGATCGCGAGGCATATCTGTTGCATCAGGTCCATCCGGCTAAGCTCGCCACCGACATCACAGCCGGGATCGCCTCGATGGGCCTGATGTGGCAGCGGCGGGTGGCGACGGCGCTGGTCGTCGCGCATGTGCCTGCCGTGCTCGCGTCCGTGTTGCTGGTGCGCAGGGATCTGACATCGCTGCGCCGGACCCGACGCGGCCGCTACGTGCTCGCCCATATGCCGCCCGCCGCCCAGGCGGTTCGGCTGGCCGGACAGATCGTGGCCTGGTGGGCGGCTTACCGGCATCGCCCAGCCGGTGTTGCCGCGGGTATCGGCCTCGTGGTCGCCGGTTGGTCGTTCGGCCTGGTCGGCAGCGGCGACCCCGACGGTACTGGGATCTACGCGGGAGCCGGCCGGTGACCGGATTGGCAGCGGTGCCTGTTCATCTGCCGGTATGAGCTCGCATCAACCCCGGTACAGGCGCGCGTGCGTGGCCACGATCGGCGTGGTGGGCATCGTCGATGTCACCGTGCTGATGGGTTGGTTCACCAGTGTTTCGCTCACCCTGGCCGCCTTCGACGTCCCGTCGAGCGCGACCGGCCCGACGGAGGAGGAACAGGTCATGAAGCAGCTCCCCATGCCCTTGCCGTTGCCCGAATCGATCCCGATCCCGAGAGCCGACCCACCGGCCGAGATGGACCTCGTCGCGGTGCCGACCGGGGTAAATCACCGAACTGCCGCATACGCGTACGTCGGCGGGTCCATCTTCGACAAGCGCGAGTTCTACATCGGCGCCGCGCTCATTCAGCACCCGCGGGGTGATCTTCTGGTCGACTCCGGTTTCGGGCGCGACATCGCGAAGCAGTTGACCACGATGCCCCGGCTGTTCCGGAAGATGACCAAGTATGACCTCTGGAAGCCTGCTGTCGATCAGCTGGAAGCGGCAGACTACGACTTCGGCCGACTGTCCGGGATTCTGCTGACCCACGCGCATTGGGATCATATGAGCGGCATCACCGATTTCCCCGATCTGCCGGTCTTGATCTCCCCGCGCGACCGAGCCGCGTTCTACAGCCGGGAAATGTTCGGCAACTTCCGCGGATTCTTCCAGGAAATCCCGTTCAACTGGCGGGAGCTGAGTTTCCCGGGCGGGCCGTACCTAGGTTTCTCCCGGCATGACGATGTGTACGGTGACGGCTCGATCGTCTGCGTCCCAGCCCCCGGCCATACACCCGGCAGTGTGATCGTCTTCGTGACACTGCCGAATCAGGTGCGTTATGCCCTGGTGGGAGATCTGGTGTGGCAGCGCGAGGGACTCATCCGCCGCGTGGAGCGTCCGCTGCCGATCAGGCGGCTGGGCGACTTCGATGCCGAGGGCAACCGGCAGAACATCCTCCGCATGGTTTCGATCATGCAGCGCATGCCCGACCTGATTGTCGTGCCGGCCCACGATCAACGGGCCTTCGCGGAGATGAGCCAACTGCCGAATGTCACGACCAAGGGCCTGACCCTTTCGATCCGTGCAGACAGCTGAGAACCGTGGTCGTTGAATCACCTACCCGAGACCTCGCCCATACATCAACGCAGACAACAGTTTCCGCAGAACCGTTGAGGGGTGGCACCGCGCGGCGATGCCACCCCTCAACTCACTTCGACACGGGGCCTGGCGATTGCGCACTTTCGGTATACGTCGCATCTGACGCAGCACCGCCGATCGGTAGCTCGCTTCCGGTGCAACGGAAGCTGTTGCGCCGGAAGCGTATTCACCCGATCCGTTGAATCAGAACACTCGGCCGTTGCGCTGAGTAGCCACGGTTCGGCCCTCGTCGTGCAAGCCCTGCGAGCTTCCGGCGGGCGGAAGGATGGTCGACTTGTGAAGCTCGTTGAAGCCGTCCCCAGCCGCAAAGTAGCTTCGCGCCCAGGCTGATTCGTCTACCGGGCAGAGCGTGTGTCAGGAGTGGTCGACCGACGATCTGATTGGGTCGTGGACGCTGGTCGGTGACGAGGCTGGGTAGCGTACCGCTCGGCGAAGACGACCTGTTCCAGCGGGCGTCGGCCTGGGTGCGGTGGGATGGTGGCGGAGTGTCCGATCGTCACGATGACAGCGATGGCCAGATCATCTCGGTCCTCGATGCCGATCGCCTTCTTCACCAGATCGGGATCCCAGCCGTTCATCGGAGCCGACGCCAGCCCCAGCGCCGTGGCCGCGAGCATGGTGTAGGTGGCGGCGATCATGGCGTTCTTCACCGCGTTCTCCCGCAACAGTCCACGGTTGTGCAGGTCGCGGAATTCCGCCCGGCTGTCGAACATGGCGGTGAACTCAGCGTTCCAGGCACCACTGCGCCCAGCCGACTCGGCGATGTCGGTGTTCGGCGCCTCCCATGCCGCACTGTCGGCCACGAAGACCAGCGCCGCCGGCGCCTCCCGGGGCTGCGGCTGCCCGAAGGCTGCCTCCGAAAGCCTGGCTCGCCCAGCCTCGCTGGTCACTACCACGATCGACCGGTCCTGCATGTTCCAGGCGCTGGGAGCCTGCACAGTGAGCTCCAGCAGTTCGGTCAACACGTCCGGGTCGATCGGATCGGGGAGATAGTGGCGGACGGTGCGGCGCCGGTGGATCGCTTCCGGAACAGACAAGGTATCGGCTTTCATGGAACTAACTATCGGAGAGTGGCAAACTTTTTGAAAGAAGGCACCTTGTAGTTCGTTACAATGGTCAGGGTGCGCACACATGTCGAATCCTCGGGCCTGCCGGCCGATGTCTTCTCCGCTCGCTGCCCCACTCGTCAGGTGCTGGACCGGATCGCCGGTAAATGGACGGTCCTGATCATCGACGCGCTCGCCGGCGGCACCATGCGCTACACCGATCTGCAGCGCCGCATAGAAGGCATCTCCCAGAAGATGCTCACCCAGACCCTGCGCGAACTGGAGACCGACGGTTTCGTCATCCGAACCGTCCATCCCACCGTCCCACCGAAGGTCGAATACACCCTCACTCCACTGGGTTACAGCCTGCGCGCCCCGATCACCGCGCTGCGCGAATGGATCGAGGCCAACATCAACGACATCGAAGCCGCTCGAGCGGCTTCGCGGCAACACCATGACTCGGCCGGCCAACAGTCGACGAGTTCCTGACCGTCCCGACTTCGCGAGTCCTGCATTCGGTCTGGCCTTCGAGCAGATGCTCTCCGACTACACCGGAGCGAAGTACGGCGTCGCGATGGACTCGTGGACCGACCCTCTGCAGGCTGGGATCGGGCGCGGCACCGAGGTGATCACCTCGCCCGATCACCCGTCGCCGGCCACCGGCGAACAGTAGACGAATCGGCCTGCGCGCGAAGCGACTTCGCGGCTGGCGACAGCTTCAGGATTCGGGGCCGTGAGGAGGGCTGCCGCGGGCCAACTGGCAAGGGCCGCTATTCATTCGGTATTCGTGGGCAGGGTTAGCCTTTGATGCTGGGCACCGCAGCCGGCACGTCTAACCGGGTCTGAACTGCGTACGCTACACCGGTCAGCGACCAAGACATTCACGGCCGGGTGGCGTAGATGTTTCGGTACTGTCGTGGGGAAACTCCGGCGGCCTCGCGGAAGACCCGACGGAAGGCTGCGGGGTCGAGGTAGCCTGTGGCCGTGCGGATTTGCTCGATCGGCTGGTCGGTGGTCTCCAGGAGCTTCTTGGCCAGCAGCATCCTGGCTTGTTGCACATAGGAGTTCACGCTCGAGTCGGTGGCGGCGTGGAATCGCCGAGCGAGGGTGCGCGGGCTTATGCCGAAGTGCCGGGCAAGGGCTTCGGATCCGATCGGCGTGCCGAGATGGGTGTCGATGTAGTCCTGGACCCGCTGCATCAGCTCGTCGCCGTGATCGCGGACCGGCGTGTAGGTCAGGTAGGGCAGCTGACTTGTCCGGCCGCCATCGATGAGCAGGACTTTGCGGGCCACGGCCGCACGCTCATGGCCGCCGAAGCGTTCCACCAGATAGACGACCAGCGACAGGAAGGTGGTGGCGCCGCCGCAGGTGATGACATCCCCGGCGTCGACAATCAGCCGGTCGGTTGTGACCTTGACCCGGGGATAACGGGAGCGGAGGGTCTCGGCGAACATCCAATGGGTGGTTGCGGGGCGTCCGTCCAGCAGGCCCGCCTCGGCGAGTAGGAACGCGCCGACGCACGATGATGCGACGCGGCCGCCCTGGGCGTGCCATTTGTCCAGCCACGGCACCCATTCTCGGTTGTCGGCAAGCGAATCGAGCAGGTTCTCGTCATCGAAGGCCGGCACCACCACAAGGTTTGGCGGCGCGAGTTCGGCGGCCCGGCACTGGGGCTGCAGCAGGACTCCATCGCGGCACCGTACCGGCGCGTCGGTCAGTCCGACCAGGGTTGTATCGAACAGCTGAGTCCATGCCGCACCAGCCTGCAACTGCCAGGAGCGATCCGCCTTGGCCAGCACATCCATGAAGCCGGCAGGGCCGATCGAGGCTCCACCCGCCAGTGCCAGCACTGCGACCGATAGCACGGTCCGAGGGTATGCCCGGCGACAGCGGCGCCGATAGGGGAGTGGCCGAATCAGCACGGAAGTTGTCTCACCGGCCCCTCATCATCGCCCGCCCATCGGCGTTAGTTTGCGAGAACGAAAGGAGGTGTAGGCGATGGCTGAAGCTCAGCAGCTCGAGCCGGTGGAGGTCGCTCGCAATCCGTGGGGTGTCATCCTGCACCACGAAGACTGGCGGACGCTGGAACTGCGTTGGCTGCCCGGCGAATTGAGCGATGACGATTTCAAGGAAACCCTGACGCTGTTCGCCCAGATGGGCGACCAACATAAACCCCGATACATGATTGTCGATGCCGCCGACTTCCACCATGAATTCGGCCCGGGTGTCATGGGCTGGCGGGACCGGAACATCATTCCGCGCTACGGCGCAGCCGGAGTGACGAAGTTCGCGTTCCTGGTCGCCCCCGGCGTCCCCGGCACGGTCGAGGCCGGTGCACAACCTGGCGTGGAAGATTCTGCGTCCTTCCCGACCGGCTGGTTCTCCACGCGAGAGCGGGCCTACCGATGGCTCGCCGAGGCGTAGCGCACCAGGTGTGTCGGCCATGACGCCGGCAGTGGCCAGCCTGAACGGTTGAAGCGGAATTCCCTGCACCTTGAATCTGGATTCGACCCCATGACATGCGCCGCCGCCCGCACGATCGTCGGGTCAGGAGGCCGTGGCCGGCTGCGCGAGCGTCTTGACCCGGTCGGAGCCCGGATAGGCCTGCACGAGGTACCGGATGCCGTCGATGACAATGGGCGCCACCGGTGTGGTGCGAAGGTGGCCGCTGATACGTCCCGGGACGGTGAGCAGATGCATCGGGCCGAACGGGAGACCGATGCGGTGGGACAGGACGACCACTCGGTTGCGGATCTTGAATTTTATGGGTATGTCGATCATGGGTCCTCAGATCTGCGTCGCGCAGGCGGGTTCGTGGTTCGCGGTGGGGCGGTCGTCGGGGAGAGGTTCGGCGGTGTTGGTGATGAATCCGGCGAGGATGGTGACCAAAAGGACGAAAGCCAGGATGGCGGTGCCGGTTCGGGCGAAGTGGAACAGCTCCCAGCGATGCAGGACGGCTGCGTAGTCGGAGGGTGGGCCGGAGACTGCCCACACCTTGATTTTCTGGTTGATCGGCACGTTGCCGAATCGGGTGATGATGAAGGTGATGACTTCCAGGGCGCATGCGATGCCGGCGATCAGGCGGTGGCGGGACCGTGTGCGTGCCGCGAAGATGAGGGTGCTCAGGATGGACAGGGCCATGAGGGTCTGCATGACGGGGCCGTTGACGCGCATCAGGGCGGTGTGGAAGGTGAAGCGGACGTCGAGCGGGACTGCACGGAAAGCGTAGAGCACGTTCACGGCGCCGTATTGGAAGGCTCCGGCGAGCAACCCGGGAAACAGCAGGGCCGCTGCCCTGACGAATTTCGATGTCATGGATTTTCTTTCTCCTGGAACGCCTCTCAGGAGGCGATGGGCTCTGCGACCGGTAACGACCGGTTCCGGGGTCGGTTGGGCCACCAGATTCGGTCACCCAGGTCGACGGTCAGAGCCGGGACGAGGATGGTGCGGACGACAAAGGTGTCGAGCAGGACTCCGAAGGCGACGGCGAAGCCGATTTCTGTGACCAGGACCAGCGGCAGGGTGAGCAGGGCGGCGAACGTGCCTGCAAGCACGAGTCCCGCGGCGGTGATGGTCTTTCCGGTGGCGTCGGCGGCGATCACGGCCGCGGTGCGGGTGTCGTGGCGGGTGCTTTCCTCTCGGATTCGGGCGGCGAGGAAGATGCTGTAGTCGATACCGAGGCTGACCAGGAACACGAACGCCCACAAGGGGAATGAGGCGTCGACCCCGGCGAATCCGAAGGCGTAGTGGAAGACCAGCGTGCTGACGCCGAACGCGGCGGCTAACGACAGTACGACGGTGAGCAGGATCAGGATCGGCGCGAGTGCGGCTCGGAGCAATATCGCCATGACAAGCGCTACGACTATCAAAACCAGTGGGATGACCACGTTTTGATCGCGATGGGAGGCTCGCAGCATATCGAGGGTGACGGCGGCGTCACCGCCGACTCGGGCACCGGGCACAGTGTGGATCGAGGCCCTCAGGCGGTCGACGATGTCGGTGGCTTTCACTGTGGTCGCCGGAGTGGCTTGCAGGTAGGCCAGGTCGCCGTGGATCACGGGCGTGGAAACCTCAGTGATGCCAGGTATTTCAGCCAGTCCGGCGAGTCGGCCTGCGGCGTCGGCCGGACCGATGATCTGCAGGGGAGCGCCGGTGTCGCCGGGGAAGTGGTCGGCGACGATCCGACCTCCGCGGACCGACTCGGGATGGTTGCGGAATATGTTCTGGCCCGGCAGTCCGGTTGGGTGCAGACCGAAGATGCCGAGCGCGAACGCGGCGAGCACGCCGGCGGTGACAATCCAGACCGCACGCGGCCGGGTCGCGATCAGTCGGCTCATCCGGCGACGTCCGCCGTCGGTGGACGCCGTCGCGGTGTCGTAATGCGGGCGTGCGGGCCAGAAGATCCAGCGGCCGCACCACACCAACACGGCCGGATAAAGCGTCGACATCACGGCGAACGTCACGAGGACTCCGATAGCCAACACCGGGCCGAGACTCCTTGTTGATTGCATCACCGCGAAGAGCAGGCAGGCCAGTCCGAGTGCGACGGTGATCGCGCTCGCCGTGATGGTGGGCCACGAACGGCGCAAGGCGATCCGCATCGCGACGTACCGATCCTCGTGGCGGTGCAGCTCCTCGCGGTAGCGCGCGGTGAGCAGTAGTGCGTAGTCGGTGCCGACACCGAAAACCAGGACGGTGAGCAGGAATTCACTGTCGCCGTTGGCGGTGAGGCCGGCGTGGGCCACCAGCAGGTAGATCAAAGCCTGGGCCACGGTCATGGCGACGCCGACACAGATCAGCGGGAGCAGCCACAGCACGGGGCTGCGATAGGTGAACAGCAGAATCGCAACCACGACGAGCGCGGTCACCAGCAGCAGGGTGGTGCCGACGGTGCCGAAGGCGTCGGCCGAGTCGGCGCCGTAGCCGGCGGGACCGGTGATGTGCACAGTCATGTCGCTGCCCGCGACGATAGAGCGCATCGTTTTCAGGATCGGCGGCAGATCGTTGATTCCGTTGTGGCTCACCGTCAGTGGCACGACCAGTTGCACCGCCTGCCCGTCCGGAGACTGGATCGGGCCGATGACCTGCCCGACGACCTGAGGCAGGGTGGCCAATCGGGCGGCGTCGGCACTCGTGCGTGTCAGCTCCGACGGGGTGAGCGGCGCTCCGCCATGGTCGTACACGACGATCGCGGGGTAGGTGTTGTCGGCGACGAATCTTTTCATCAGATCCGCGACTTGGGTCGATTCCGCGTGCCGCGGCAGGTATTCGGCGGCGTCGTTGTTCTGTACCCGGCCCAGCTTCCCTGCGAACATCGCCGCCACGATCGCGGCGAACACCCAGAATGCCGCGACACTCCAGGTCACCCGGCGCCCAATCGCCCTCATCGCGGGGTCCGTGCGTTGTCGCCGGCAGGGACGCGGGTGAACTGCTCGATGGCCGCGATCCGGCCGTCAGGGGCCAACCGGCCGATCAGCAGGATCTCGGTGGAGATCATCGCACCGGTGCGCATGGCTACGTGCAGGGTGTAGTGCGCGGCGATGCGGTCATTCGCGATCAGCGCCTCGTGCACGTCGACGTTGAGTTCGACGACATTCTTGCGGGCCGGCCGGACGTGGTCGAGCAGGCGCTGCCGATCTATCGCGAGTCCGTCGTTGCGCAGGACGAAGCCGGGCGCGTACCAGCGGTCCATGACGGCGGCGGGGTCCTCGTCACCGAAGGTGAGCTCGGACGGATAGCGGACCAGGAATCTGGTCAGATCTTCGTGTGTTCGCATGCGGTCCACTGTGGGACTGTGCGCTCACACAACGCTCGCAGATCGCTCACACGCGTCGGCCAGGTGCCGTTCGACCATGGGGTACGCCGCGTCGGGAGTGAGGGCGCTGCCGCTGTCGTATGCGTCGGACCAAAGCTGATACCCCAGTTGGTCGGTCAGTTCTGTGGTGAGCGAGGCGATGTCGGGGTTACCGGGATCACCCGCGTCGCGAATTGCGTGACCAGCGCCCAAAACCTGCGCCGCGGCTCGCGGATCGCCGCACGCGTAGCACAGGCGCGCGACGGCCACGCTCACCTCCGCCGCCATCGGAGGATCGTGCATCGCGCGGGCCTGCTCCCACGCCGCCCGGCAGTGCTCGGCGGCGGTGCCGAGCTCTCCGCGAGCGGTGTGCAGCAGCCCGAGACGCATGTCGAGCATGGCCCGCTGAGCTCGGTCGGCGAATCCGCGTGCCAGTGCGGTGCTCGCGCTGTCCACCTGTCGGGCCGCTTCGTCCAAGTCGCCGTCGATCCGGGCGAGATCCGACATCAAAAGGTGGGCGAGCGCGGTCTCACCGCTCGGCGCGGGCCCGGCGAGGATCTCTGTCAATTCGGTTCTGGCAGTGGTCAGATCGCCGGTATGGATTCGAACCATGGTCAGCCAGGCGCGACGTGCTCCGTCCAACCGCAGCTCGCGGGCCGGAACCAGCGCCCGTTCCATGGCCTCGGTCGCGCCATGGAAGTCGCCGATCGTCGCGCGCACGAACGCGAGGAAGGTCAAGGCGGTGACCGTCCCCCAGCGTTCACCGGCCTCTCCGAATGCGGTCGCCGACGCGGTCAGGTCGTGTTCCATGTCGGACATCGAGGTGCCTGCCGTGTGGAGGAACGATCTGGCCAGCCAGAACATCGCGCGGATCCAGGGATCGGGGTCGTCGAGCCACGGCTGCACGACGGCGAGGCCGACGTCGACACGGCCGCAGGCGAATTCCAGCAGGGCCATGGCGAAATCTCCACTCGCGCCTCGGCTTTCGGCCGGTCCCGCGAACCGGCGCAGGATCGGCTCGTGCGAGGCTATCGCGTCGGTGTTGCCGGCCAGTATCGAATGCAGCAGGTACGCCGCCGCCAGGTCGGCCTGTGCCGCTCCGGGTTCCGCGACCGGGATGTCGACCACGACGCGAAGTTGTTGGGCCGCCTCGGTATGCATACCGCACAACCCCCAGAACATGCCGAGTGCCGCGCCGATCCGCGCCGCCGAGTCCGGTTCCGTTGCCGTACAGCAGAATCGCAGCGCCGTGTCGAGATTGTCGCGATCGTCGGACAGTCTGCGCAGCCAGGTCATTTGGCCCGCGCCTCGCAGCTGGGGTTGGGCCTGTTCAGCCAGGTCGCGGAAGTATTCGGCGTGTGCGCGCAACGTCGCTGTCGTCTCGCCCGATTCGTCGAGGCGGCGGCGTCCGTATTCGCGGACGGTTTCCAGCATGCGATAGCGCGGGCTCGGATGGTCGATCAGGTGCAGCAGCGACTTGCCGACCAGCGTTTCGATGGTGCCGAACTCCACGCCGACCGCACGAGCGGCCTCGGGGTCGATAGCTCCCGCGAATACGGTCAGCCGCGCCAGTCCGTACCGGGCGAGCGGATCGAGCAGCTCCCAATCCCAATCCAGGACGGCACGCAGCGTGCGATGGCGCGGTAGCGCGGTGCGGGTGCCCGCGGTCAGGACGGCGAAGCGGTGGTCGAGTCCGTCGGCCAGGGCGGGCAGCGGCATGGTGCGTAGCTTGGCGGCCGCCAATTCGATCGCCAGCGGTAGCCCGTCGAGTCGGCGGCAGATGGCCGCGACGAGCTCGACGACGTCGTCGGTGAGCCGGAAATCGTCGCGGACCGATGCGGCGCGTTCGGCGAAGAGCCGCACGGCCGGCGAGTCGGCGGCGTCGGGAGCGCCGGTTGCCGGGAGCGCCAGCGCCGGCACCTGGCACAGCACCTCGCCGGACACACCGAGCGGCTCGCGACTGGTCACCAGAATCCGCAGCGCCGGACACCGAGCCAAGATCTCCTCGGCGAAGCGGGCGGCGGCGTCGGCCAGATGCTCGCAGTTGTCCAGGATCAGCAGCGTCGCAGCGGTCGGCAGGGTCGCCGCCAACAGCTCGGTTCGACTTCCCGGACCGGGATGCGGCGGATCGCCGATGTCGAAGCCGGCCCGTACGGCTCGAATCAGATCATCGGCGTCGCTGACCGGTGCCAGCTCCGCCAAGCCGATCCCGCCCGGATAGTCCACGGCCCGCTGCGCGATCTCCACGGCCAGGCGAGTCTTTCCGGCGCCGCCCGGCCCGACCAGGGTCACCAGTCGGCTGCCGCGCATCCGTGCCTCTATCCGGGCCAGCTCCTGATCGCGGCCGATCAATCCGGTCAGCGGAACCCGAATCGGGCGGGTCGCCGCGCGCGGTGGTGTCGGAGTGAGCACGGGTTCTCCGCGTAACACCCCCAGGTGTGCCGACCGCACCTGCGGACCCGGGTCCGCTCCCAACTCGTCGCGCACCATCCGCCGGTAGCGCTCGTAGACCGTCAGCGCCTCGCTGTCGCGGCCGGCCCGATGGAGTGCCTGAATCTGCAAGGCGCGCAGCCGTTCCCGGAACGGATAGGCGACCACCAATTCCTCGAGCCGGACTATGACGCCGGGGACGGCGCTCGGCTGGTCCAGTTCGATGTCCGACACGTCCTCCCACGCGCAGGCACGCAGTTCCTCGAGCCGCGCCGCCGACGCCGCCGCGTAGGGCAGCGCCGCGACATCGACCAGCGCCGGTCCCCGCCACAGCGCCAACGCATTCCGCAACAGCGTCGCCGTCCGGAGTCGGTCGGGTTCGCGCCGCGCTTCGGTGACCAGCCGCTCGAACCGGTGCGCGTCCACGGCGTCCGGTGCCAGCTCGAGGCGGTAACCCGCCGGGGCCGACCGTACCTCGATCGGCGCGAGCGCACGCCGGAGCCGCGATACCAGCGACTGCACCGCGTGCTGCGGCCGACCCGGCGGATCGTCGGGCCACAGCGCGTCGGTCACCGCCGCTACGCTGACGAAATGGCCGGCATCCACCGCCAAACGAACCAGCAGCCCACGCAGTCGCGCACCGCCGACCGTGATCGGACGGTCGTCGATCAGGACCTCGAGAGGCCCCAGTATCCCGACACGCATGCCACCACTGTGCCACCTCTCCGCGGTGTCACCGCCCAGTGGAAGTCACGAGCGCAGCAAGGTCGACTCGATGGTGAGGCTGGGACCGAAGGCGAGCAGTACACCGTAGCTGCCGGGGGCGGGACGCTGTTCAGCGAGAAGCAGTTTCAGCGCCAGCAGAATCATTGGGCCCGCGCAGTTGCCGTAGTCGGCCAGCGCCGATCGCGCATCCTCCGGCAACAAGGCCGGGCGCTGTTTCGTGGCCGTCATCTCGGAAACTGCCTTTGCGACAACATTCTTCGAGTGGAGTGTGCGTCACGTGCACCGGCGTTGACAGGGCAATCCGTCCTTGGGCGGCGGGCGTCCGGTCCCCACCGGTTGATTGATACCCCTATGGGGTATATGGTCGCGGTGGTACAGCCACGGAGACTGCCGAACAGGACGAGACGGGGACGGCGATGAACGCTATCGGACACGCGCTGGCATTGGCGGGCTCGATGACCTGGGAGATCCTGTGGGCACTGATCCTGGGCTTCGCACTGTCGGCGCTGGTGCAGGCAGTCGTACGCAAGTCGACGATCGTTCGACTACTCGGCGATGACCGCCCGCGTACCCTGGCGATCGCGGCCGGATTGGGTGCGGCATCGTCGTCGTGCTCGTATGCCGCTGTGGCACTGGCGCGTTCACTGTTCCGCAAGGGCGCGAATTTCACCGCGGCCATGGCCTTCGAGATCGGCTCGACCAACCTGGTCGTCGAACTCGGCATCATCCTCGCCCTGCTGATGGGGTGGCAGTTCACTGCGGCCGAATTCGTCGGCGGGCCCATCATGATCGTGCTGCTGGCGATGCTGTTCCGACTGTTCGTGCGCTCCCGGCTGGTCGACGCGGCCCGCGAACAGGCCGACAAGGGGCTGTCCGGATCGATGGAAGGCCATGCGGCCATGGACATGTCGGTGCCGACGGAGGGTCCGTTCCTGCGACGACTCTTCTCCCGGCAGGGTCTGACCGCCGTGTCCCACGTCTTCGTCATGGAATGGGCCGCCATCCTGCGCGACCTGGTCATCGGCCTGCTCATCGCGGGCGCGATCGGCGCCTGGGTGCCGGATTCGTTCTGGCAGAAGTTCTTCCTGACCGACCACCCGCTGCTCTCGGCGATCTGGAGCCCGCTCGTCGGACCGCTGGTGGCGATCCTGTCGTTCGTCTGCTCGATCGGCAACGTGCCGCTGGCCGCGGTGCTGTGGAACGGCGGCATCAGCTTCGGCGGCGTCATCGCCTTCATCTACGCGGACCTGCTGATCCTGCCGATCCTCAACATCTACCGTAAGTACTACGGAACCCGCATGATGCTGACCCTGCTCGGCACCTTCTACGCCGCCATGGTCGGCGCCGGGTACCTCGTCGAGATCCTCTTCGGCACAACCGGTCTCGTCCCGCGTGAACGCAACACCATGGTGATGGCCGAAGGCATCCACTGGAACTACACCACCTGGCTCAACATCGCCTTCCTCATCCTCACCGCACTCCTGGTCATCCGCTTCATCCGCACCGGAGGCATCCCGATGCTGCGCATGATGGGCGGCACACCCGACGACGAGCACACCCACCACGACCACAGCGCGCACGCCGACCACGACCACGGCGCGCACACCGACCGTGACCACACTTCCACCGGACACGATCACGCCGCCCACGACCACACCGGGCATGATCCGTCCGGCCACGCCCACTGACCCGCAGCGCTATCCGGCAGTGATCTCGTCGATGGCCGCGTGGAGGCGGTCGCTGGCCAAATGGGTGATCGAGCTCGAGAACGTGCAATCGAACCTGATGGGCTGCCAAGGCGCCGTGTCAGCGCAAGTATCGACCCGACCCGACTCGATCGGCGGCCAAGCCCTGACCGTGCTCGCGGCCCGAGAGCTGGAAGGACACCGCGACGACCTCATCTTGGTTGGTAATTCGCGCTCAGCAGTATCACCAGGTGAATCGTTCCGGATGCCTTTTGGCTTCGTCCTGGACTCTTGCGAGTTGCGCGGCGAAGAGCTTGGTATATCCGCATTGCAGGCACAAGACCGCGTGCAATGCCGAAAGCGGATTCGCCCAGAGCTGGCGACCATTCGGGTGTATTCCGACCTGCGGGCCCACCAGGCCGAGATTGCCGACTTGGGGACCGCCGCACAACTCACACAGGGGAAGCTGTTGCGGTCGAGCTTTGGCGTCCTGAGGTTCAGACGGTGGCTGCCCAGGCGTCGGATCTGTCATGTTCAAGATCATTCCTGACCGGTGCATAGCGCGCCTACCGAACGAGCCCGGCCAAATGTCCGCTTCTGGCCGCATACCGCGCTGACCGAACCGGCCAGCGCGGGGCGTCGGCGCCCGGAACCTGGTGCGGTGCAGAACGTCCGCTACTGCCGAGTTCGGTGTGTTGGAAACGGCTGAAACCTGATTGGTCTTCAGCGCGTTGATCCGGCTGACGATAGGGATCAGTCGCCGCGGAACTGCTCGACTCGGTGTGACAGGCGTTCGGCGAAGGTTTCGGCCCAATCCGTCGACTGCGGCGCGTCAAGTCGTTCATCGATTCGCCGGGGCACTGTCGATTGTGGAGTGCTCATCCGCCCTCTGACACTGCCCGGGACGGCTTGCAATGCAAGCAGCCGTACACCCCAGCAGATGTAGGTTTCCACGCTCATCCCGGCGCACTCGGCAGCGTCGTTCAAGGCGAGCCATTCACTGTCATCCACCGTCACGGTCACCGTGACATACCTGGTCACCATAGTGCGACAACGGTAGACCGGAATTGCCCCTCGCACGGGTCATGTGCGGTGCGTAGCCGGATGCCGACTGGTTGACCGACAGTTCACGCTATTGGCCGAAGTCGGGAGAACCGTTCCCTCTCAGCCATTTCCGCGTTCGATATTGGTTGCCGATATGGAGTCGTAAGGGTTTCGTCAAGAAGCGGGCGGGTGCTGGGCGGAACCTGGTCCCGGTGGAGTGTGGCCTACCGCGATCGGGGAGGGGATCACGTCCATCGCGGCGATCAGCAACCGTGATTCGTAGGGCTCGGTGTCGTCGAGGTCCGTACCGGGTTGGGCTGAGTCGAAGGCAGCGATGGATCGGCCGAGTAACGCAGTGGTCAGCGAATCAGCCAGCCAGTCCGTGCCATCGCAGGTGAGCCAGCGTTTGCCGGTCACCTGGCTGTACACGCTCCAAGCAGACACAGGATGCGGATTACCCACATCACCGCGTCGATATGCCTGACCGCCGGCAGTGAATCGTGCCACGATTCGCTTCCGGCCCAACCGGTCCCGAATACGGGTATCGGTAAGCGAACCTGCCCGTACGGGTTTCGTCAAGAACTGCGCGTGTGCCGAGAACAGCGCGTCAACATGCGGACCGCGCCGGTACGCGCAGACCTAGGGTGTGCGAATCGGTGAGCACGGCGGGATGTGAGGGTGAACGAAATAATCGGGGACACCCGGGTCCCGTCTGTGATGCTTCGGCTGTGGCGGTTGAGGGCGTGGAACCGTAATCCTTTGATGCGCAAGGGCGATCGGGCGCTCTCGAGTGCTGTCCTTGTCGCCGTGGTGGCGTGCCTGCTGGCGGTGCCGATCGCACTGGCAGTCGGCGCCGCCACCTATACGAGCGCGGCAGCGCGGCTCCACGCACGGGACGACGGCAAGGTCGCGGTCACCGCGACGGTGGTAACCGCTCCCGTGTATGACAGCACCCACCATCACTACACGGCAACGGTCCGCTGGAACGTGGGTGACCGTATGCGCGAAGCGGTTGCGCCCGTTGGCAATTTCGTGTTTCCCGGTGCGCAGGCGCGGGTCTGGCTGGCCGCGGATGGCTCACCCGTCTCCCCGCCCGCCCCGCCGGGATCGGCGCAGCTGTATGCGGTCGGCAACGGGATAGGAGCGGTGGTCGTGATCGTCGCATCGGCGTGGATCGGTGTCGCGGTCCTCCGGTGCCGAATCGAGCACCGCCGCACGGAACGCTTGTGGCAGCAGTATCGGGCCTTGATCTGGTCGATGCGCTGATTCGTAACCGGGCCGCGGCGCCCGGAGGACCGGCGGTAGTGACCTGGCCGGGTCCCAAGGTCCGGGTCGGGACTCCGGCCACGCCCAGAGTCCCTGCGAGAGAAGGCCCGAGGCCCACACTGGGCGGGCTGAGCGGGACGCTCGGCGGGCTGGCCGAGACGCTCGCAGGGGGATCGAGCCCAATCAAGGGCTGGGCGTGAGTATTCCCCTACGGTGATAATCGCCGGACATCTGCGCGGTATGCGAGAACGTCACGAGGAAGTTCGGCATCCGGTCACCGGGCGGGTTCGTTCCGACGTGGTCGACCGACACCGTCAGATGTGCACCATCCTGGTCGTCGACGGCGAAATCCCCTTTCTGTGCATGCTGCACCCAATCTGCGCCGCCGCTTTCCCGACCTCGAATTTCCACGACCAAAAGGGCGGCTGCCGCCTCGAAAGGGTGCCGCCGTCTGGAAAGCGGAAGGATTGCCTGGTTCAAGCGCTGTCAGCCCGTCAACAACCCTGTCGATGGCCCAGCGGGAGGGGTTCAATTCGGCCATTCCATCAAGAGCGCAGAACTATGGAACCGGTGACCGACGCAGTGACAATGCAAAACACTTTCGCCCTGGTGATCGGGCTGGGTATCGCGATCTATCTGCTGATCGCGATTCGTTATACGGAGAAATTCTGATGACAGTGGAAGCGCTCCGCCGGCGCCGCCACAAGGAAGAGCCCCCTGAGCTGCAGCGGGTGGCTGGCGGGCTGCTCGAACCACGGCAGCTGGTGACCGCGCTGCCCGAGGCGGTGCGCAAGCTGGATCCGCGCACGTTGTGGCGCAATCCGGTGATGTTCGTGACCAGGAACGGCGCGGTGCTGACCACCGTGATGGCTGCGGCCACCCCTTCGCTGTTCGCCTGGCTGATCTCCGGATGGCTGTGGCTCACTGTGCTTTTCGGAAACCTGGCCGAGGCCGTGGCGGAGAGCCGCGGCAGGGCGCAGGCGAATACTCTGCGGAAGACGCAGCAACAGACTGTGGCCTATCGAGTCCCGGACTGGCGGGCGGGCGGCTCGACAGCGTGATCGTAGAGGAGATGCCTGCTGCTGCCCTCCGCCGCGGCGATATCGTCAGAGTCGTTGCGGGAGAACTGATTCCGGGCGACGGCGAGGTGATCGAGGGCGCGGCCAATGTGGACGAATCGGCCATCACCGGAGAATCCGCACCCGTCATCCGGGAATCGGTCGGCGGTGACGGGCGGCACCAAGGTGTTATCCGATCGGATTCTGGTCCGGATCACCCAACAAGCGGGCGAGAGCTTCCTCGACCGCATGATTCTGCTGGTCGAAGGCGCGAAGCGTCAGAAGACCCCGAACGAACTGGCGCTCAATCTGCTGTTGCCGGCGCCGACCTTCATCCTCCTGGTCGCCACGATCACACTGCAGCCGATGACGATCTTCTCCAAGACCGTCATGCCCGCCGCACACGACACTCTCGCCGTTTCCGGTCAGGGCGTCGCCGTCGTGGTTCTGGTGTCGCTTCTGGTATGCCTCATCCCTACCACCATCGGCGCATTGCTGTCGGCCATCGGCATCGCGGGCATGGACCGCATGGTGCAGCGCAATGTGCTCGCGATGTCCGGCCGCGCGGTGGAGGCCGCCGGCGATGTGCACACCCTGCTGCTCGACGAGACCGGAACGATAACCTTCGGCAACCGGCAGGCCAGCGAATTCGTCCCTGTCCCAGGCATTTCCATCATGGAACTGGCCGAGGCGGCACAACTGGCCAGCCTCGCGGACGAAACGCCAGAGGGCCGCTCCATCGTCGTGCACGCCAAGATCTGGAAGAGGTGTTGCCCCGCGCACTGGACGACCTCGACGCCACCGGCCAGGTGCAGGCCACCGTCGAGCCGACCCTGCCGCTCATCCGAGCGGATTCGGTACTGCTGGAACGGGTTCTGGTCAACCTCCTGGCGAATGCCCTGCGCTACAGCCCGGAAGGCGCGCCGCCCTCCATCGCCGCCACCGCGTCGGCGAACGGCTCGGTCCGGGTCGAAGTCATCGATCACGGGCCCGGCATCGACCCCGCCGACCGCGACCGTGTCTTCCTGCCGTTCCAGCGCCTCGACGACCGACACAACGGCAACGGTGTCGGCCTCGGCTTGGCCTTGGCACGCGGCCTCGCCGAAGCCATGGGCGCCACCATCACACCCGACGACACACCCGGTGGCGGACTCACCATGACCGTCACCCTCGCGGCTGCCCCGTGGTCTTAGCAATGCGATGATCACGCTGGCACTGAACCACGGTCCGACCGTCGGTCGGGCTCACCGGTGCGCTGCTGTGCGATCTCATCGCAGTCCTCGGCGCAGCGTTGCTCGGTGGTGTACTGCCCGCACTGCTGGCCACCGCAGTGGGCGTATTGCTGGCCGACTACTACTTCACCGAGCCCCTGCACACTTTGCGCGTCGCCAACTGGGTCGACGTGATCGCGCTCGTCACCTTCGGTGTCGTCGCCGTCGTGGTCGGCGGCCTGGTCGACCTGTTGGCCCGGCAGGGATTACGTGCCGCCCGCAGCACAGCCGAGGCCCGCAACCTGGCCCGGCTCACCGCCGAGTCCCTCACGCACCTGGACGACCTCACCGGCGCTGTCGACACGATTCGCCGTGCCTTCGAACTGGCCGCGGTAGGCGTGCTGCACTCCACCGAGACAGGATGGCAAGTCGAAACCTCCAGCGGCACGAAGGAACTGACCGATCCAGGGCAGGCCACCGAAACGGTCGAGATCGGACCAGGGCGGATTCTGGCGGTGGTCACCACCCACAGACGACAAAAAGGGGACCTGCTCAGCACCTTCCTGGCCGAGCTGCGAACAGCCAACCAACGCCGACGGTTGCACGAACTCGGGACACAGCCGCAGCACCCGACTCCCTGAATGGATGACAGAGCCCGTCGTCGCCGCTGTGCAATGCCGTATCCACCACAACGACTGCGAATCCATCGCCTGGTCCAAGCAGGAAGTCCCCCTGGACCGGCTGCCGGGCAACACTCCGCGAACCGACCGTTCCATACCTGGTCGGCGCACACTCGATATGGATGGGCCGCGACACAAGTCTGCGCGGCTGGGGCGTGGCCCTACTGCTCCTGTGGGCCATAGTGCTGACCGCTCATAAACATCCTGTAGCGGGTCATAGCCCGGCGAGACGGTGGGGGTGCGAAGTCGGTTCCAGACTTGAGGGCAATGGAGGCACTGACGCCAATGGCGTTGGGAGAGTAGGTGCAGCCGCAGACGCTGGTCCTCGCCGGGATCGTCGCCCTCGTCCGGTATGCGGTCCGCTCCTCGCAGCAGACCCAGACCACGCCGCATGCCGGGCCCACACCACGACGGGTCGTACCGCATGATGTTCGGTTGCGGTGGACAAGTTGTCGAGACGCCTTGTGCCCGAGGAGCTTTGGGAGATGGCTGGATCAGGGGCTCGCGCTCGATGGTGTGTCGAGCAGTTCGTGGGCCCTTGCTCAGGCTCGTGCGACGAGCCGCGAGACGATCGGCGTGGCCGACGCCAGGGGTGTCGAGGCGAACTGCGCCTTGATGCCCTCGACCCAATATCGGCAGCGCTCGGTGAGCTGGTAGTCGTTGGTCTGCAGGTGCCCGCGGGTGACGAGCACGCCGAGTTGGGCGCCCTCGCAGCGCAAGTCGCCAGGCGCCGCGACACGCATGTAGAAGGCCTCGGACTCGTCGATCAGCGAGTCCCAGTCGCTGTCCGGGCGCGCAAACGAGATGCGCCGGTCGTCGTCGAGGTGCCACACACCTGTGCGTGGGGTCGCGGTGAAGAGCTCGAGATCCGGCGAGGTCTCCGTGATTATCAGCTGACCCCAGACCTCGTCCTCGCCATAGCCCCGTTCCCAGCGCGAGTTGATCTCCTCGATGTCGAGCTCGTACTCCACGTCCATGTACTCGAGCAGGTGGAACAGGAACAGCGGCACGTCGGCGTAGGCCTCGGTGGTCAAGTTCGTCATCGGGCTTGCGCCGCTGAGGCGCGGGTTCACCTCGCCGAGGTAGAGCTCGTCGGAGTCCAGGTCGTGCAACAGGTCCACCTCGAAGTAGCCGCGATATCCCTCGCGGTGAAGGACGTCGCCCAGCTTTCGTACCATCTCTCGCGCGGCGTGCGTCTGTGCGGGCGGGAGCACCTCGCGCCAGATGTCGTTGCCGCACCAGCCGCCCCTGCGCGGAGTCAGCTCCGGGTAGCCGACGAGGCTCGTCATCGGGGGGCCGATCACGGTGCCGTGGCGGGTCACAGTGCCCTCGAGGCACAGCTCGGCATTGCGGATGCGCTTCATGACTTTGAGTTCCTGCTGCCCCACCAGGTCACTGGCGCAATGGTCGAAGTCGCGCTGACCGCGCACGAAGAACGTCTCCGTGCCGGCGTCGCCATAAGCGGCCTCGACGACGAGGTCATCTCCCAGCCCGCCGCTTTCCGCGAGTGCCAGCAACTCGTCGTAGGAGCCGACCCGCCCGATCACGTGAGGCACGCTCGGCACGCCCGCCTCGTCGGCCAGGCGCGTCATGACGATCTTGGAGCTCAGGCGTTGGCGCAGCTCCGCCGACGGGTGCATGACCTCGAGCCCCGCCTGGTGCGCGAGGGCCTGGGTCTCCTCGTCGAGCATCACAAAGCAGGCCTTGCCACCGGGCCCTCGGTGCGCGATGAACTCGAGTGTCTCGGGATCACGCAGGAGGTGGTTGCACACATCCCCCATGGACCCGAAATCCCTGCGATCGCGCCACCGGGGCACGAACACGCGCGGATGTTCGCCCTCGAAAGAGTCGAAGTACGTCAGGTAGAAGAAGTTCCGTACCCAGCGGTCGATGCCCAGCAGGTTGAACGGGGTCGGCGAGATGAAATACAGCGGCACGGCGTTGGTGTGAAAGAACGCGCGTGCGTCCGAGATGCTGTTCAGCGGGCGGCGCGGCTCCGGCCCGCCGGCGGGCACGATCACGCCGGCCTCGGTGGCGTCGACGCCTGGGCCCAGCGCAAGGACCGTGGCGGGGACAGGGGCGCTGCGGCCAGCGCGACTGCGGTGAGCTCACATACCTCCATGCCACAAGTGTGCACCTGCCCATTGTGGTGTGGAAGCGCAGCGTTTGCTGACATATTTGCGTCAAGCGGCAGTGAGCCATTGGCGGTAGGTGTGGGCAAGGTCGTCATCGCGTCGGAGACCGCGTTCGAGTATGGAGATGATGACGGGCCAGACACCGAAGTGGTGTGCGGCAGCGAACTGCGCACGATGCACCCCCCGCCGGCGGCCCAGGCCCGGCACTACGCGGCGGAGTACGGCTTCGCCGCGGCCACCGTCGAGCTCCCCGGGAACGGTGACCGGACCCGTTCGGTCGCCGCCGAAAAGGACCGCGCCGGGCGCTCGAGGCCGGCGAGCCGGTTGCAATGGCGGTCCCGTAATTCAGGGATTCACTGTGGTGACCCAGGATCCGTTGCAGCCGCGCTTTGTATTTCGATCGGGCAGGTAATCCCAGTCGATCGTGTGTGGACCGCCGACATGGATTTTGAAGTTCCCATCGGGGCCAGCGTCGATGACGGCATCCCGCGTCGGTGGCCAAGACCCCCTGTTCTCATATGGGCAGAACGTCCGATCTCCCAGCTCGAAGCACTGCGGATGCGCGGCATAGCGGCGGGTCTGCGTTCCTAAATGGTGCCCTGCTATCCATCCTGTTGCCCGGGTTAATCCGCCGTTCGGTGGGCGAAGCGCAGTAAAAACTGGGCGTAGGCGCGGGACCCTCGCCCTTATCATTCGGGGCGTGAATCAAGCTCGACCTGCAAGAGTCTGGCTACTTCGGCCATGTCCTGTGTATCCATACGGGCGTAACCGGGTTGCCTCTGCTTGGACGATCTTGCGTTCTCCGTCGTGCTCCCTGGGTGATGGCTGCGGCCGATCAGGTTCTGCGCGAGATGACCATGATGTATTCGCAGGCGGCGTTCGTTCGGTTGGCGAAGCCGTGGTCCGCGTCGGCCTGGAAGAACACGGAGTCGCCTGTGCTCAGGGTCTCGCTGATCCCGCCGATCGCGACGGTCAGGGTGCCTTCGAGCACCACGAGTTGTTTCTCGGTACCCGGCGGATACGCGGGCAGCAGCCCGGTAGAGACCTGTGCGGGGAGGTAGTGGACGACCATCTCGGCTCCTCCCGCGCCCGGGGCCGCTGACACCATGTGCCGCTCGAAGCCGGTTTCCGGGTCACGGAAAACGGGGCGATCGTTCTTGCGCAGGACAACGGCCACACCAGACGTGGCAGCAGCTGCCCCACCGATCAGGTCCGAGAGCGACGCGTCGAGCGCGTGGGCGATCCTGGAGGCGACGCCGATCGTCGGGCTCTTCTCACCGCGCTCGACCTTGGACAGCATCGCCCGGCTGACCGACGACTGTATGGACAGCTGCTCCAGCGTCAGGCCCGCCTCCTCGCGGCGTCGCCGCACGTTAGCGCCGAACGCGCCCGCCAGGTCGTCACCGTGCTGTGGTTCGGTCGCGTTTCCGTCTTGCTCGACCACCGTGCTCCTCGATCGATGGATATCTCGTTGCCCACAGTGTATGTTTCTCCTAAAGAAGATAGAGTCTTCTATAGGAGACACGCGATATGCGCCCGACACGACGGAGGTTCCATGCGTTTGATCTCGAGTGGCCAGCACCACGCCACGTTCGAATTCGGCGATCTGCAGGTGATCTCGTTGCGAGACGGGTACATCGACATGCCGCCGACACGGCTCCGCGACGAGGATGGGCGCACGCTCGATGAGCTGCCAGCCGCCGTGCCGCTGGCCGACGACAACTTGCGGCTGTCGGTCAACGCCTTCTTCGTCACCGACGGCACGCGGTCGGTTCTCATCGACACCGGCGCGTCCAATGTCTGGCACGACCCCACCATGGGATTGATCTACGACGCGCTCGACGAAGCGGGAATCGATCGCGCGCATGTCACCGATGTGGCCATCACCCACAAGCATGAAGACCACGTGAGCGGCCTGATCGCACCGGACGGTTCAGAGGCGTTCACCAAACTCGAGCGCGTGTGGATCGGCGCCGGCGACACCTCGGTGTTCACGGATCGGCTCGAGCCGATCCGTGACCGGGTCGTACCCGTGTCGGGGAAGGTCGCGATCAACGACTGGACCACCGCGATCCCGACACCGGGCCATACCCCCGGTCACACCGTCTACGACGTCAGGAGCGGCACCGGCCACCTTCTCGTCTGGGGCGACACCGTTCACGTTCCCACGCTCCAATTCGATCAGCCGAACGTGTCCTGGGAGCTCGACGGCAACCAGTCCCAGGCCCGCGCCGCGCGAGCGGCCCTCCTCGAACAACTGACCCAACCGCACCACTTCGTAGCCGGCGCCCACCTCGACTCACCCGGCATCGCCCGCGTAACCCCCTCCGGCGACGGTTACGCGCTGGAATATCTCGCACCGTCGATCGGCTGATCGAGCCTGTCGGCTCCAGGCCGCGGTCACGATGGCGGCCAAGGGGCAAGCTCGTCCGGAATGCGGTCGAGCCGATCAGACGCTTCCCGGGCGCGTAGAAGTTGATCGGGGTTGGGGTTAGTGCTGCAACGGCGCTCGGCTGAGTCCGCGCTGGTAGATCTGACTTGTGGTGTCGGATCGCATTGTGGCCGAGTTGGATTCGTTGATTGCCCGGATCGGTGGCCGTCACCCGGCACTAGTCCGGGCCGATGGCGGGCGTGGGGCGACTGCAGCGGCGGATTCCGGGCAAGTTTTGAAATGCGTACGATTAATTTTGGTTCGGGGTGGCTGGGAGGTCCGGTCGCGCACTCCATGCGCATATTCATTGTCGCGGCGGGTATCGCGGCGGCGCTGACCGTCGGGGCCGGCCAGGCGACGGCCGAGCCGCTCTCGCTCACGCCTGCTACTCCGGCAGCCGCAGATGCTTCGGTAACCGCTGATTTCTCCGGTGGCCGCACCGATTGCCGGCACTACCGGTAGCTCTATGCCGCCTCCGCCGGTTAGTCCGCTCGCGACCGGCTAGACCCGGCTGTTTCACCGTCCGAGGCGGGGAGCGCCACGGTGGCTGTCCCACGGCCCGAACGGCCGGGGGCAGTTTACGTTCGTGCCTCTGAGTCGAAGTCGTTGCTGGCCAGGGAATTCCGGATCAGCCGCGAAACCGTCTACAGCTACCTGCGCGCCGCCACCGTCACCGGCTGAACCACGGGCATGTGCCTGATGGGGGATCGGCACGCGAGGTCCAAACGGCCGGAATCCGGCGGTAGCCGGGTGTAGGTGCGCCCACATCCCGGCTTCGCAACACGCTTTCCGACACGGCATCCGAACCATAATCCTGCCGATTCATGTTCGGGCGATTCACCCTCGGGATGCTGCCGATCTGCGCCCAGGGCCCGCCACCGGCATGGTTGAACAGGGGTAGTTCCGTATCGCGCACAACAGCGCCGGGTAAGCGTCCAGGACAGCCGAACCGGTGGTGGCGGGCGAGCGCCGGTTTTGACTCCGCGGCCGAAGACCCTCGGTGGCCGCACTGGGCCACCGAGGGTCGGGGCGTTCGAGCACTTCCAGGCCCGCGGGTGCCGTCCGGGTGGCGAGATCCCTTCCACCACACCACAACCCAGTCGTTGACCGTGTCCGGCGGCATGGACTGCACCACCCGGCGGGCGTTCGGGTCTCCGACCGAGGACAGGAAGCCGCCCTCGGTAGACAATCGGGTGGTGCCCTGCGGGTGCCACCCACCCGATGCGGTCACCGCCGGTGGTGTCGGCCAGGTCCGGCCGGACCTTCGTCCGCGGGGGCAGCGGCATGTGCCGATCATGTCAGCCCGCCGACCTCACGGTGGCTAGATGTGATGGCTGTCCTCACCGAAAAGGCGGAAGCTGACGCGCTGACCGGACCGATCCGCCGATCTTGCGCAGACGCCGGGCACAGGTGACGTCCGAGCGGGTCGGCTCCAGCGCGGTCGGGGACAAGCCCGCGACCCCGGTGCGGCTCCTCGCTGTATGAGCCGAACCGCCGACAGGCCGATCACCCGAAAACCAGGGTGTCAATCTCCTTGGGCCGGAACCAATTCCACGGCGCGGGCGAGGAAGCGAACCGACTGCCGCAGAGGTGCCCGGACGCATCGCCCAGTGCGGCATCGGCAACCGCCAACCGGAAAGGTAATCAGCGCGGAATAGTTCGCGTTTCGCGAGGAAGACTCGAGGTGGCAGATGCTTTCATGAACCATGGATGTGACACAGGAGCAGGACCTCGCCAACCTCCGTCCCGGCCAGTACGTCCAGGTCACGGTCAAGATGCCTTCCATCAGCACACCCACGTGGACATACAGCGGCGCTTTCGCCCGCGTCGATTTCAGTGCCAGGATTCTGGTGCTGACCGTTACCTATGAAACCCAGGTCTACCGGCGTCTGGTCAATGACCAATCAGAGAGCCAGGTCGTCACCGAGGAGCAGACCTACCGCCTCGACGACATCGTCTCCGCACAGTACGACCGGCCGGCCGGACCGCCACCCACACCGCCACCGCCGGTCGACCTGCCGGTATTCCAGGGATCGACCGACGATATCTATCAGTACGCTCCCGATCCTTCGGGCCTGCCCGACGGGCTTCATGCCCATACACAATTCGCGAACATCTACTGGGCCGTCGTCGCACAGACCCAGCTGTACCTGCGCGATCCATGCCCACCCGGCTTCATCTTCGATATCGACTCCAGCACGGTCACGCTGCCCGAAAACGGCAGGACCGAGGCACCGTGGATCTTCGAGGGCCCCTGCCTCCCCGGCTTGTACGCACCCTGACCGACCTATAACTCCAGGGTCTTTACGTGCCGTGAACCAGGATCGGCAGGTCGTGCAGGTCAAACCGATCGGCGTCATCGTGTTGTCGCCTGCCAGGGTGATGGGACCACTGGTTTGCCATGAGCATGGGACCGGGTTGCGTCCGGTCGCGGGGCCGTGTTGATGGTGGCCGACGACC
>NZ_JBIWMX010000030.1:0-117308 GCF_044766925.1 Nocardia sp. NPDC101769 | reverse complement strand
CGACGCAACCGGCCCACCATTTTCCTCCCCCACGGAGGAGCGCAGCGGCCCCTGGTCAGCTTCGTTGGATCTTCGGCGATTACTACCGGAACCCCATCAGGCCGCGTCGGCACATCCGAGTAGTCCTGCACGTTCGCCAGGTCGTAGCGTGCGGCCGCTTCACGATTCGCGCGGACGGTGCCCGGGGTCGCAGGTTTTGGCCGGCTGCACATGTCGACTCCATTCTTCGATCCGTATTGCCCGAAGTGTTGCCGCGCCTTGGAAGCTACGCCTCACCCGTGTGGTCAGAATCGGTCGGGTGGACGGGACCGCAGGACAACAGACCGACGGGTATGCGAACATATGTTCGTGTCCGGTTCGACAACGAGGATCAGCGAGCGCCCCGAGCGGGCGGCGATTCTGCATGCCGACCTGGACTCCTTCTACGCGTCGGTGGAGCAGCGCGACAGTCCGCGGCTGCGCGGGCGGCCGGTGCTCGTCGGCGGCGGGGTCGTGCTGGCCGCCAGTTACGAGGCGAAGGCGTTCGGGGTGCGGACGCCCATGAATGTGCGTCGGGCACTGAGCCTGTGCCCCGATGCGATCGTGGTGCCGCCGCGGATGTCGGCGTATTCGGAGGCCAGCAAGGCGGTCTTCGAGATCTTCCGCGATACCACGCCCGAGGTGGAGGGCATCTCCATCGACGAGGCGTTTCTCGATGTGGCCGGACTGTGGCGGATCGCCGGCACCCCGGTCGATATCGCGCGCGGGCTGCGGACGCGGGTGCGCGCGGAGGTCGGGCTGCCCATCTCGGTCGGGGTGGCGCGCACGAAATTCCTGGCCAAGGTGGCCAGCGCGGTCTCCAAACCCGATGGGCTGCTGGAGGTTCCACCCGACAGGGAGCTGGAATTCCTGCATCCACTGCCGGTGGAACGCCTGTGGGGCGTGGGTGAGGTGACCGCGCGGGAGCTGCGTGAACGCGGCATCACCAAGGTCGGCCAGCTCGCGGACCTGGGTGAGGGGCCGCTCGCGGCGGTGCTCGGCCCGGCCACGGGCAGGCATCTGCACGCCCTGTCGTGGGCGCGGGACCCGCGCCGCGTGGACACCGGGCGGCGCCGGCGCTCCATCGGCGCACAGCGGGCGCTGGGCCGCCGCCATCGCAGCGACGAGGAGCTCGCGGCCTACCTGCACGGCCTGGCCGACCGGCTCGGACACCGGCTGCGCAAAGCCCGGCGGGTGTGCCGAACGGTGGTGCTGCGCATGCGTTTCGACGATTTCACCCGCGCCACCCGCTCGCACACGCTGGCCGAGGCGACCGACAGCGGCGAGGCCGTCCTGCGGGTCGCATGCACCCTGCTGGCCGCGACCATGCCGCTGATCCGGGAGCGCGGCGGCCTCACCCTCATCGGCCTGTCCCTCACCAACCTGGACGATGCCGACACCATGCAGCTGTCGCTGGCGTTCGAGCCGCGAGCGGAATCCACCCTCGATTCGACCCTGGACGCACTGCGGGATCGCTTCGGCGCGGGCACCGTCACGCGCGCGGCCCTGCTGCGGAAGGGCGAAGGGCTCTCGGTGCCAATCCTTCCCGACTGATCGGTCCTGTTCGGCCGCGCGGGTAGCCTGTGACGCATGGCTCTCGACCACGGCGACCCGGGCGACGCGCCCTCGACTCCCCCGCCGCTGACCCCCATCGCGAACACCACCCGGCCGTCCGCGGCGGATGAGGCCAGAACCGTTGCCGCGGCAACGAATACGGCCACCCTGGCCACCCTGTCGGCCGATGGCGGCCCCTGGGCCAGTTTCGTCACTTACGGATTGCTTGCGGGACAACCGGTCCTGTGCGTGTCCCGGATGGCCGAGCACGGCCGCAATCTGGCCGCCGATCCGCGAGCCAGCCTGTCCATCGTGACCCCGGAGTTGCCGGAGGATCCGCTGGCGGGAACCCGATTGACGCTCGCCGGGGTCGCGGAACGCCCACAGGGCGAGGAGGCGGTGGCGGCCCGCGCGGCCCATCTGGCCGCGGTCCCGGCCGCCAAGACCTACATCGACTTCAGCGATTTCACGGTGTGGGTGCTGCGTGTGCAGCGGGCCCGCTGGGTCGGCGGGTACGGCCGCATGGATTCCGCGACCGCCGACGAATACGCGGCCGCCCAGGCCGATCCGATCATCCCCGGCGCGGCCCGCGCCATCGCCCACCTCAATGACGATCACGCGGACGCGTTGCTGGACATGGCCCACGTCCGGGGCGGCTATCCGGACGCGTCCGCCGCGGTCTGTGAACGCGCCGACCGCTTCGGCCTCGACCTGCGGGTCACCACCCCGCGCGGCATCGCGGTCACCCGCATCGGCTATCTCACGCCCATCGACAGCATCGCCGACTTGCGTACGGCCACTGTCGATCTGGCCCGGGCCTCGCGACCGGAGTGACCGACCGCACCATGCCGCAGCGGTGATCGTCAGTGTGCGGTCTGGGAGGCGGCGGCGGTCTCGTCCAGGTCGGCGAGCGAAAGCAGGTGGCGGGGCGGGGAATCCCGAATAATGCTGGACCGCACGTCCAGATGCCCGCTGACGTGGAGCAGTTCACCGGAGGCGAGGAGCCGCCACCCGGGGTCGTTGTCCATGCGTTCGGTGGCGATGACGACAGCGGGATAGTCGGCGAGCACGCCACTGCTGGTGCGAATGCCCCTATGACCCGCGTGGTCGAGCCGCTGATCGCCCTGTGCGCCACCGGCGGCACGCTCGAGGACATACAGGTCGTGGGTGTCGGGATAGCGCATGGCCCACAGTTCGGTCGCGGTGGTGAGAATCAGATTGAGCGCGTAGAGCGGCAGCCGGTCGGCGATCCAGCCGACCGCGTCGGTGATGCCGGCGGTGACATCGCCCGCATGATGGTCGATCCGGGCCGTGATCAGGGCGAAGAAGCGCTCGGAGTCGGTGTCGCCGTGGACGAGTCGGCGATAGTCGCCGAGTTCGTGCTCCAGCTCGTCGAGCCCCTCCAGCACCCCATTGTGCGCGAACAGGCGTCCGTGCTGCTCGAACGGATGGGTATTGCGCATGTTCAGCCCGCCCGTGGAGGCGAAGCGGACATGCGCGACGAAGGTTTCGGATTCGCATTCGCGGGCCTCCTGCGCGAAGAGCCGATCCTCGTAGGCAGCGATCGGCTGCTTCTCCACCAGCGGCGCGCCCGCGGCGGTGAAGGTGCCCAGGCCGACGCCGTCGGGTTCGCGGTGACTTTGCCGGGACAGGCTGTCGGGCGCCTCCAGCAACCAGAAGGTGGCGCGCGCCCGCTGCGGCGCGGCCGAGAGTCCGAACAGGCGGCACATGACCAACTCCTCCCATAAGAGGCGAAGACGCGCGGACTGCACGACAGCACGGCCGGGCTGAGGGATGATTGGGCCATGTCGGACACGCCGTCAGTGCTCGAGCATCATCGTAGGCCCGAGCATGACGCCATGCGCCTCTCGGGCACGGTGGAAGCCATGATGTGGATCCACCGCAACTGCGTCGAGGGCGACGGTGACACCGAGCAGTCGTGTGGTCGCCGACAGCAGCTATTGGAACTTCGCTCGAAGAACGGGTGGACCTGGCCGCTTCCGAAACCGGATGCGGAATGGCGGTTGCAGCACTGAGGCGGATTCACTGCCGGGAGCGGAATACGCACGGCGGCAACGCAGTTGATGCGGACCATGACCGACGTTGCGCGTCAGCGACTGCACGAAGAAGTGATCGAGCAATTCCGGGCCGGAGGCGGACAGGTCGGCGGGCAGTTCGCCGAGCGCGATCTCCTGCTGCTGACCACCACCGGGGCCCGCACCGGGCAGGACCGTACCTGGCCGCTCGCGTATCAGCGCGACGGCGACCGCCTGGTCGTCTTCGCCGCCAATGGCGGCCGGCCGCACCGGCCGGGCTGGTATCACAACCTGGTGGCAAACCCGGCGGGTACGGTCGAGGTGGGCACCGAGACCTGGCCGGTCACCGCCGTGGTCGCGAGCGGGGACGAGCGGGCGCGGCTGTGGGACCGGCAGCTCGAGATGACGCCCTTCATGGCCGATTTCCAAGCGAAAGTGGAGCGGGAGATTCCCGTCGTCGTGCTGACCCGCGCGGCCGCAGCGTGAAGATGTCGCGTTTCGCCCAATCGTGGCAAGACCCCTGACACGACTTCCGCCGGCATTCCGCGGGGCTTGCGAGCGACCTCCCCGCAAGCCCCATCGCAGCGGTGGCGGCAGGCTAGCGGCGGCCGCGGAAGGTGCGGCGGAGGTCGTCGGTCCACTCGGCCGGGACCTCCCAGGGGATGAAGTGTCCGCCGTGATCGTGGGCGGTCACATTCACGTGGTGGTACCACTCGCCGCGGTCGCTGTCGCGGAACTGCTGGGCGCGTCGGGCGGTGGTGACGCCGGGCGGGTTCTCGTGGGCGACGAAGGTGAGGCCGGTGGGGGCCTCGATCACCGGCCAGCGGTCGTGGGACGGGGTCCAGGGGTAACGATTGTGGTTGGCGTAGAGGCGCATCGAGCTGCCGATGCAGTTGGTGGCCCAGTAGATGGTCGCGTGGGTCAGCACCTCGTCCTTGCTGAACACGGATTCGAAGTCGCCGCCGCGGTGGTCGCTCCAGTGCATCCAGCGCTCCAGGATCCAGGCCAGCATGCCCGCCGGTGAATCCGAGAGGCCGTGCGCCAGGGTGGCGGGGGCGAGCATCTGGGCGGTCAGGTGGACCGCGAATCGCTTCTCCAGCTCGATGATTCGTGCGTGCACCTCGCCGGGCAGGCCCTCGGGAATCGGGCGGCCGCCGGTGATGTCCCACGCGCGTTCGCCGTTGAACATGTCCAGGCGCTGACCGGAGCCGATATGGATGCCGTAGAGGGCGTCGGCGTATTTGTGGCCGAGCTGGCCGGTCACCAGGGCGCCGACGTCGCATCCGGCGGCGGCGTAGGTGCGATGGCCCAGCACGTCGGTCATGAGGGTGTGCCAGAGGTCGGCGATCTTCCAGAAGTTCAGATCCGGGCGCGACGGGATCGGGCTGGAGAAACCGAAGCCGGGCAGCGAGGGGACGATGACCTCGAACGCGTCGGCGGGATCACCGCCGTGCGCCGCCGGATCGGCCAGCGGGTCGATCACCTTGGACCAGTGCCAGAATGTCCAGGGCCAGCCGTGGGTGAGGATCAGCGGGATCGGGTTGTCGCCGACGCCGGGTTTGCGCAGGAAGTGGACGGGGACGCCGTCCACCTCGACACGGTACTGCTCGTAGGTGTTCATCGCCTTTTCCTGTGCGCGCCAATCGAAGTCGGTACGCCAGTGGTCGACCAGCTCACGCAGATAGGCGGTGGGTACGCCATAGTGCCCGTCGGCATTGCCGTAGTCGTCGAACCAGCGGGTCCGGGCCAGGCGCTGCCGGAGGTCGTCGAGGATGTCGTCGGACACGTGAATCGGGGTCTGCTGCAACGGGAGCACGCATTCAATCTAGGGTCGGGGACATGCCAGATCCGACTGAGGTCACCGAGCCGGTGGGACAGACCGCGGTGATCGCGGTGCCCGACGAGGTGCGCGGCGAATTGCGGCGCGGGGTGCGCAGTGTGCTGGTCGACGCAGCAGCGCTGCGGCTGGTGCGCGATCGCTTCGACGAGGTGCAGGCCGGATCGCTACGGCGGTATCTCGAGGCGTCACAGTCGGCGAATACCTTGCGCGCGTATCGGACCGACTGGATCGCGTGGGCGGCCTGGTGCGCGGCGGAAGCGCGGCAGGCACTGCCAGCGGACGCCCTGGATGTGGCGGTTTATCTGGCCGCCGCGGCGGACGCGCGACGGGAGAACGGCGAATGGGCGTTCGGCGCCGCCACTTTGGAGCGCAAGGCTGCGGCGCTGGCCGCCGTGCACGCCGCCAACGGATTGCCCTCCCCCACCCGCGCCGACGTGGTGCGGCTGACCCTGCGCGGTATCCGCCGCACCCGGCGCAGCCGGCCCAAGCGGAAGCGGCCGGTGCTGCTGCACACCCTCGATCAGCTGCTGAACGAGTTGCCGGCCGCGCAGTGGCCCACCGAACCGGCGCGCCGCCGCGACACGCTGCTGTTGCTGGTCGGATTCGCGGGGGCGCTGCGCCGCAGTGAGATCGCCGCGTTGCGGGTCACCGATGTCGCCGTCACGACCGACCACACAACCGGCGAGCCGCTGCTGCTGATCCAGTTGCCCGCCACCAAGACCGATGCCACCGGCGTCAACGAGCAACGCGTCGCTCTGCCCCGCGGTCAGCGCCCGCGCACCTGCCCCGTCTGTGCCTTCGCCGACTGGACCCGCCTGCGCGAGGCGCACGCCGCCACCGACGTGCGCGCCTGGCTCGACGCCACCCCGCCGCCCGACCCCCGTATCCACCGCTGCCACGGCTTCACCGGCACCACCCTCACCGATCCGAATCTGCCGCTGTTCCCGACCATTTCACGACACGGTGGCATCGCCGGCACCGCCATGTCCGGCCGCGCGGTCGCCGAACTCGTCAAGCGCTACGCCGCCCGCGCCGGCCTCGACCCCACCCTGTTCTCCGGTCACTCCCTGCGCGCCGGCTTCGCCACCCAGGCCGCCCTCGGCGGCGCCAGCGACCGCGAGATCATGCGCCAGGGCCGCTGGTCCAACCCCCGCACCGTCCACGGCTACATCCGCACCGCCAACCCACTGGAGGACAACGCCGTCACGAAACTGGGCCTGTAGCGGCGATTTCGACCGGTGGTCTACCTCTACTGATCGGCCATCGCCGTGGTGGCTGTGATGCGCTGCTGGCGCTTGCCACCCTTGATGGCGGCGTAGGAGCCGGGTTTGCGGGCTTCGCGGGCGAGGCTCCACACCGTGGATTTGCAGATCGCCTCCTTGACGGTGGCGGCAACGCGGCCGGCGAGGTAAGCCCGGCGGGCGGTGTCGTCGAAGTGGGCCAGCTGCATGGTCGCACGTTTGCGGCCCAGGCTGATGCACTGGCCGACGAACGCGATATCGATTGTGGCAGGGTTGGTTTCGGCGAGGCGGTTCAGGACGGTTCCGGCGGCATGGGCGCCGAGCGGGATGGCGGCCTGGCAGCTCATGCGCAGGGGGTGGCCGGAGGGGGCGGCGGCGTCACCGGCGGCCAGGATGCGGGGATCGTCGATGCTGGTGAGGGTTTCGTCGGTGAGCAGGCGGCCGACGGCGTCGGTGCTCAGGCCGCTGCGGGCGGCCAGGTCCGGAACACCGAAACCGGCCGTCCACACCGTGATCCGGCTGGGCAGTTCGCGACCGTCGGCCAGCACGACGCTGTGCGGGTGAACGGTGGTGACCTTGGCGTCCGGACCGTCGACGATGGTCACGCCGAGTGCGGCCAGCTGCCCGGCGACCGAGCGGCGGGCGGCCGTCGTCAGGTACGGGCCGAGCAGGCCCCCGCACACCAGGGTGACCGGGCGGCCCTGCTCGGCGACCTCGGCGGCGGTTTCGATGCCGGTGGGCCCGCCGCCGACCACGGTCACCGGCGCGGCGGCGTCCGCACCGGCCAGTGCATCGCGCAGTCGCTCGGCCTGCTCGAATTCCGCTATGTCGTAGGCGTATTCGGCTGCGCCCGGGACGGCCGGGGCCGCCCCGCGGCTGCCGACGGCGTAGATGAGGTAGTCGTAGGCCACATTGCCTCCGCTCTTCAGCGCCACGCTGCGCCGCACCCCATCGATCACCGTCGCTTCATCGACGATCAGCCGGATCCCCGCGCCGAGCAGGGCGTCGTACTCGACCGCGGCGGAGCCGGAGCCGGCGGCCAACTGGTGCAATCGAATTCGCTCCACGAACTGTGGCCGCGGGTTGATCACCGTGATCTCCACGTCCTCCCGAGTCCGCAACCGGTTGGCCGCGATTATCCCCGCATATCCGCCGCCGACCACGACGACCTTGACGACCCGTTCCATGTCCGCCCTCCTTCACCGTTGGTGGTGTCGGACATGAAGACACCATTCGAGCCCGATGTGTGACATCGCGGCGCGTGTCGGGTGCCGCGACTCACCGCGACGCCGACGTCACCGAGGGCGTCGCTTGCGGGCCGTGAGCGCCTCGGACCAGGTCAGGGTAGGCGGCCAGGAGGGACCGTCGATGACCGGGATGTGCGGAGCGTGGCGGGTGACGGCCGCGGTCAGGCTCGGACGCGAGACGCGCCAGCCCGTCATTCGGCGGTACGCCCAGCGGATGGTGCCGTCGGCGCCAGGGATCAGGTCGGCGCGACCGGCGTCGCGCAGGAGCCGGGCCGACGACTCGGGTACCGGACGGGCGGCCGGACCGCCTCGGGAGGGTTGGGTGGTGCCGCGAGCGCGCACGCCGATGCAGCGGTGGCTGAACTGATTTCGCGGTGTCGAGGTGGTTTCGGTGAACAGTTCGATCGCGCAGATTCGCGACCAGGGCACGGTCTGGGCAGGGCCGAACGCGTCGGCAGCGAAGTAGACACCCGCGCCGTGGACGGCGAAGACCACTCGGCCGTGCGACGCGCGGCGCCACCGCCACAGTCCCGTGCGTACGACGTAGGTGTCCGGACCGAAGTCAGCAGGAACGGTCATCGCGCGTCAGTCGATCGAGCCGCCGCTGTGGTGACCACCGCTGTCGGGATGGCCACCGTGCGCTGGCGGGATGCCGGAATGGGAAGTGCCGGAGGAGATTCCGAAGTCGTCGAATGAGCCGCGGCGCCGGCTGCGCGGCCGGCGGTCACGATGCGCCACCGCGGTGACCATGACGTAGCCGAACAGCACTGCGAAGAATCCGAGCACGACCACCAAGAAAATCGTCACCGGCGCAGCGTGCGTCGCGACCCGGCCGGTGTCAATGCCGAAAATCCGGTCGACCGCGGACGGCACCCGCGACACGCCACAACCGACAACTTCGACTGCCTTGACAAATATTTTTGTCGGTGAGATTCTGGGTTCGTGCTGGACGTCGCTGTGATCGAAGAAGCCGCCGCGGCCGAGGCTTCCCTGGACCCGACCCGGTCCCGGATCCTCGCCGCTCTCGCCGAGCCGGGCTCGGCCGCCATGCTCGCCGTTCGGCTCGGGCTGCCCCGGCAGAAGGTGAACTACCACCTCAAGGAGCTGGAACGACACGGGCTGGTCGAGCTGGTCGAGGAGCGGCGCAAGGGCAATGTCACCGAGCGTGTATTCCAGGCCACGGCAGCCTCTTATGTGATCTCCCCCAGCGCGCTGGGTGCGGTCAGTCCGGATCCGGCGCGTTCGCCCGACCAGTTGTCGGCGCGGTGGCTGCTGGCGCTGGGCTCGCGGCTGGTGCAGGAGGTGGGGGCGCTGCTGACCGGCGCGGCCCGGGCGCAGCGGCGCGTCGCAACCTTCGGGATCGACGCGCAGGTGCGGTTCGCCTCCGCGGCCGACAGGGCGGCGTTCGCCGGGGAGCTGGCACAGGCGGTGACGACACTGGTCAGCCGCTACCACGACGAATCCGCACCGGGCGGGCGCGACCACCGGGTGGTCGTCGGCATGCACCAGATACCCACGGAGCGGAAAGACGCCGAATCCGAAGCAGGACAGGAGAACTGACCATGGGGCATCCGTTCGAGATCGAGCTGGAGGCGACCCTGCCCGCGAGCCCGGACCAGGTCTGGGAGGCGATCGCGACCGGGCCGGGGATCGACTCCTGGTTCATGGGGCGCAATGAGGTCGAGGCGCGGACGGGCGGCATCGCCGCCATGGATACCGGTGGCCGGCGAGAAGAGTCGGTGATCACCGCGTACGAGTCGGGCAAGCACTTCGCCACCCGCACCGGGACCGACGAGGACGGCCGGTTCATGGCTTTCGAGTATCTGCTCGAGGGGCGCGAGGGCGGCAGCACCGTCCTGCGGGTGGTCCACAGCGGCATGCTGGGCGACGACTGGCAGGACGAATACGACGCCCTGCGCCGCGGCTGGCCGTTCCACCTGAACACGCTGCGCGAATACCTGACCTACTTCCCGGGCCGGATCGCGGTTCCCGTATTCGCCGTCGCCACGGGCTCTTCCGGGCAGGCGGTGCGGTCCGCGCTCATCCGGGCGCTGGCGCTACCGGACCCCGTGGCGGTCGGCGTGCGGGTGCAGGCCGAACCGGCGGGCCTGCCGGCACTGGACGGTGAGGTGGTGTGGGCCGACGACGAGCGTTTCGAGATCCGCACCGCCGACGGGCTCTACACCTTCCACCACGCCCCCGCCGGACTCGCGCTGATGTTCCATCACCTCTTCGGTCCCGCCGCCGGGGCCGAGGCCAGGTGGCAGCAGTGGCTCACCAATCTGCTGGGCTGAACCAGCCCCGGCCGAACCATTCGAATCACGAACCGACACACCACATATCAAGGAGCAGAACAATGCGCACTCTCATCAGCACCGCCTTCATTTCCCTCGACGGCGTCGTGGAGGGCCCGGGTGGCGAACCCGGCTACCGGAACTCCGGCTGGACCTTCAAGGACGTCGAATTCGTTCCCGAGGCCTACGAGATCAAGGGACGGGAGCAGGAGGAAGCCACCGCGATGCTGATGGGCCGCGTCAGCTATGAGGCGTTCAGCCCGGTGTGGCCCGACATGGCGGATTTCGCCGGGTACAAGGGCATGCCGAAATTCGTCGTCTCCACCACCCTCACCGATGCCGACCTGGTGACGAACTGGGGCGAGACCACCATCCTGCGCTCCATCGACGAGGTGGCCGCCCTGAAGGACACCGACGGCGGCCCGATCATCATCCACGGCAGCGCCTCCCTCAACCGTGGCCTCTCCGACGCGGGCCTGATCGACCGCTACCACCTGCTGGTCTTCCCGCTCCTGCTCGGCGCGGGCAAGCGCCTGTTCTCCGAGTCCGACAAGGACGCCCAGAAGCTGAAGCTGGTCGAATCCGCCACCTACTCCAACGGAATCCAGAAGAACATCTTCGACGTCGTCCGTTGAGGCATCCAGCCTGATCGGGCAGTTCTCTGAAGGACTCACCGGTTGGCCCACGGCATACACGGGCCGACCGGGCCTCACTCCACCGTTGCTCGGACGGAGCGTCGAAGTTCGCCGAAGATGCTGACTACGAGGCGAATTCGCCCCACCGGGCGGAAGGCTGCCCGATGGGGCGGGGATAGGGTGTGTGGATGACTGAGACTCCCAGGTTGCCGGGTTTGGCTTTGGCCGAGGCTGATTGGTTGGTGGCGGCTGCGCTGCGAGTTGGGGCCGAAAGTGAGTTTCCGCCACTTGCAGTGGCGGTTGTCGATGTCACCGGGTCGGTGATCGTGTTGCGCCGCGCGGACGGCGGGATGCCGATGACGAGCCGGATTGCGGTGGCGAAGGCTCGCACGGCGTTGCTGACGCTGCGGGCGTCGGGGGTTGTCGAATTGCCGGGGGCGATCACCGGCAGCATCCAGCATCTTTATGGCGGTGATTTCGTGCCGTACGCCGGCGGCGTTCTCGTGACCGAGAACGGGCTGATTCTGGGCGCGGCGGGGGCCTCGGGTGCGCACGCCAAAGAAGATGAGTTGGCTGTGCGAACTGCTGTCGAGCAGTGGCACGAAGACCGTTCTCACCCGGCCTGACTGGGCGCCGGGCCCGCACCGAGGGTGATTCGACGCGAGCCCGGCCGGCTATTTCCGGCGGATCTCGCGCAATCCGTTGTTCGGTGTCCACCACCGAATGACCAGTTCGTCGCCGTCGACCGTGGTGTGCACGGCTTCTCGGATATCGAGCCGGAACGAATTGCCTTCCCTCACCGGGATTTCGACCGCGACGCCCGAAACTTTGCCGTCGCCGCCGTCCATGGAACCGTCGCCGGGGTTGGCGTGCAGGGCGCAGCGGCCGTCGCGTTGCAGGTCGCGGACCTTCACGGCGTCGGCCATCGATCCGAATTTCAGGTCCTTGTCGGTGAACTCGACCTCGGTGCCGCTGACCCGGGGTGCGCCGTCGCGGCGGATGGTCGCCAGCACGTGGTGTTTGGTCGCCTCGAACCTGGCCCGCACGGCGGCGGCCAGTTCGGGCGTGGCATGCTCGAACTCTCTCCAGGTGGCCATCGGTCCACCATGTCACATCGATCGGCTAGTGTCTCGCGCCAGGAATCCGTTGAAGATGGGGTTCCGGACTGGTGAGATCGCGTATTCAACTGTCGCGGGTTGTTGATGGTTTCCAACCGGTGGGTGACCGGAATCTGGGGGCGGTGACGTAGCGGCTCCAGGTCGCTGCTGCTTCGGCGGCGAGTTTCGTCATGGTGACGTGGTGATAGCTGAGCGCGTCGGCGACGACCGGGGCGGGCATCTGCTGGACGTGCTGGCGCATGGCGGAGGTTCGGCCCGGAACATTGTGGATTCCAAGCACTTTCAGCAGACCGCCCAGGGTTTCAGGGTGCATCGGTGGCTAGACCCGGGACTTCGCCAGCGAAGTGTGCGCCCCTCGGGCGAATTTGAGGCGGCTCTCAAAGCCGACGCCGCGGAAACCCACCTAGTGTCTCGCGCCAGGAATCCGTTGAAGATATGAGGCGAGTCGTTCGAGAATGTCGTCGGCGGTCTTGGTCCAGGTGAACGGTTTCGGGTCGGTGTTCCATCGGGTGATCCAGTCGCGGATGTCGCGTTCGAGGGCCTGGATCGACCGGTGGGCGCTGCGGCGGAGTTTCTTGTCGGTCAGCAGGCCGAACCAACGTTCCACCTGGTTCAACCACGACGAGTAGGTGGGGGGTGAAGTGCATGTGGAAACGGGGATGTGCCGCAAGCCATTTCGCGACTACGGGCGCCTTGTGGGGGGAGTAGTTGTCGCAGATCAGGTGCACGTCCAGCTCGGGTGGCACCCGCTTGTCGAGGGTGATGAGGAACTTCTTGAACTCGACCGCGCGGTGACGTCGGTGGATCTCGCCGATGACCTCGCCGTTGGCGATGTCGAGCGCGGCGAACAGGGTGGTGATGCCGTGGCGGATGTAGTCGTGGGTGCGGCGTTCGGGCATGCCGGGCATCATCGGCAGCACCGGCGCCGACCGGTCCAGGGCCTGGATCTGGGACTTCTCGTCCACACACAGCACCAGCGCCTTCTCCGGCGGATCCAGATAGAGCCCGACAACGTCGCGGACCTTGTCCACGAACTGCGGATCGTTGGAGATCTTGAACTCGTCGACTCGATGCGGCGCCAGCCTGAACGCCTTCCAGATCCGGCCCACCGTCGACTTCGACAATCCACTCTCGGCGGCCATCGACGTCCGCGACCAGTGGGTGGCGTCGGCGGGCTGCCGTTCCAGCGTGGCTACCAGCACCGTCTCGACCTGCTCATCGGTGACCGTGCGCGGCGCGCCCGGCCGCGGTTCGTCGACCAACCCCTCGAGCCGGCGGGCGATGAACCGGTTGCGCCACTTGCCCACCGTCTGCGGCCAGATCCCCAGCTCGGCCGCGACTTCCTTGTTGGATTTGCCTGCCGCACAACCCAATACGATGCGGCACCGCTGCGCCAGAGCCTGCGACGACTTCGCTCGCCGCGCCCACCGCTGCAACGTCTGCCGCTCCTCGTCGGTCAACACCACCTCGGCCACCGGCCGACCCGTCCGCGCCACCAGAAGAGCCTACAACTCAGTTATTCAACGAATTACTGGTTCAGCACACTAGTTAGGCGGTGCTAGTGATCTACGACGCCGGCGAGGATGCCGAATTCGCGACCCCACGCGGCCATTGCGGCGATGACAGGTTCGAGGGTCCGCCCAGCGTCGGTGAGTTCGTATTGGACCCGGGGTGGCACTTCGGCGAATGCCTCACGTGCCACGAACCCAGCAGCCTCGAGAGACCGGAGTCGATCTGTCAGCGTTTTCGGGCTGATCCCGCTCAAGGAGCGGCGCAATTCGGCGAAGCGCTTGGTTCCCGATAACAGGTCCCGGACGATCAGAATCGTCCACTTCCCCTCCAACACGTCGAGGGTGGCCTCCACCGGACAGAGCTCGTCGCCGCAATAGACAGCTGCGCTGTTCATGGCCAATAGTATAGGGCGGGAACTAGATTCAGATTGACAACCGATCCCGCTCGCGACCTACCGTCCGGGTATGAGGTCTCTTCGCGTGATTCTGATGGTCATCGCCGTGTCCCAACTTGTTCTGGGTGTCTTGTTCGTGGCCGCTCCTACCCTGGTGCACACCATCTTTCAGTTCACTCCCGCCGAGCCGGGGTGGGCCGATTGGCTCATGGTCATGATGGGCGGCCGGTTCCTCGGCTTCGCCTACGGTATGTTCCTTGCGGCCCGAGATCCGCGCAAACACGTCGCCTGGATCAACGCCATGATTCTTGTTCAGGCAATCGACTGGATCGCCACCATGGCCCACCTGGCTACGGGCGACGTCCGTCTGATGCAGGTCCCGACGACCGCCGTGATGCCTGTCGTGGCTGTCGCGGCCTTGTTGTGGCTTCATCCCCGACGCATCCGCGAGCCCGCCGCCATCGAGACCCAGCAGGTCTATTAACGGAACCCGACTGTGACCCGCTATTGCTGGCCTTCGGGCCGCGCGCGGAGCGGGACATCGGGGGCAGCGATGAGCTGAGGAGCGGGCTCCCTAACGGGGTCAGAACATTCCGCCGCTGGCGTGGAGGGCCTGGCCGGTGATCCAGCGACCGGCACCCGACGCGAGGAAGGCGACCACGTCGGCGGCCGGCGGGCTCGGCGAACCTGCCGAGTGGGATGTCGGCGGCGATCGCGGAGATCTTGTCGTCGGGAAGTGTGGCCGCGACCGTCTCGGTGCGGGCCGGGCCGGGCCGCACACTGTTCACGGTGATTTGGCGTCGGAATTCGGGGTTCCGATCTAGTGAGATCTCGTTTTCAACTGTCGCGGGTTGTTGGTGGTTTCCAACCGGTGGGTGACCGGAATCTGGAGGCGGTGACGTAGCGGCTCCAAGTGGTTGCTGCTTCGGTGGCAAGCTTGGTGGTAGTGACAGGGTGATAGCCGAGGGCGTCGGCGACGACCGGGGCGGGCATCTGCTGGACGTGCTGGCGCATGGCGGACGTTGCCGGGACGTTCGAGACACCCAGCGCCTTGACCAAACCGCCCAGCGAGTCTGGGTGCATGGGTTGCCCGGCGCGGCGGCCGGGGAACAGCCAGCGCGCGCCGCGGTTGGTCGCGGTGTTCATGTTGGTGCGGTTGTCGATCCAGACGAGCAGGATGTGGGCGACGGGTTCCGAGACCGGAGACGGAGGTTCGCCGAGCCGCAGGAACATGTGGTCGCCGTCGCGGATGACGTGATCGACGGTGAGTCGAGTGACGCGACTGAGGGGCTGGGCGTAGAGCAGAACGATCACGGCCGCCGCGCGGGAACGCAATGGCTGGCCCTCGTCGGCGAGCACGCGCCCTATCAAGTCGATGCGCTCTTCAGGCGGCATGGGTGATGCCCGGTAACGCTCTTTGGTGGGCAGGTGGAAACGCTGCGTGAGCTTGCTGTCGATGCACCACAGCAGAAAGGTGCGGAGGAGCTGACGGCGGCCCGCGCTGTTCTCGACGTGCCAGGATACGATGTCGGACTGACGGCAGGCGGAAAGCGAAAGCCCTTGATCTGCAAGCCATTCCATAAACCGGGTTGCGTGCATGACCTGGTCGTGAGCATGGCGGCGGTTCGTCGGGTTGATCGGCTTGCGCCCGGCCTTGGCGCGCAGCTGAGGCAGACGATGCCAGGTCGCGAAGCGGCGGACGATCTGGGCATGGTCCGGGTCGGCGATGGTGGCAAGGTGGCCGATCAGCCAGCGTTCGAACCCGCAGATCTGTTTGTCGACGGCGGGCAGAACACCGCAGGCCATCAGCATCTCCCGCAGATGCGCGGCGGCGCGCCAGGGCTCGAGTGTATCGAATGGACCGAAGCGAAGCCGAGCTCACCAACCAGGCGCCCGACGCCCTGTAGCCGCGTACCGCGCTGACCGAACCGGCCAGCGCGACCCTTCTGAATGCATGTGGGACTGTCGTTTTGGGGTACCCCCTGGCGACGAAGCTCGTCAACGAACTGGTCGAGGCCGCCGACGAGAAGCAGCTGACGCTATGGCCGTGTCGACCTTTTATGCATCGACGAACTCGGCTACATGGAGCTCGACAAGCACGGTGCAGAACTGCTGTTCCAGGTTCTGACCGAGCGCGAGGAGAAGAACAGCGTGGCCATCGCCTCCTACGAAGCTTTCGGCGGCTGGACCAAGACCTTCACGGATCCCCGGCTCTGCACGGCGATCGTCGCCGGTTGACCTTCAACGGCACGATCATCGAGACCGCCACCGACTCCTACCGCCTCGCTCAGACCCGGGCCAGGGCAGAACAGGCCGCCGCGACCTGAGCAAACCCGGGGACCCGTGCGGGAGAACGGTACTCAGCGTCCGGTCCCCGGCCCTGCTCGGTCTTCGTTCCAGAACTCAGTCTGCGTTCACAGCTCGCGTTCCAGCAGCGCGGCGACCTGCCGATACCGGCTGACCGGCACCAGATGCACGCCATCGAACGCGCCGCTGTCACGGATGGCCAGGATCTGTTCGCATGCTGCTGCGACACCGGCGTCGCGGTCGCGTTCAACGTCGGCGACCAACTGCTCGGGGATGTCAATGTCGGGGATCTTCGCCGCGAGGTTACGGGCCATGCCGGCGCTGGCCAGCACCATCACCCCCGCATACACCGGCACGCTCAGCGAAACACTGTCACGCCAGCGCAGCAGACCCTCCAACGAATAGCTGACCTGCACGAACACGAAGTCGGCCGCACTCTTCCACCCCGGGAGCGGACGCAGCCCGGAGGTGACCCCGGCCCGGAAAGGATCGCAGCCGCGGAATGCCGGGTCCTCCGCCGCTGCCCGCGTCTGTTCGATCATGGCGCGGACGGTCAGCTCGCTGGTCCGGCCTCCCGCGCTGGGCTTGTCGCCATGAACGAACAAGAACCGCTCCACCCCATAGGCGGCGGCCGTCAGCAAGTCCCGCTGAAAACCCAGCAAGTTGCGATCCCGTGAGTTCAGACAGGCGATGGAACGTGCGCCCATGGCCCTGGACGCGGAACAGAATCAGCGTCCGAGACCCGCTGGCCGCCAACAACCTTCCGCCTCTGAAAGACGACGACATGCGGATGGGCGACATGCTCCATGTCAGCGGCACCCTCGACAAGACCAGAAACTACCAGCCCTCCGCCATCGTCGACGACCTACCCGCGCTAGCAGGGGGTAGTGGCGCACCCGGCCAGGAACCGGCGCTAACGCAGCGATGCCCCGCGTGTAGATCCCAGGGCATCGCGAAAATGGTTGTGGTTGTTGCTATTTCTTGCCGGATCCGCTGGCGTTGGTCGCGGCTGCGGACTGGGCCCGGCTGGCGAACCCCGATGTCGCCGTTGCGTTGCTCGGATTGCGAGCACCGGCGCTCTGGATCGCGAGGCCCTGCTGGCGGTCATCCTGCCGCCGCTGGCGTGACTACCGCCTTTGCCGCTGGACTTCGACATCGCGCTACCTCCTTCGGACTTCTCACCCCGCCCAGGATCAGATCTCATCGTCCCGGTAGCCGAGGAAGCCCCGCAGGCGCTGACCTGGCGATTCGGTCCTCAGTTATCAATAAACTCCGGCCTCACTCGGGCTCGGTCCGGGCCCGGTGTACCGGTGAATTTTGACGTCACCCGGCGTGTCCGGGCTCGGGCGTGTCAGAAGGGCGCGTGGTCGAGTCCGCGCTACTGAGCCGAATCGATCTGTCCGCCGACGATATGACCTCGGTCACCTCCGCCGTCGACGGCCATTTGATCGGCGCCGCACCGCAACTCGCCGAGGAACCGCGGATGCGCGACCGCACCGGCCTGCGCACCGACGAACAACGGGCCGAGGCCGCGACCCCGATCATGGCCAACCTCCTGGGCGATGACCGCTATCCGGCGTTCCGGCACCGACGCGACAACCGCACCTCGACCGGTTCCGCCGATCCGATCGAAGGGACGCCGGCCTGCCTCCTGGACGGCATCACTGCCCGGCTCAGCCTGCCGAAGTAAGGCGACGCCCCCGAAACTTGGGGCGGGTAGTCGCACTCCGCCTGTGGGACGGTCGTTTTCGGCCCCCTTGATGGGGAATTCTGTTGGCACATGAGGAGATTCGCCATGATCGACTCGAAGAAGTTCGCCGCGGCGGCACTGACATCCGGTGCGCTGATCGCCGCCATCGGCCTCGCGGCACCCGCCGCACAGGCCGACATCAGCAGCGTGGACGTCGCACCCGGACTCAGCTTCGGTAGCTCGGGTTCCTACGGCACCGGTTGCTCGTACAAGGTCACCGCAAGCGCCCCACCGGACGACGCGCTGATCTTCGTGGACGAAACCGCGAACGATCGCACTACCCAGACGCTCAACCCGCACTACCTGGCCACCGATGTGGACGGCAAGGCGACCGTCACCTGGACTCCGACAACAACGGGCGCGCACCGCATCTGGGTGATCGAAAACCACCAAGGCGCAATGCCGGTCACCGCATCGGTGACCGTAGGCACCGGCATCCAACTCGGCCCTGTCTGCCTCGTACTCCCGTAACCACACCGTGCCGATGCTCGCGCCCGCTGCGCCCCGGACCGGGCCGGGCCGGGGTGAAGTATCGACGACGACTCGCTCGCCCTCGCCCTCGCCCTCGCCCTGAAAGAGCGAGGCATCCCGATTCCCGAGATCGCGAAGAAGCTCACCATCAAGACCGGGAAGAACACGGGCAAGCACCCCTCGGTCGCTTCGCTCTCCCGCACATTCGCAGAGGACGAGCAAACCACCGACGACAACCAGCCGATCCGGCCCTCCCCTGCCCGGATCCGCCGCCCCGGTGACACCCGAGGAAGCCGACCTCCGTCAAGTAGGCGAAACTACTTTGCGGCTCGGGCCAGCTTCGGGATTCCGGTGCCGTTTCTGGCTGAATACGCTGGGCAGTCGCTGCTGTGCGGGTTCGACGAGCGCGGCCTGGCGGACGGCTTCATCGGCGAACTCGACCCGCTGCCTCCAGCGGCGATCGCCGAGATCGCCACCGGCTACCTGCTCGCCCCGCCCGCACCCGGCCCTGGGCCGGACCTCGACGAGGGATGGCTCGACCGTGGAATCACCTTGGCGGGCGGGCCAAAAAGGTTCTCGACGAGCTCGATGACCGTGCCGACCGAACGCAGTGACATAGGTCAATGCCCGGCAGGCACGGCTTCGGTGTCCATCTGGACATATTCGAAGAGTCGGCCGTCGGGATGACGAACGAACATAAAGGTCCCCACTGGTTTTCCGCCGCTCATCGGGCCTCGCGTGGGTTCCTCGATCACCGTGCAGCCGCGGGCGCGTAGTTCGCCGCGCCAAACGGTCAGATCGTCGACGATGTAGGTGGCCTCCAGGTCGCGTCGTGTGGCCAACGCATCGGTCCCACCGCCGATCAGCAGCATGGAGCCTATGAGGACAAGGTCGAGAGTGCCCGCCGGGTTCCTCAGTCGCGCCCGCACCGGTACACCGAGAAGATCGGTGTAGAAATCGATGGCCGCAGGCAGGCTCACGGATTCCACCGTGAGTACCGGTGCCGTGGTTGCGAGTATGCGCATGATGTCCCATCCGTTCGGCGATGCAGATCCGCCCTTGCAGCGTACATTTGTACGCTCATTGCCGTACAGATGTACGCTGGGTGCATGATGTCATCGGAGCGCGGGCGACAAGCGGTGGTGAATCGAGCGGCCGATCTGGCATCGATGGTGGGACTCGAGGGCCTGACCTTCGGGAGCCTGGCCTCGGAGACCGGCTATGCCAGAAGCGGCGTCTCCAGCATGTTCACCACCAAACAAGAGCTCCAGATCGCCACCATCGCGGCTGCGGAGAACATCTTCATGAACGGCGTGTTCCGCGACGCCGCCATTGAAGAACCGGGACTGCAGCGGCTCACTGACATCCTCGACCGCTGGCTCGACTACCTCGGCTACTTTCAAGGTGGTTGTTTCTTTGCCGCCGCGGTCGCCCAGAACCAAGGACTCACCCCCGTGCGTGAGGCGCTGATCGCCGCCATTGGTCGCATCCGCGACGCCTTGATCGCGGAAATCGCGCTGACCCAACGGCTGGGTGAACTGTCCTCTGACATCGCCGCACCTCAACTGGCCTACGAACTTCACGCGATTATTCAGGAGGCCAACTACCTGTGCCGACTCGACCAATATGACGACGCCATCCAGACAGCCCGGCTTGTCATCGGCCGACGACTAGCAAAGCCGCGTCATTGACGGCAGCGGTCAACCACACTGGCGAACAGACCCTGCACCGAAGATGGCCCGGCGACCGGTTCGGATTGCCGGAGCACCGATGTATAGGTCGCTACATGTGTCAAATGCCCGTGGCTCCAACATATTTCGGGTCTGGACGGCGGATCCATATCCCATACCATCGTTGGATGTCCCTCGATGTCATCCTGGCAAACGTGTTGGCTCACTGCGGTGGTGATCGTGAACAGGGCGCCCGCCACCTGTCTCGTGCGATCGCATCCGCGCCGTCCGACGCCGAGGTCTACGCAGCTGCGGTCGAGTTGCTGCCCGCGTTCGGTGAGTTGTCCGCCGACGACTCGACGGTCGCGCCGATCCTGGCCTTCGCCCACTTCTTGGACGGTCGGATGGACGATGCCGCGCTTACCCTCGGTGCACTCAGCGGCGTCAGCCCGCATATCGCATGGGCTGACGCTCCTTGGTTCGCCAACGCGTCCTTCCTGTCAGGGGTAAGCATCGAAGCCGTGCGCGAGGCGGTGTATCTACTCTTCGACCATGCGGCGGTGCCCGATGACGCCGCCGCCCGCCCCTGGTTGCGGGCGGTCGAGACGATTACGTCTCGACCGGGTGCTGTCGAGCGATTCGGAAAGAGGGTTGGCGGATGAGTGCGCCTCCCTCGAGTGCGCCTCGAACATGAAGTCAGCGGCGCGGACGTCGGCCGGATAACGTTGAGCCACGCCAACTTTGGTTGTACAGACCCGGCCAATCAAGTATGTGCCCGGTTCACACCCCCAGTGGCCGCTTCGACCGAAACAGGAAACCTGGAGCATGCCCAGCCACACCGTCAGCGGCGCCCCACAGGTCGGCCTTCTCAACCGGTCGGTGCCTGATCGTGGCCGACTGACGATGAGGTCGTTACCGGCTCCCTCATCCTGTCCGCCTGCCATCGATTTACGACACCTCACCCGCCGAAGGCGAAGACCCTGGTCGAGTCGATCGAGCGTGTGTCGGAAAAAGTGTCGAAAACCCTTGGTGTCCAACAAGTCCTGTCGGACCTTTCTCGTACGGTCACGGCCATGACCGACACCTTCGCCGCGGCGCCGGCGCTCGTTCTCGACGGTGATGCCCTCGACCCGATCGGTGGAGGCGGCGCGCTCGTCGGCTACGCGCGGGTCTCGACCACCGGCCAGCTGCTCGACCGCCAGCTGCTCGCCCTGCGCGAGGCCGCATGCCAGAAGATCTTCTCCGACAAGAAGTCCGGCAAGAACGTCGAACGCGAGGAACTACACAAGTGCCTCGACTACCTGCGGCCCGGCGACACCCTGGTGGTGCCCGCCCTGGATCGGCTCGGCCGCTCCCTGCAGGATCTGATCGCGATCGTCGCCGGGCTCCGCAAGCGCGGCATCGGATTCCGGTCCCTGCACGAAACGCTCGACACCACCACCCCGGGCGGGCGCCTGGTCTTCCACGTCTTCGCCGCGCTGGCCGAGTTCATCCGCGAGCTGATCGTGGACGTCACCAACGAGGGCCTGGCCGCCGCCCGCGCCCGCAGGCAACGGCTGGGCCGGCCGCCGGCCATGAACGCCGAGCAGATCCGCCAGGCCCGCGCGCTGCTCACCCGCCCGGACGAATCGGTATCCTCGATCGCCCGCATGCTGGGCGTCTCTCGGTCCACGATCTACAAGTACGTGCCCGAGATCGGCACGGGCCGAGGCCAACTCGATGCCGGGGAGGCGTAGCGGTTCAGCTCGTCCGGAACCCCTGCATGCGCGACCATCGAACGTCGCCCCCATCGTCGCGGATCTCGCAACCAGCGCTTAAACAAGACTCTGAGCGACTCGTGTGCGAGCTGTCCGCTGACGTTCCGTTTCGCCACCCAACTCGATCGCGCGGCGTAGGTCGTTGACGTAAGCCGCGGGCTGTTCCCAGGCGGCGAAGTGGCCGCCGGCTGGGTGTTCCACGTAGTCGCCAATGTTCAGGAAGGCTTCGGCGTAGCTGCGTGGCTCCGGTTTGAGGTCGTGCGGGAACACGGAGAGCACGGTCGGTGTGTCGATCCGGACGGGAAGCGTGCCCGGTTCAGCGTAGGTGGCGAACGACGTGCCGATCGTGCCGGTGATCCAGTATGCGTTGACCCAGGTGAGCAGCTCGTCCGTGGTGAAGGCGGATGCGTCGGACCAGGATTCGAGTTTCTCGATGATCCACGCCGCGAGCCCGGCGGGTGAGTCGCCGAGGGCGACGGCGAGGGTGTTCGGACGCGTCGACTGCGTCGAGATGTATCCACCCTCGGTCCGGAACCATTGCGCCGCACGGTCGAGGTAGGCGACCGCGTCGGGCGAGAGCTTCGCCCGGTCGGCGGTGAGCGCACGCAGCGGGGCAATGTTGGTGAGGTGCAGGGCGGCCACTCGATCCGGATGTTCGCCGGCCAGGATTTCCGCGACCGTACCGCCCACGTCGCCGCCGGACACCGTGTATCGGGAGTAGCCGAGCCCATCCAGAGCGTTCGCGACGATCCCGGCAATGCGATTGACCGACATACCGGCTGTGGTGAGCGGGGTGGCGAACGGGAACCCCGGCAACGCGGGAACCACCACGTGCATGTCCGCGAGCAACGGCAGGACGCGCTCGAACCGCAACACCGAATCCGGCCAACCGTGCAGCAGCACGACAGCCGGGGCATCGGCGTCCGCGGACCGCTGGTGGATCACCCGCAGTTCGGTATCGTCCACTTGCACTGTCACCCAAGGGAACTCGCCGATGCGGCGTTCGTGCGTACCCCAGTCGTACCCATTCGCCCAGCGGTCGAGCAGTTCATCGAGTCGAGCGCCGGTGATACCGCGCGTTCCGTCGTCATTCCACGGCGTCGTGACCCGCCGCGTCCGCCGGAGTCGTTCCCGCGCCTCATCAATCATGTGTATCAGCGTACACATAATGTGTATCCTCGTACACATGACTCTTCGCAACGCGGCCGCTACCAGGCAGCGGATCCTGGAGCACGCGCAACGCCAGTTCGCCGAGCACGGGTTCACGGCGATCACGGTCAAGGGCGTGGCCGACGCGGCGGGTGTGTCACCCAACCTCATCACCCGCTATTTCGGCGGCAAGGACGGCCTTTTCCTTGCGGCAACCCAGGTGGAGATCCCGGTCTTGGACTCGTTCGACGGCGACCGCGCCACCCTGGGTTCGCGCCTCGCGGCGAGCATCGTCCAGCGCTGGTTCGATGCACCAGGGCAGGATCCGCTGCTTGTGCTGCAACGCGCGTCCGGCGAACGCCCCGAGGCGGCAGAAGCATTGGCCGCGTTCCTCGATAGCAACTCGCTGGAGCCGCTGCACCGCTACCTGCGCAACAGCGGCCTGGACGACGCGGACGCCCGCAACCGCGCCGCCGCGATCGATGCCTTTGTGCTCGGCGTCTCGACCCGCCGCCGAGTCCTGCGAGCCGAACTCGGCGACCCCGCCGATCTCCAGGCTTGGCTCGGCTCAACCATTCAACGCCTCGCTGACGGGTGATGCTGCACAACAGTCGGATTCACACGCCTGATAACCCCGGTCAGCCGTCGGCTGGACTCCTCCGACAACTCGCGACAGTTGAATACGAGATCTCACCAGTCCGGAACCCCCACTAACACGGCATTTCGGCCGTTATGAACAGCACAGCAATCGCGGCCTCGGGGCTGCGGAAGGCATACGGGGACAAGACGATCCGCGACGGTATTGATCTGAATATCGGTGCGGGAACGATCTTCTCGCTGCTCGGGCCGAACGGCGGCAAGACCACGACGGTGAACGTGTGGACCACGCTGCTGAAGGCGGACGGCGGGACGGCCCGACTCGAAATCGGGCCTTGGGCTTGTTGGATTCCCGCCCGAAGGGGAGTCGGCCAGGGCTAGCATCGGAGTCGAAATCATCACCATAGCAATCGATTTGGATCATGTTGGTCCCGAGGAGGGGTGCTTCGATGAGTGATAGGTCCGACGTCAGCATGGGCGCGGCGGTCAGCGCCTACGTGTACACATATCCACTGGTTTCTATCGAGGTGACGCGGCGGCAGTCGACGAACGTGCCCTACCCGAACGAGTACGGATGCGCGCCGATGAACCAGTTCGCCAACATGCGCACCGTTCCGGACGCGTCGTTCACCAGCGTGGTGCGCCCGAACGTCGATACCTTGTACTCGTCGATGTTCTACGACGTGTCCGTCGAACCGCTGATCATCGGCGTGCCGGACATGCGGGGTCGCTACTACTTGTTCCCGATCCTGGACATGTGGACCAATGTGCAGGCCTCGCCCGGCACACGCACGCTCGGTGACCGAGGCGGCTATGAATTCGCCATCACCGGGCCGAACTGGCATGGCACCTTGCCCGAGGGGGTGCTCGAGTACCCGATGCCCACCGACAGCGGCTGGATCATCGGCCGCATCCAGGTCGACGGGCCTGCGGATGTCGCGATTGTGAACGACATCCAGGATCGGCTCACGGCGGTGCCGCTGAGCGCTTACGGGACCGCCTATGTTCCGCCGGAGAACACCGACCTGCACCCGGATTGGCCCACTGGACAGGAGGTCCCCGCCTATATCGCCGGCCTCACCCCGCAGCAGTACTGGGACCTGTACTACTCCAGTCTGTCGCACCGACAGCCCCTCCCCGATGACAAGGAAATACTCGCGCAACTGGCCGAAGCAGGCTGGACACCGGAACAGAAACTGAACCTGAACGAACTGCCCGCCGCCGATCGTGCGGTGTGGGAGTTGGCCTGGCCAGAAGCGCTTTCCAAGATCGAAGTGCCCTTCGATGCCGCACCCGAGAACGGCTGGCAGACCACCCGGTCCGGGATAGGCTTCTATGGCACGGAGTACCTGTTCCGCTCCACGGTCGCCTACGGTGGTCTGGGCGCGAACCTGCCCGAGGACGCGATCTATCCCGCCGCGTACGTCGACGGCCGATCAGCGCCGCTGTCCGGCGACAACGACTACATTCTGCGGTTCGACGCCGATCAGGTGCCGCAGGTAGGTGGATTCTGGTCATTGACCATGTATGACGAGAACGGCTACTTCATCGCCAATGATCTGAACCGCTACGCGGTGCGCGGCGAAGACCTGGGGGTGAACTCCGACGGGTCGGTCGAGATCTACATTCAAAGCCAGAACCCTGGCCCGGAGCAGGAATCCAACTGGCTGCCCGCACCCGGGGCAGGCGAGTTCAATCTCATGTTGCGTCTTTACTGGCCCGGCATCGAAGCCCTCGACGGGATCTGGAACCCGCCGGCTGTGCACATCGCACCCTGACACCGGCGTCTCCCAGCAATGCCAGGCCCCGTACTTCGGAGCCTGGCATCGCCATTCGCGACGGGCAGCCGACCACCGTGTCCGTCGCTCGGCACACCATCGAGGCCGTGTTGCCGGGAGGCCGCACAGGAGACGGTGCTGGCGGTCGCGCACGTGCTCGAGCAGCAGAGATACACCGCTGGTCAAGCCATTGTCGTTGTCTTTCACGCGCAGTCCGGGACCCCATCCGACAAATCGGTCACTTCCACCGGCCGACCCGTAACAGAAGAGCCTGCAACTCACTTGTTCAACGAATTACTGGTTCAACACACTGGACGGAGGAGATCACGCCAGCGCGCCCACGGGCGAAGAACAGCGGCGTGGATTACTGTGGCCGCGTGGGCTTTACCGAATATGGTCCGGGCGATGTCGTGTACTTCCCGGAGGGGCCGTTCATCGGAATCTGCGGCGTCGTGCGTACCGTCGACAAGGGCCGGGAAGAACTACGCATCGATTTCAGTGAGGGCCTCCTCCATCGGGAGGGCGGCGTCCTGAGCGAACGCCGCCACAGCTTCACCGTCCGGTTCGACGAGGTCGAACTCGTCTGACCCGCAGCGCGCAGTCCGCCGAGGCGGGCTCGGAAGGCCGGTGTTCGGCCTGGTGCGTCGGGAGCCAGTGGCTGCCCGAGCTCGCTTTCGCATCGATCTCGCAGCGGCCTCGCACGGCGCTAGCTCTTCAGGAACCTGAAGTAGAAGGCTGCGAAGATCAGGACGATGCCGATGTTCACCATCAGGCGTTCCCAGAAATGGTTTCGGAAGAAGAGGATGTCCACGCCGACGACCACGACTATCAGTGCGAGAACGTAGAGACCGACCGTTGGCGCTCTTCCCATGCGGTAGTTGTACTACGCAATGCCGCCGCGGGGGTGGACGCTGAGCTTCGGGTCGGCGAATTCTCGAGCCCGGGTCGCGGCCAGCAGTTGCGGGCGGATGGCGGGCCATTCGGCGGCGAGGATGGAGTAGTACGCCGAATCCCGGATGGTGGCGTCGGCGCCGGCGAAGTCAGCGCGGAGGATGCCGTCGAGGCTGGCGCCGAGTCGTTCGATGGCCCGGCGGGAACGGGCGTTTCGGACGTCGGTGCGGAAGCGGACCCGGTGGACCTGCCAGTCGGTGAAGGCGTGGTCGAGCATCAGGAGTTTGGCTTCGCGGTTGGCGCCGGTGCGCTGGGCAGACTGCGCCAGCCAGGTGGAGCCGATCTCGACGGCGTCGGGGGTGTCGGGCCGCGCGGTGACGTGGGCGGGCCAGGGCCACTGTTCGAGGTGGAAGCTGCTGGTGCCGAGGACGTCACCGGAACCCGCCCGGCGGATCACCAGCGGCACTTGCCGATCGGCCGCGCGGGCGGCCAGCGCCTGGTCCACCCAGCGCCGCATACCCGCCCTGTCGGCGGGGACATGGGCGTGGGTGTAGGAGGTGCGCGATTCGCCGGCCGCCGCTGTCAGCGGCGCGACATCGTCCACTGTCAGCTCGGTCAGTTCGACGATCGTCCCCGACAGCATCAACACCATACCCACCCCTGCACGATTGCCCCACATGACTTTTCGCCGCTCGCCCCAGCCCTACGACCCCCGGACCCGTAGCTCTCCAGCGGCCCGTCGGCCGAGATCCTTCGCCACGTGCACAGCCCGGTCCGGAGCGGCGGGATCGGGTCAGGCGGGCGGCGTGCCCAGGATCGTCGTGGGTTCCTTCTCGTCGTGCCCCTCGCGGTCGGCGTCGTGGACCGCCTCCTTGCGGGCCACCAGACCGGATACGTCCGCCAGGGGAACATGTGGAATCAGCAGGGCCACAACGAAAGCGATCGCCAGGCCGGGGAGCAGGTACGCGAACACGGGAACCAGCGCATGGGCGTAGGACCCGACGATGGCATCGCGCAGCGCCGCCGGAAGCTGGTTGACGACCGCCGGCGGCAGGGCCGCCGGGTTGACCCCGGCGGACAGCACGTCGCCGGGGTGCTCCCGGAAGGCGGCGTCCAGATTGCCGGTGAGCCGGTGGGTGAAGATGGAGCCGAAGATCGCGACGCCCAGCGCACCGCCCATCTCACGGAAGTAGTTGTTCGCACTCGTCGCCGTCCCGACATCCGTTGCGGGAACGGCATTCTGGACCAGCAGCACCAGCAGCTGCATGACCATGCCGATCCCCAGTCCGATGACGAACAGCATCGCCGATACCACCCACGCCGGCGTGTGCGCGTCCAGGCGCGTCATCCAGATCATGCCCGCGGCGATGATGACCACGCCCAGTAGCGGATACACCCGGTAGCGGCCGGTGCGCGTCACCGCGCCCAGGGTGACGGACACGGTCAGGAACATGCCGATGGTCATGGGAATCGACAGCAGCCCGGACGCCGATGCCGAGACGCCCGTGGCCATTTGGAGAAACGTCGGCACGAACGCCACCGACGCGAACATGATCAGCCCCATGGTGAACCCGAGCAGCGAGGTGGTCGCGAAGGTGCGGTTGCGGAACAGTCCCAGCGGGAGCATCGGTTCGGCGGCCCGCGATTCCACGCCGATGAATACCGAGATCACCACCGCCACCGTCAACATCATGGCGAGCATGGTCGGTGAGCCCCACCCATAGCGTTTGCCGCCCCAGTCGCTGATCAGGATGAGCAGGGTGGTGCCCGCGCTCATCAGCGCCGCCCCGAGATAGTCCGGCCGCACGGTCGGCCGTTTGCTGGGCAGGGTCAGATATCGCGCGGCAATGATCAAGGCCGCCAACCCGATCGGCACATTGATCCAAAAACACCACCGCCAGCCGAGGTGATCGGCGAACTCGCCCCCGAGGATGGGCCCGCCGACCGCGGTGAGCCCGAAGATCGCGCCCATCGGCGCACCGAATTTGCCGAGTTCCCGGGCCGGCACCACATCGGCCATGGTGGCCTGGGCGAGAATCATCAGCCCGCCGCCTCCCACGCCCTGCAGTGCGCGGAAGGCGATGAACTCCCAGAACCCGGTGGACATCGCCGCCCCGAACGAGGCCGCCGTGAACACGGTGATGGCGAACAGGAAAAGCCAACGCCGCCCGAACAAATCGCCGAATTTGCCGTACAACGGCATGACGAGGGTGGTGGCCAGCAGGTAGGCGGTCGTGGTCCAGGCCATGTGCGGGACGCCGCCGAGCTGACCGACGATGGTGGGCATGGCCGCGCCGGTGATCATCTGATCGAGGCTGGCGAGCAGCAGTCCGGCGGACAGGGCCGCGAAGATGAGCCAGATGCGCCGCTGCGTCATGACGAGGGGCGCGGAATCGGTGGTGGCGAGAGCCATATCGTGAGTCCTCGGTGCTGAAGGGTGGTCACCAGCGCACGGGCAGCGCGGTCAGTCCGCCGGTGAAGACCTCGTCCCGCTCGGCGAGGGTGGCCGGGTCGACGGCGAGGGTCAGGGTGGGGAATCGGCGCACGAGTTGCCCAAAGGCGACCTGCAATTCGAGCCGGGCCAGCGGCGCGCCCAGGCAGTAGCGGGGGCCGTAGCCGAACAGGAAGTGCGCGGCCTCCTGCCGGGTGATGTCCACGCACTCGGGATCGGTGAACAGCGCCCGGTCGTGATTGGCGGAGGCGATGCCCAGCAGCACCAGATCGCCGGCCGCGATCTCCACATCGGCGACCTCGAGTGCGCTGCGCGCGTACCGGGGCAGGCTGCTGGCGTCGCAGGCGCGTAGCAGCTCCTCGGCGGCGGATGCCACCAGTTCGGGCCGTTCGTGCAGCAGCCGCCACTGGCCGGGATTCTCCAGCAGCATGCGCACCCCGACCCCGATCTGCACCGCCGAGGTCTCGTGCCCGGCGAACAGCAGAACCATGGCGTGCGTGGCGATTTCGGTGTCGTCGACGCCGTCGATCGCGCACAGCCGGGACACGACGTCGTCGCCGGGATCGCGCCGCTTCTCCCCGACCAGCTGCAGGCAGTAGGCGAACAGCTCGGCCACACCCTGCTCGACCTTGGCGCGGTCGGTGACATTGCCGACCGCATCGACCCAGTCCCGGAACAGGTTCCGGTCGGTGTACGGCACCCCGAGCAGCTCGCAGATCACCAGCAAGGGCAGCGGCAGGGCGAGCGCGGCCTGCAGATCGGCGGGCGAGCCCCGGTCCGCCATCGCGTCGAGCAGCTCCGAGGTGAGTTGCTCGACCCGCGGCCGCAGCTCCCGCATCCGCCTGGGCGAGAAGTGCGGTTGCAGCAGGGTGCGCATGCGCGCGTGATCCTCGAGCTCGGTGTCGAAATTGCCGATCGGCCCGCCCGAGAAGGCCGACTCCCCCAGCCGCGCCGCGGTTTCCGGCGTGCGATGCGCGCGGCCCAGCCGCGGATCGGTGAACAGGTCGCGCACCAGCTCGTAACCGGTGGCCAGCCAGGCCGGATCGCCGGTGGGCGTGGTGACCCGGGTGACCCCGGATCCGACGATCCCGGTCACGGGGCAGATGGACGGAGGGGGCGGCATGGTCATGGCGGTGCTGTCCTCAGGGGAGTTCGATCAGAACGGCGTGGTGTTGAACGGTTGCCGAGTGGGGGTGAAGGCGCGGTCCAGGGCCTCGAGGGCACCGGTGGTGATCTCCTCCACGCGGCCGGCGCGCGCCAGCTCGCCGAGGGTGTGCGCACCGAAATAGGCGGTGGTGAGTTCCAGCGGGCCGATGCGGACATCGGCCGCGGCCTTCTCGACGGGCGACCAGCTACCGTGACCGCCGGCGACGTCGAGCAGGTAGGCGCCGGAACTCAGGCCCCACGGGTCGGCGACCTCGACCACCCCGTGGAAGTCGCCGCGGAACTCCCGCGACGCGATGGCCTTGGGCAGGTTCAGGATCCACATCCACAGGCCCGCGTCGATCCCGGTCACCGCGGCCGCGCGGGAGTCCTCGAGCAGCAGCGGGGTGGGGTCGTCGAGCGCGGCGTCCATCCGGATCTCCGTGTACTCGCCCTGTCCCAGCAGGCACCGCAGCAGTTCCCGGTGCGCGGCTACGGTCAGCGCACAGAAGTCCTTGACCAGCACGGTATTCCCGGCCAGGTCGTAGATCACGTAGCCGTCCGGGTGCACGATGATGAAGGACTGCGGGCTGATGGCACTGGCCCACCAGGATTCGCCGCGATCCAGTGCGCCCGGGGTGGCCTGCTGCCACAGCGCGTAGATCTGCCGCAGCTCCCCCACCGATTCCGCCAGCCCGACCTCCCGCACCGAGGCCGAATCCCGCTCGGAGACCCGCAGTTTCGCGCGCCCCCGGTCGATGCGGAGGTGCCGGGTGTGCGTCGTGACCCCGACATAGGCGTAGCTGCCGCCCGGGCCGGGCATGGCGGCCAGCACATCCGCTTCGGTCTCCATGGCGATGGTCATGAGTTCGGCCTGGACCTTGGCGTAGATGCCGCGCTTCTGGTGGGTGGTGGCGACCATGCCCTGCGCGCACGCCGCGACCGACAGCTGCGCACCGCCGGGCACGGTCACCGTGGTGCGGATGATCGCGGCGGTCCCCACGATGCGCGGTTCCCGCGCTACCGAGACGTCCTCGACCACGGCGATGTCCTCGAGCCGGAACTGCCGCTTCCACGCCTCGAAGTCGTGGGTCTTCACCCCGCCGAACGCGCGGGCGTAGCGGCCGCGCAACTCCTCCCAGTCCGATTCGACGGCCCGGCGGGTGATGATGCCGTCGATGATGCGGCTCTCCCAGTCCGCCATGAGTTCCGATGTCATGCCATGCCTTTCGGGTCGGGGGCCGGGTGTGCGGGCAGGTCGGCGGCGTGGGCGCGCACCTTGTCGAGCGCGGTCAGGATGTCGTCGACGTCGCCGCGCCGGCCCAGCAGCACGCTGTGGTGCAGCAGCAGGGTGTGGTCGCGGTAGTCGTCGGCTCCGGGGAAACGGCGACCGGCGGCGCGTTCGACGGCGTCGGCCCACCAACGCGCGAAGCGGGGTTTGGTGTGCGGGCGCAGCAGAGAGCTGCGGTGCAGGGGCACGCGCGGCGGGTAGACCTTGGTGCCCAGTTCGGCGGTGAGGGCCGCGGCCACCTGGTCGACGGTGGCGTCACCGAAAGTGCCTGGCGTGAATCGGATTCCGTATTCGTAGACGGCACGCCGGTCCACCGGAGCGGGCACCGGGACGGGTGCCAGCCCGGGGATTCCGGGCAGCCCCGCTTCCAGTTCCTTGGCGCGCGTCTCGCGGATCGTGTGCTGGTCGTCCAGGCGTGGCAGCTGGTCGAGCAGCAACGCCGCGGTCAGCTCGGACATGCAATAGTTCGCGCCCATGACCGTGCCGTCCTCGACGAGTTCGTACTCCCCGGGCGCGGGACCGGAGTCGGTGTATCCGCGGGAATCGGCGCGCAGCATGAGCATTCGCCGGTAGAGCTCGTGGCTGCCGGTGATCGCGGCCCCGGCCTCCCCGGCGGCCAGGGATTTCGCGGCACCGAGGCTGAAGACGCCGATCTCACCGAAGGTACCGACCGCGCGTCCGGCCCATCGGGTGCCGTGGGCCTGCGAGCAGTCCTCGATCAGCGCCAGCCCGGCGGCGTCGGTGGCCGCGGTGATCCGGTCGAGTTCGGCTGCGGTACAGGCCAGGTGCACCACGATGACCGCTCTGGTGCGTGCCGAGATCGCGGCGCCGAGGTGGTCGGCGGTGAGGCAGCCGGTGGCGGGATCGACGTCGACGAGCACCGGGACCGCGCCCACCCGCAGCACCGCGGTGGCCGGGGCGACCCAGGTCATGGCGGGGACGATCACCTCGTCGCCGGGGCCGATGCCGAGCGCTTCGAGCGCGATGACAAGGGCGCTCGAGCCGTGGTCGACGCTGACCCCGTAATCCGCGCCGTTGTAACGGGCGAACGCCTCCCCGAACAATCGTTCCCGGGACTTGCCGCCGCTCGGGCTGTACCAGGTGACCGACCAGCGCGACGAGTGCAGTGCGGCAAGCAGTTCCGCGGCGGTGCGATTGTCGTACTGGGGCCAGCGCGGCCACGGACGCGCCGAGCGCACCGGTGTGCCGCCGTGTATCGCGAGCATGGCGGGCCTACCCGACCACGACCGGCGCGGACGCCGACGGCTGGGCGATCACGTCGAGGGCGGCGCGGATCTCGCGCACCGCCACCGGCACCAGCGGCAGGTCGCCGGTGCACTCCGGGCGACCGAGCGCGCGCAGCAGCACGAACGGCACCAGATCGGGCCGGGGCGGCAGATAGCCCTTCTTGTTGTCGTCGGCGACCACCGTGAGCACATCGTCGATGCGTACTGAATCCGGCAGCGCGGGCTCCACTCCCAGACCGGTGACGATCTCGTAGTGGACGCTCACCTCGTCGTCGGACAGCCACCCGCGCGCGTGCGAGATGTGCGCGGCCACCAGCATTCCCAGCGCAATCGCAGCGCCGTGCGGCAACCCGGCCGCGCCGCGCACGCGATGATCGCAGATCTCGATGGCGTGGCCGACGGTGTGCCCGTATTCGAGGACCAGGCCGGCGCCTCGCTCGTACGTGTCGTCGCGGGTGACCGCGGATTTCGCGGCAATGCTGGCGTCCAGCAGCCACAGCAGCGAATCGGGTGCGGTCATATTCCCGATGACCTCCCGCAACCCCGCCAGGGCGGACGGGTCGATCGCGAGGCAGTTCTTCGCCATTTCGCACAGGCCCGAGCGCAATTCACGCTCAGGCAGGGTGGTGAAGAACTCGACGTCGGTGAATACCGCCTCCGGCGCGTAATAGGTGCCCAGATGGTTTTTGCCCACGCCACTGTTGATGGCCTGCTTGAGCGAGAGCACCGAATCCATCGCGGCGATGGTCGTGGTCGGCACGTGCACCAGCCGCACACCCCGGAACAGCAGATTCGCCATCAGCCCCGCCAGATTTCCGGGCACGCCACCACCGAAGGACACCACCACCGAACGCCGCGTGACGCCCGCGCGCAAAGCGGTTTCCAGGTGGCCGGACAGGCATGTCAGCGTTTTCATCGACTCGCCGGACGGATGCGAAAGGATCAGGGACGGAATCGATCCGGCCAGCCGGTCGATATCACGGCGGTAGCGGGACAGCACCTCGTCATCGGTGATGAATACCAGCCGGTCCGCGCCCAGCGCGGCGATGGCCGCACCGATCTCGGTGACGCAGTCGCGGCCGAAATAATAGGGAAACGATTGTTCCCCGATCACTATCGGGCGCGACCGCAGCCCCGATTCGTCGCCCGACAATGAATTACTGGCCATTTCCGGTGCCGCTCCTCGCTATTCGCCGATACCGCCCCATCGACTCCCCGGCCGGCGCCGCTGCCGTCCCTCGCACGGCCAATATCGAATGCGAGCTCGCCGTTTGGCAACCGCTCGGATACCCCAGTCATGAGCACGCGAATTCGCGAGCACCACTGCGCGAAACAGGCTTCCTCACCGCGACCACCGGCGGTGGTACCGCCGAGTCAGGGCACCCCGGCTCGTCGTTCCACCGCACCCGGCGGCGGGCGGGCACCTAGGGTGGAGGCACGCTGATCTGTTCGAGGGGATGCCGTTGGCCGACAACGAATTCGGGCTGCTGACCGCCGAGGGGCTGCGCGCGCCCACGCTGGCCGAGTTCGTGCGCGAACGGCGCGCACGGGCCACCGGCCGGCATCCGGCGGGCCTGACCCGGAAGCAGCTGGCCGAAGCCACCCACGCCAGCCTGGGCTATATCGCCAAGATCGAACAAGGTGAGGCGCTCAATCCCGGCCCGGCCATTCTGGATTCGCTGGCGGCCGTGCTGGAACTGGATGTGGCCGAGCGCATCCACCTCTACCACCTGGCCCAGCAGCGCCCGGCCGTGTCGTCCGTGCGGGCGCTGCGCGGCGGGGATCCGGCGGTGCGCCCGATGCGCACAATTCTGGACGCGCTGCTGCCGCATCTGGCGGCGGCCCTCGACGACGGCTGGCACGTGGTGGCATCCAACAGCGCCTTCGACGCGGCCCTGCCGGGATTGTCGCGGCAGGGGCACGTGCTGCGGTGGATGTTCACCGACCCGCGGGCACGCCTCGTGGTCGAGGAGTGGGAGCGCGAGGCCCGGCTGATGGTCGGGCGCTTCCGCGCCTACGCCGCCGGGACCCGCGACCGCGACGGTATCGACCGGCTGCTGCGGGAACTGGGCGAGCAGCCCGACTTCCGGCGGCTGTGGACCGCGGGGCATGTGCACATCGGCCGCCACGACCCCACCTTCACCCTGCGCGATCCGCGCACCGCCACCGTGTTCGACGTGCGGGTGCAGCGCTATCGCGGGACCGCGCCGGGCCCGGCGCACCAGCTGTTCCTCGGGCTGGTCGAGACCTGATCAGGACGGCAGGGCGGCGAGGAACTCCCGCAGCAGCGCGTTGACCTCGCCGGGGTGGGTGAGGTTCGGTGTCATGGCGGCCCCGGCGATGGTGTGGACCGGGGCCGGACTGCCCAGCGCGGCAGCCAGTTCCGCGACCTCCTCGGCGCTCGTGGCCTGATCGGCCAGCCCGCGGATCACCAGCGCCGGACAGGCGATGTCGCCGAGCAACTCGCGCACCGAGTCACGGTTGACCAGGCATTCGCCCGCCAGCCGCATCCGATTACGCGGTGCGGTGGCCCATTTCGCCCGCCACGGCTGCTGATCGTCGGCGGTGGCCCCGATCATGAGCGAGCACACCATCTTGATGGTGGGCCCCGGTGTCGCGCTGCTCGCCCACATGTCGAGCACCTCGCGATACCCGGCGCGCCGCTGCGGCGTCATGGCCTCCGCGCTCGACCCGATCACGATCAGCCCCGCCACCCGTGGCCGCGCCAGCAGCGCCATGCGCACGGCCGTGAACCCGCCGTGCGCGACCCCGCCCGCCACGACGCGCTCCAGGCCCAGCTCGTCCACCACCGCCCAGGCGTCACGGGCGAGATCCCAGTAGCTGAACGGGGTTTCGTCGTCCTCGCTGGCCCCGTGCCCACGCGAATCGATGGCGATGATCCGGTAGTCGGGCGCGAGCGCGTCCATCTGCGGGGCGAACATCTCCTGGTCCATGAACAGGCTGTGCCCGAACACCACCGCCGGCCCCGGCCCGCCGGTATCGGTGTAGTGGATCTTGACCGATCCGCGGCTCGCAAACGGCATTCCGAAACTCTTTCGCTTCACCCGGCAGGAAGCGCTCACCGTAGCGCAGATTCCAGCTCGGATGGATGGCGTTGCGAGATGCGTCACGCAGGCGGCCGGGCCGGGCCTTTCACCACGAATGATGTTCTGCCCGTGGAAAATACGGCTAGACGCGCGGCTCCAACAGATACTCGACCAAGGTGATCAGCGATTGCAGGCACGGATTGCGGTCCCGGGCGTCGAGCCGCATCAGCGGCGTGCCCTGGTCGAGGTCCAGCGCATCGCGGACCTCGTCGAGCGAATGCTTGGGCGCGCCCTCGAAGTCGTTGACGGCCACCGCGAACGGCACACCGCGCTCCTCGAGGATGGACAGCGATTCGTCGGCCTTCTCCAGCCGGCGGGTATCGACCAGCACCAGCGCGCCCAGCGCGCCGACGGCCAGGTCCTCCCAGATGGGCACGAAGCGGCGCTGGCCGGGCGTACCGAACAGGTACAGCGCCAGACGCGGATTCAGGGTGATGCGGCCGAAGTCCATGGCCACCGTGGTGGTGGTCTTGCCCGGCAGCCCGGCCATATCGTCGACGCCGACGCTGGCCTCGGTGATCGTCTCCTCGGTGCGCAGCGGCCGGATCTCCGACACGCTGCCCACGAACGTGGTCTTCCCGACGCCGAAGTTTCCGGCCACCAGCAACTTTACGGTGCGGGTGACGGTCTGCGGCACATAGTCGACGACGCGCTCATGCGGAGAGAGCGCGGAGTCCATCGAGTACCTCCTCCAAGAGGGCTTTGCCCGGCAGCGCTTCCACCGGGGTCGGGACGGCCAAATGGCCGCTGTCCAGCAGATCCGCCACCAGGATCTTCACGACCGACGGCGGCAGGTCCAGATAGGCCGCCAACTCGGCCAGCGTCAGCACGCCGCGGCGGGCGAGCTGGATGATGCGGCGGGCGTCGGGCGACGCGCCGGGAGCCGGATCGGCCACCGCGACAACCAGACTGACCAGATCCAGCACCCGCGTCGGGCGCGATCGGCCGCCGGTGCGCACATACGCCCGGACCAGATCGGGGTCGCGCCGCGGCCGACTCATGAGCGCGGCAGATCCGCCCTGGTCCGCGACATACTGCCGAGCTCGCGCCCGACCCGCAGGGCCAGTTCGTTCATCCGGTGCGCGACCAGGCTGACATCGACGTCCTGGGTGGTCGAAACACCCAGCAGCGCACCGGCTCCGGCGGCGGTGATGAAGATCATGCCGTCGGCGTACTCGGTCATGTTCTGGCGCACCGCATTGTCGGAGGTGCCGCCGCAGAACTCGGCGAGCGCCTTGCCTAGGGCCCGCAGGCCGGAGGCGGCCGCGGCGAAACGCTCGGCGTCGTCGATGCTCACGCCACCCGTGTGGGCGATGCGCAGGCCGTCCTCGGATAGCAGGACGGCGAACCGGACCCCCGGCGCTTCGAGATCGTCCAGCAACCAGGCCAGCCGGTTGGTGTCACTGACGGCCGTCGCGGGCGTACCGGTCACGATGTCATCCCTTCGGAGTGCTCGAACGCGGCCGCTCGACCGCGCTGGGAGCCGCTGTGCCAGGCAGCGGCGATGTCGGGTCGCGCGGATGTCGAATCCACGACGACCGGGCGCACGGGTGTCGCCACCGACACCGACGCCGAGCGGCGGCGCCGCTTGGGCAGGCCGCCGGGAGTGAGTTCCTGAGACACCGAATCCATCGCCACCACCGTGGGTTCCGGGTCGGGTGCCGGAATCCGGGCGGGCGCCGGCACGGGGGTCGGGGCAGCAACGGCCACGGGTGTCGGGGCGGGCGCGGCCAGCAGGGTCTCCGGAATGAAGACCATGGCGCGCATGCCGCCGTACATATTGGGGCCGTCGATGTAGACGGAGAAGCCGTAGCGGCGCGCGAGTGCGGCCACGCCGGGGAAGCCGACGCGCGGGGTCGGGCCCAGCGCATGGATGTCGACGAGCTGGTCGCCCGCGAGGACGCGGCGGGTCTCCTCGAGCTGCTCGGGATTCATCCGCACACCGGCGTCGTCGATGATCACCGTGATGCCGTGGTGGCCCTCCTGGAAACCGATGTCCACGTAGGAGGTCGGCGGCGAGTAGCGCAGCGCGTTGTCGAGCAGCGTCGCGACGGTGTGCACCAGCGGCTCCACCGCGCGGCTCACGACCGGGCGGTCGAGTTCGGTGGCGCGCACCCGGGTGTAGTCGCGGACCCGGCCGGTGGCGCCGCCCACCACGTCGGTGAGGGTCTGCTGCGGCCAGCGGCGGCCGGGCAGGCCACCACAGACGATCACATAGGACTGCGCCTGGCGGATCATCTGCTGCACGGAATGGTCGATGCGGGTGAGCGTTTCGAAGGTCTCGTCATTGCGGTGCTGACGCAGCGCGGCGCTGAGCACCTGGCTGACGTCCGCGCCGAGGCTCACCACCGAGGCGCCGAAGGCGCGCACCGCGGCCGAGGTGGCCTCGCGGGCGGAGCCCTCCACCTGGGCGCGGGCGCTGTCGGCGGCCTCGGCGACCGCGCTGCGCGAGGCCTCCCCGGCCTGCGCGACGGCGACGCGGGCGGCCTCCTCGGCCTGGGCGATGGTCAGCTGAGCCACCTCCTCGGCCTGGGCCACCGCGGTCTCACGCTCGGATTCGGCCTGCGCCACCGCGAGCTGCGCTTCGGTCTCGGCCTCGCGCCGGACCCGGTCGCTGGTCTCGGCGGCCACCTTCTGCAGCTCCTCGCCGCAGCGGGCGGTCCACTGCCACACCAGCTCCGCGATGCGCGACTGCTCGAGCACGATCGGCAGGTCCACGGTGGGGTTGTCGGGGTCCGAGCGACGGACGGCCGCGCCGATGGCGGGCACGACGTTCTCGGTCAGGTTCACGATCATGTCCTCGACCGCGACATCGCGGTTGGCCTGCTCCTCGCGCAGGGCGGCAACCCGCCCGCGTTCGGCGCGCATGGCACGCCACAGAAACAGCAGCCCGACCACGGCGAATAGCAGCGCGGCAGCAAGAACCCAGGAAAGCAGCACGGCGTTGTCTTGATTCATCAATTCTCTTGTCGTCCGGCCGATCCTGAAATCGGCGGAGCCACCATAGCAGAATCCTCTGTCTCCCCTAACCTTTCGGTATCTCCGAGCAAACCGCAACCCGGAGCCCCTGCAGCTCACAGCATTTCCCCCGATTTGCATCCTGAAGCCCCGGTGCGGAAGGACCCGTTCAGCCGGGCGACCCGAACCCGAGGTCCACGGCCTACCAACTGGTCACTCGACCACCGCCCCGGGTTCCGCGCTCTCCCCGCCCCTGGTGCGCGCCCCCAGCCCTGCTCGCACGCCAGCAACCTCCCGGTTGCGGCAGCAAAATGGCCAATGGCATTCGGTGGAGACCGCTTCGGCAAATCGTCTCTGCCGGATGCCACGCGGCGACGGGCGCTGCTCGTGCGGCCTCAGCCCGCGGCGGCCGCCGTCGTGGCAGTGACAGCATCGGCGATCCAGGGAACGACCGCACATCGATCCGCCGGGGCAGCAAGCCGTTGGCCGTCAGCAGGTCCGCCGCGCGCTGTTGCTCATCGAGGAACTCCGCGGTCACCGGACCGACGCCGAAGGGCCGGCCACGCGGGGGCGGCCTCCCGGGCGTCGAGTTCACCGCTGCGCAGCAGGTTTCCACCATCGTGGATATCGGTGTCCACCGGTTCGATTTCGGCCCAGCCGAGACCGGGTCCAGGGCGAACAGCAGCAGGGTGGTCTGCCGGGACCCGTGGGCGATGCCCACCCGCTTGCCCTTCGGGTCCGCGACGGTCTCGATGCCGCTGCCGGCCAGGGCGACCAGGCGGCCGTTCTCGATGCGCGCCCTACGACGAGGGCACCACCCGATCCGCCTCCACCCCGGCCGAACTCCGGCGCGAGCTGGTCCGCACCCGCGAACGCGGTTACGCCTACAACGACGAGGAACTCGACCCCGGCTTCCGCACGCTGGCCGCCCCATCCAGACGCCCGGCGCGCCCTGCCGGTTCGCGCTGAGGCTGCGCGGAACGACCACGCTCATGAGTCCCGAACGGCTCCCGTTCCTGGTCGATCTGGCCAAGATCACCGCCGCCGACTGGCAGGTGCGCCGATCCATCTGGCAATCAATGGATTTCATTCGAATTCGGATTGGTCGGTGGCGGGCGCGGCTGACACGATGGGCGGCATGCGTGAACAGCGGCTCGGGAATGGTGTGACGGTGTCGGCGATCGGCCTGGGGTGTATGGGGTTCTCCCAGGGGTACGGGGCGGCCGACGACGGCGAGTCCGCCGCGGCCATCCGGGACGCGGTGGACGCGGGGATCACCGTGTTCGACACGGCGATGAGCTATGGGCGCGGGCACAATGAGCGGCTGGTCGGACAGGCGCTGGCGGGGACGAACGCCCTGGTGGCCACCAAGTTCGGGATCGTGCGGACCGAGACCGGCGTGGGACTCGACGGCAAGCCCGAGCATGTGCGCGGCTACTGCGAGGAATCGCTGCAGCGGCTCGGGCGCGAGGTGATCGACCTGTACTACCTGCACCGGATCGACCCGGAGGTGCCGGTGGCCGAGACCGTCGGAGCCATGGCGGAATTGGTGAAGGCCGGAAAGGTGCGGCACCTGGGCATCTCGGAGGCCACCCCGCAGCAACTGCGGGAGGCGGTGGCGGAGCACCCGATCGCGGCGGTGCAGTTCGAGTGGTCGATGCTGTGGCGCGCACCCGAACGCGATATCGTCCCGGTGGCACGCGAACTCGGGGTCGGGATCGTGCCCTACAGCCCACTCGGGCGCGGATTACTCACTGCCACACTGGATTCTGCCACGGTCGCCGACAGCGACTTCCGGCGCAATGACCCGCGCTTCCAGGGCGAGCATCTCGACGAGAATCTCGCGCAGGTGGCGGCGCTGCGGGACCTGGCCGCGCGCCTGGGCATCTCGGCCGGGCAACTGGCGCTGGCCTGGCTGCTGGCGCAGGGACCGGACATCATGCCGATTCCCGGCAGCCGCCGCTCGGCGCGCATTCTGGAGAACGCCGCTGCCGCCGCGGTCGAGCTCAGCGCCGAGGATCTCGCCGAGCTCGACAAGCTGGTCCCGCCCGGAGGCTGGTCGGGCGACCGCGCCTCCTTCGCGGTCCCCTCGACGACGCGCCACCCCTAGTCGGTCCCGGCCGGCCGGTACAGCAGGGTCATCAGGCTCGAACCGGCGAGGCCGCCGACGATCTGGGCCGCGGCGAACGCGGGCACCGAGGCCGGGGCGATGCCCGTGAAGGAGTCCGAGAGCATGCGGCCCACGGTGAGTGCTGGGTTTGCGAAGGAACCCGAACTGGTGAACCAGATGGCCGAGCCGAGGTACGCGGCCAAGGCCGCGGCGCTCGTACCGCGGCCTTGGCGGGCGGCGGCGAAGCCCACGGTGATCAGCCCGGCGGCGGCGAGGATTTCGCCGAGCAGGTGGCCGCCGGTGACACGATGGTGCGTCGCGATCTGGAGTGGAGTGCGGTCGAACATGGCGTTGGCCAGCAAGGCACCGACGATCGCGCCCGCGCACTGCGCCGACATGTAGGCTCCCAGTTCCCGGATGCCGAGCCCGGTGCGCTGCCGCCGCCCGCCGAGCCAATCCGCCAGTGACACCACGGGATTGAGGTGGGCGCCCGAAATCGGGCCGAACGCCAGGATCAGCACGGCCAGGCCGAGGGCGCTCGCGGTGGAGTTCTCCAGCAGCTGCAGTCCGAAATCGCCGGGCGAGAGCTGTTCGGCCGCGATCCCGGAGCCGATCACGACCGCCGCCAGCTCCGCGGTTCCGGCGAACTCGGCTGCCGAGCGCCGCGCCAGCGACAGTCCGGCCTCGGCGGGCGCGGTGTCGGAGGCGGGATCGATCAGCGGACGTTCGTGGTTCGGCACCCGGACACGGTGGCAGACCAGCGCTTGCGCAGGACCGCATCGCCGCAAGATATTTCGTATATCAGGCGCGGCCGGGTTCGGCGATCAATCGACCCCGCCGCCGACCTCGGGCAGACCCTCGGTGACGCGCAGGCGATCGGCCATGGAGGTCAGCAGGTTCTGGGACTCCTCGCTCAGATCGAAGGCCCGCGTGGACAGTTTGCGCAGGCCGTGGAACTGCAGCCCGGCGATCAGTTCGGAGTCCCGGTCGGCGGCGGTGGTGTAGGCGTCGTCCGCGAAATAGGCCGACCGGACCCGGAAGAAGCGGGCCAGCGCGGCAATCGTCTCGCGAGAGGGGTCGGTGCGCACGCCCGAGCGCAGCTGGCTCAGATAGGGCTTGGAGATGGGGTGGCCCCACGCGGTCAGCTGGGCGGCCACCTCGGAGTTGGTGTGTGGGCGCTCGCCCGGGGCGGGCACGACCTCGAAGAGCCTGTTGAGCCGGGCCGCGAATCCGGGCGCGGGGACGGTGGTCGGGGTGGCGTGCAGTTCGGCGACGCGGTGCGGGATGCGGGCGTAGAGCCGTTGCAGCGCGGGCTCGTTCAGCGACGACCGCTCGAGCAGCTCGGCGATGCGGGCCACCGGGTCCGGGGCGCGGTCGGGGCTCATTCGGCCGCCTCCTTGCCGTCGAGGCCGGTCATCCAGCCGTGGTCGCCTTTCAGTCGGGCCCAGCGCTGTTCGACCGCCTTCACCGACGGGAAGTCGAACAGATGCTGGACTTCACGGCCGGTCAGGCCCATGGCCTTGCCCCACACCAGCCCGCGGTCGCGGTCGCCGAGCTCGGCCAGGCGGCTGCGGAACGCCAGCCGGTCCACCACCGAACCGGCTACGTCCTCGGCGGAGGCCAGCACCTCCATCAGGTCAGGGCCATCCTCGGTCACGATGGTCACCGGGGCCGCGGCCTGGAACTGGTAGAGGTCGCCCGTGCGGCGGCTGCGGCGGAAGTGCTCGACGAAGGCCAGCACACACGCGCCGATGAAGTAGCTGCCCAGGCTGAGGCCGCGGTCGGCATTCCAGCCGTCGCCGTCGCGGGCATTGCGGCGGAAGCGCTCCAGCGCGCGGGTGATGGTCTCCTGCACGAAGTCCTCGGTGAAGCGGGTCTCCACCAGCAGTCGTTCCTGCGCGGTCGGGCGAAGCGGCATGCGCTTCTGCTCGGCCACCGAGAAAATCCAGCCGCTGCGTACCCACGGCCCCAAAACGGCCAATGCGTGGCGAACCAGACTGTCCGCCAGCAGTTTCCAGGCCGGCCCCTCGAATCCGGCCTTGCGGACCAGCTCGAACAGCTCGTGCTCGGCCACGCATCTCTCGGGATCGGTCATGTCGTCGGTGTCCTCACCCAGCACCTCCTGATCGCTGACGACCACGTTATAGGTGCGGCAAACCCGCCGCCCCCCTTTCAGCTAATGGCCAGTATCCGCGAGTGTGTAAATCCTTCCTTGACAGAAGTTCTCGCGTAAAGGCAGCATTTACACATGAGTGATCCCCGACACAGAGACCCCGCCGACGAGCGCGCGGTCCTGGCAAAACTGTTGTCCACCAATGCCGAATTCGTCGCCGAGGTGCTGCGGCCCGGCGACGGCAAGCCCGCACCCTCGGTCATGGCGGCGCTGCGCGCGGCCCGCAGCCTCGACGGCGTCGTCGACGACGTACTGCGCTCCCTGGTCCGCCAGGCCCGCGACGAGGGCCGCACCTGGGCCGAGGTCGGCGAAATCTTCGGCACCTCACGCCAAGCCGCATTCCAGCGCTTCGGCGGGCCCGCCGCGGGTATCCAGATCCCGCCGGTACCGCCGGTCCCGCCCATGCCCGAGATGCCACCCATGCCGCAGCCGCCCGACTGGGCGAAAATGCCTGGCATGCCGAAGATTCCGGGCTGGCCCTTCGGCGGGCCCGGGCAACCGGGCGGTCCGGACCACCCGCAGCACCGCGGCCCCGGCCGACCGGGCTGGGGCCCGAACCCGCGCGGCGACGAGCCCGCCGAGTGAGCGTCCTCGCCGTGTCCGCCACCGAGACCGCGCGCGCCCGCCTATACGACCTGCGGGAATCCGGAGCGGCCCAACGTGTCTCGTGAACGATCGTTCCCGAGACATGGGTGCCGTGCAGGCATTGCACCATGAACAGCGTGGCCCGTGCGAGTTGCCAGGTGGGGCTACTTCCTCGCCGGAGTCGTAGGCGCAGTGGCGCTTCGTGATTTCCTCAGACCGGCACGCACGAATGCGTCCGGTTCGGCCCGTCCAGTCTCGCTGAAGCTGAGGCAGTCTCGTTGATCTGAGGTATTCGCCGATTCGTCTCGTGTGCTCGAGGCGCCCCGGTCGAGGAGTCGGCCGCTTCGTGTAGCGACGAGGTCCGGTCTGCCATTGCGGCTGGTGATCCAGCGGCGAGCGTGATCCAGGAAGACTGCCAGGGCCGGCGAATCGGTTTCCGGCAGCCAGGCCAGGACCGCGGTGGTCAATTCGGCATCTGCGACCGGCAGGCAGACCAGGCTGCGCGGGACCTGGCCTGCGGCGGACTCGGGAAGAAGTGCCGTGGCGCGGTGTGCGGTGACGAGGTGAGTGAGCTCGCCGGTGTCGCGGATCAGAGGGCGATCTTCCGTGCCCGGTCCGGGAGTCGTCTCCGGCCACCGGGCGATCGGTTCGCCCGCGAGATCGGACATGGACACCATGTCCCGCGACGCCAGCGGATGATCGGGGGCCAGGATCGCGATCTGGGGCTCGGTGATCAGGTCGAGGGTGCGCAGCCCGGCGAGATCATTATTCGGTCGATGCAGCAGCGCCACATCGGCGCGGCCGCCGTGCAGCATCGCTATCCGCTGGTCGACACTGTGCACGGTCTCGACAGGTACTGCGGAACCCACGCTGCGCACGATCTCGCCGATCACCCCGGCGCCGGTGCCCGCCTTCATTGCCAGTACCAAGTGGGTGTCCGTGCCTGCGCGCCGCGTGCGGCAGACGGCCGCGGTGACAGCGTCGAGCGCGCGAGTTCCCTCCCGCAACAAGACTTTTCCGCCGTCGGTGAGCTCGACATGCCGGCTGTTGCGGTGCAGCAACGCCACGCCCAAGCGCCGTTCCAGCCGGGCAATCGCCCGTGACAACGCGGGCTGGGCGATACCGACTCTTTGCGCGGCCCGCCCGAAATGCAGTTCCTCGGCGACGGCGACGAAATAGACCAGCTCCCGAGTCTCCAGCAGATCCATTCCTCCAAGGTATCGGTGCAGACCAACTCGGTCCTGGTGCCTGCGGCGCTGCTGTGTTGAGCTGGCGATATGACATCAGAACACACGCCGATCGCATTGATCACCGGCGCCAATCGCGGTATCGGCTACGAAATCGCCGCTGGACTGGGACATCTCGGCACGGCAGTGCTGGTGGGTGCTCGTGATTCGGACCAGGGCGAACGAGCCGCTGCCCGGTTGCGTAGCGACGGCATCGACGCCCACGCGATCCGGCTGGATGTCACTACAGCTGACGACCCCACCGCCGCGGCCGAGTGGATCGCCACGCGACACGGGCGCCTGGACGTGTTGGTGAACAACGCCGGTATCGCCGGCCCTCGCCGAAACCAGCAGCCCGGCTCAGTCGAACTCGACACACTCCGAGCGGTGTTCGCCACCAACGTTTTCGGCGTTGTCGCCGTCACCGAAGCAATGTTGCCGCTTTTGCGACGTTCACGCCGCGGCCGCATCGTCAACGTCAGCTCCGGCCTCGGCTCGATCAGCCGCATGTCCGACCCGGAGGACTACTTCACCGGCCTGCCCGCGAATGTCGCCTACTCTCCGTCCAAATCCGCTCTCAACCACATCACCGTCCAATACGCCAAACACCTTGATGGCGACGGCATCAAGGTCAACGCCGCGGATCCCGGTCCCTGCGCGACCGACTTCACCAAGGATCTCCCCGGCGTGACCCGCACCGCCGCCGACGGCGCCCGCATCGCGATCCGCCTGGCGACTCTCGACGACGACGGGCCCACCGGCGGATACTTCGACGACGCCGGCCGGGTTTCCTGGTGAGCGGCGACGAGCCCGGTGCGCGGTCAGCTTGGCGCGCTGGCCTCCCGCTATCTCGACGTCGTGCCCGGACCGGACTATTCGGCCGAACCCCGGGTCGTGTGGGCGCGCGTCGGCAATAATGCCGGACGCCTGCCCGATTCGCTGCCTGCCGAATGAGGAGACCATGCGTACGCACGCCCGCCGCCATGCCGTCGCCGCCCTCGCCGTGGCCGCCACCGCTCTGCTCGCGACCGGCACCCCGGCCGGAGCGGCGCCCGCCCCGTCGGACCTGCCCGCACTGGGCTCCGACTTCCACTGGGGTGTGGCCGCGGCGGGGTTCCAGAACGAAGGCCATGCGCCCGACAGCAATTGGCGCCGGTACGTGGACACCCACCCGGATTACGACCGCTACGGCGACAGCGTCGACTTCTACGACCGGTATACCTCCGATATCGCGCTGGCTGCGAATCTGGGCGTCGACACCTACCGGCTCAGCATCGAATGGGCGCGGGTGCAACCGCAGCCGGGGGTGTGGGACGAGGACGGATTCGCCTTCTACGACACGGTGATCGCGGCCATCCGGGCCGCCGGAATGCGGCCGATGATCACCCTCGACCACTGGGTGTATCCGGGGTGGGAAGCCGATCGCGGCGGGTGGGCGAATCCGGGCATGGTCGAGGACTGGCTGGCAACCATGCGCACGGTGGTCGACCGCTACGCCGGCGACGACCCGATGTGGGTCACCATCAACGAGCCCTTCGCCTACATCATGAACGAGGTCCGCAACGGGGGGCTGCCCGCCGCCGACGTGCCGGCCATGCAGGCGCGACTCGCGCAGGCGCACAACAGCATCTACGACTACATCCACGCCCGCCAGGCCGACGCCATGGTGACCAGCAATGTCGCCTACGTGCCCGCCGCGGATCCGATCGTCAACGGCGCCATGCTCGATGCGATCGCAGCCAAGCTGGATTTCGTCGGCATCGACTACTACTACGGCCTGTCCCCCGACACGGCCGCCGAGTACACCAACTTCGCCTCGTCGGCGCTGTGGAAGCTGCCGCTGCAGGCCGATGGCCTGTACTACACGTTGCGCCACTTCGCCCACCGGTTCCCCGGGAAGCCGCTCTACATCGTGGAGAACGGCATGCCCACCGAGAACGGCGCGCTGCGCACCGACGGCTACACCCGCGCCGACGACCTGCGCGACACCGTCTACTGGCTGCAGCGCGCCAGGGCCGACGGCATGAACGTCATCGGCTACAACTACTGGAGTCTCACCGACAACTACGAGTGGGGTTCCTACACACCGCGTTTCGGCCTCTACACCGTCGACGTGCTGACCGATCCGAGCCTGACCCGCCGCCCCACCGATGCCGTGGACGCCTACCGCGCCATCACCCACGACGGCGGCGTGCCCGCCGGTTACCTGCCGACCCGCCCGCCCGCGACCTGCTCGCTGGTGGACGCCTTCGACAGCTGCGCCGACCCGGTCGCCCTGCCCCGCTGACTCCGTGACACGCTCGAACGCCGGCTGGTTGCACCGGACTGTGACTCCCCCTCGTGGAACTGCTTGGGCCACAGGCCGGTACGACTCGAACGGTAGGCGTGTACCGACCGGCTCCGACACCGCGGATCGCGCGCAGGCGGGTAATGTGGCTGGTGACGGCCCCGCACGGCTTTTCCGGACCGGAAAACCGGACGCCGACCGGGGGTCGGGGAGACCGGTCCCACACCGCGACACGCCCGCCGCTGCCCCGGAATTCAGTTAACCAGCAGCTACGCTCCGATTCGGGACATTCCTACCACCCGTCCCGGAGGAGGAGCCCCGATGCGCAGACGACTGCACCGCCTCGTCCTGGCCTCGCTCGCGGCCGCCGCGATGCTGCTCCCGGTGGCGAGCATCGCCCACGCCACCCCGGCCACGCCGCCGCCCGCGGCCGGCACGCGCGGCAGCCTGGGCCCGGACTTCCTGTGGGGCGTGGCCGCGTCGGGATTCCAGTCCGAGGGGCATGCGCCCGACAGCAACTGGATGCAGTACATCGACGCCAATCCCGGCTGGGACCGCTACCGCGACTCCATCGACTTCCGCTCCCGCTACCCCAGTGACATCGCCCTGGCCGCGAGCCTCGGGTCGAAGGTGTTCCGCATCGGCATCGAATGGGCACGGCTGCAGCCCGAGCCCGGGGTCTGGGACGAGGACGGGTTCGCCTTCTACGACCGGCTCGTCGACGACATCGTGGCCAATGGCATGGAACCCATGCTGACACTGGACCATTGGGTGTATCCGGGCTGGGAGGCCGAGCGCGGCGGCTGGCGCAATCCGGGCATGGTGGACGACTGGCTGGCCAATGCCCGCAAGGTGGTCGACCGCTACACCTCGCGAAATCCGGTGTGGGTCACGGTGAACGAGCCGGTCGCGTACATCATGCACGAGGTGCGCCACAACGACACCGACGCCGACCAGATGCTCGACGATGTCGCCCAGGTGCACAACCAGATCTACGACTACATCCACCAGGTGCAGCCCAAGGCGCTGGTCACCAGCAATGTCGGGTATGTGGCCGGTTCGGAGTCGCAGGTCAACGGCCCGCTCATGGACCGCATCGGCGGCAAGCTCGACTTCATCGGCGTGGACTACTACTTCGGCCTCGAGCCGCCCAGGTCCAATGCCGTCAACCTGCCCGACGGTTCGGGCGCGCCGCCGGCCGGGATGTGGGAGCTGCCCATCCGGCCCGAGGGCATCTACTATGCGCTGCAACACTATTCGCAGAAGTTCCCGGGCAAGCCGCTGTGGGTGGTGGAGAACGGGATGCCCACCGAGAACGGCAAGCCCCGCGCTGACGGTTACACCCGCTCGGATCACCTGCGCGACACCGTCTACTGGCTGCAGCGCGCCAAGGCCGACGGCATGAACCTCGTCGGCTACAACTACTGGAGTCTCACCGACAACTACGAGTGGGGTTCCTACACACCGCGTTTCGGCCTCTACACCGTCGACGTGCTGACCGATCCGAGCCTGACCCGCAAACCCACCGACGCCGTGGACACCTACCGTCAGATCATCACCGCCGGCGGCGTGCCCTCCCGTTACGAGCCGGTGCGCTTCCCCTCGGACTGCCATCTGGTGGATCCGCCTGCCAGCTGCGATTCCCCCGTCACCGTCCCCAGCGCGGCCCCGGTCCCCGCGCCCTGATCCGGCCGCCGCGGCGGGGTTCAGCGGCGCGGTTCACGCACCGCGCGTTCGATCTCCTCCACCAGGGTGACCCCGCCGACCTCACGGGCCGCGGCCCGGAACCGGTCGCGGAAGCGGTCGAGATCCAGGTCCACGCCCTCGCCGCTGTACTCCGCACCCGAGGCCTCGCGAATGACGCGGATCATCTCGTCGGCCAGGGTCGCGATATGGGTGCGGATCAGCTTGCGCAGTACGCCCGACAGGGCGATGTCGGTGCCCACGTCGTAGAGGATGAGCGCCCCGGTGAGCATGGCCGGTTCGGGCACCCGCCAGCGCTCGCCCACGCACTCCAGGTAGCCCGCGGCGAGCAGATCGTCGAGGATTTCCGGGCGGCGATCGCCGAGCAACTTGGTCAGGGCCTCGTCGTCGAGGATCGTGCCGGTGTCGACCTCGGCGCTGTAGCGCGGATCGAAGACCTCACGCCAGTCGCCGTCCGCGGGTACCTCGGCCTCGAACACCTCGCGGATCGCGTCCAGGCGCAGCCCGCGCGCCTGCATGGCGGTGATGGCGCGCAGCCGCTCGAGGTGTTCGGGACCGTAGACGGCTTCCTTACCGGCCCGGCCGGGCCGGGGTAGCACGCCGACCGAGTGGTAGTAGCGGATGGTGCGGGCGGCCACACCGCTGAGTTCGGCGAGTTGCAGACGGCTGTATCGATCCACCCGAACAGCATAGATACCGCTACCAATGGACGTTGACAGTTACAACTGTCCGCATTAGCGTAACCGCCGCCACACTGTCGACGACGACAAGGGAGATTCCATGACCCAACGCGACACCGATTTCGACGTGCTCATCGTCGGGTCAGGATTCGGCGGCAGTGTGAGCGCACTGCGCCTGACCGAGAAGGGCTACACCGTCGGTGTACTCGAGGCCGGTCAGCGTTTCGCCGACGACCAGCTCCCCGACACCAGCTGGGACCTGCGCAAGTTCCTGTGGGCGCCGAAGCTGGGCTGCTTCGGGATTCAGCGCATCCACCCGCTGCGCGATGTCCTCATCCTCGCGGGCGCGGGCGTGGGCGGCGGCTCACTGAACTACGCCAACACCCTCTACGTGCCCCCGGCCCCGTTCTTCCAGGACCCGCAGTGGCGCGAGATCACCGACTGGCACGACGAACTCATGCCCTACTACGACCAGGCCCGCAAGATGCTCGGCGTGGTCACCAACCCGCACATGACCCCCGCCGACGAGGTGTTCAAGCAGGTCGCCGAGGACATGGGTGTCGGCGACACCTTCGTGCAGACCCCGGTCGGGGTGTTCTTCGGCGAGGCGGGCAAGACCGTGCCCGACCCGTTCTTCGGCGGCGCGGGCCCGGACCGCACCGGCTGCATCGAATGCGGCGAGTGCATGACCGGCTGCCGCCACAACGCCAAGAACACCCTGGTCAAGAACTACCTGTACCTGGCGGAAAAGGGTGGCGCGCAGGTGTTCCCGATGACGACGGTCACCACCGTGCGCCCGCTGCCCGACGGCACCTGGGACGTGGAGACCGAGCGCACCGGCGCCTGGCTGCGCAAACAGCCCAAGACCTACACCGCCAAGCACGTGGTGCTGGCCGCCGGCACCCGCGGCACCCAGCAGCTGCTGTTCGCCATGCGCGACCGTGGTGTGCTGCCACAGCTCTCGCCGCGGCTGGGCGTGCTGACCCGCACCAACTCCGAGTCCATCGTGGGCGCGGCCACCCGCAAGGTGAACCCGGATGTGGACTTCACCCGCGGCGTGGCCATCACCTCCTCCATCCACCCCACCCCCGACACCCACATCGAGCCGGTCCGCTACGGCAAGGGCTCCAACTCGATGGGCCTGCTGCAGACGCTCATGGTCGACGGCGGCGGCAAGATCCCGCGCTGGCTGCGGTTCCTGTGGACGGTGCTGCTGCACCCGCTGACGCTGCTGCAGTTCCTGTCGGTGCGCAACTGGAGCGAGCGCACCATCATCTCGCTGGTCATGCAGCATCTGGACAACTCCATCACCACCTACACCAAGCGCGGCCTGTTCGGGCGCAAGCTGACCTCCAAGCAGGGCCACGGCGAACCGAATCCGACCTGGATCCCGGTCGGCAACCAGGTCACCCGCGCGGTCGCGGACAAGATCGGCGGTGTCGCCGGCGGTTCCTGGGGTGAGGTGTTCAATATCCCGCTGACCGCCCACTTCCTGGGCGGCGCGGCGATCGGCGCGGACGCCGACCACGGTGTCATCGACCCCTACCACCGCGTCTACGGCTATCCGACCCTGAGCGTGGTCGACGGCGCGGCGGTCTCGGCGAACCTGGGCGTGAACCCGTCGCTGACCATCACCGCGCAGGCCGAGCGCGCGGCGGCACTGTGGCCCAACAAGGGCGAGGCCGACACCCGCCCGTCCCAGGCCGCGGGCTACACCCGTATTGCACCCGTTGCACCGGTACAGCCGATGGTCCCGGCGAGCGCCCCGGCGGCGCTGGTGCTGCCGATCGTCGAGATCCGCAGCGGCGGGACCGAATCCACCCCCGCCTGATCCGACACCGGCTACAGCACAGGCCCGTCGATCGTTTCCGATCGGCGGGCCTGTGCCGTCGCGCTGGTCAGCGCCGTGACACTGCGCTGGTGAGCGCTGTGACACCGCGTGGATCACCGGGCGTGGATGTGGGCGAATCCCATTGGGGAGGTGGGCGGCGGGACGTCGCCGACGGGCGCGCGGAATTCCTGCAGCGCGGCAAGCACATCCACGTGGCGGGCGGCGTAGCAGCGCACCTGTGGCAGGGCGTGGGCGACCTCGCTGCGCTCGAGCGGTTCGGCGTCGATGTAGCCGACCTGGTCCAGGCCCACGCCCAGGGTTTCGGCGATGCGGGTGATGGCCGCGGACTTGCGGCCCCAGCCGACCTCGACGGCGGCGAAGCGCTCGGCCACGCCGTGACGGCGCAATTGCTCTACCGTCCAGGCCCATTCGCCGCGGGAGGCGACGGCGTGCATGACGCCGCGCTCGTTGAGGATGCGCAGTGAGCGCGCGGCCTCGGCGCGCAGCGCGCCGGCGGTGGAGTCGCAGACCACCCCGTCCCACAGGGTGTTGTCGCACTCCCACACAAGCAATTTCACAGTCGCGGCGTTCATTGTTCCCCTGCCAGTCAGCAACCATCCGGTACCAAGGGTGCCGGGCGGTCCCCTCTTTCACGAACCGCCCTGCGCGTGACATCGTAGGTGCTGTCTGGGCCAATGCACCAGCGCAGGCGTACTCGGAACGCCGACGTTCCTAGCTACCCGCGAGTACGGTATGCGCGTAATCGCCGCTGGTAGCGTCGGATCCAGGCAGGACCGATCGGAAGGAAGGGGCGAATGCCCATGCGGCGGCGCTGGAAACTCGCGGGTGGCTCGCCCGTGCTCGCGCTGACACTGGTACTGACCGGTTGCGGGGCGGCCGAGGATTCGCCGCCGGTGGTGGTGAGTTCGCTGACGCTGGCGCCGCACCCCTCGACGGTCGCCGTCGCCCCGCCCTCCGCGTCGTCCCCGGCCACCGGCACACCCCAGCCCACCGGTTCGTCCGCGCCGATCACACCGGGGGTGCCGACGGTGGACCCGTTCCCGGATCAGGCGCTCATCGACCACACCGAATGGACCGACGACTCCGACGGCCGCCGGTTACGGGTCTATCCGACGCAGGCCGGGCGCGCCGACACCTTCCCCGCCGCGCTGGGGCGGGCCTGGCAGGAGGTGCTCACCTCCGCGCCCGACGCCGACACTCCCGGCATGTACGACCAGTTCCGCTGCCACTGGGAGTGGGCGCGGGTGGTCGCACCGGACAAGACCAGCTGGAATCTCGAACCGTGGCGGCCCGCGGTGGGTTACGACGCGACCGTGGCGGCCCTGTGCAATCCGGGCGGACCCGACCGCTGAGCGGTCGTTCGATGCGGTCACGAAGCCGTACCGACGAAAGCTGTTGCCCGCGAGAACCTTCGAGCGCACCGCAAATGTGCGTATCGTTGGTGGCGTCCAGCGCGAACTCCTGGGAGGGAGGGTTCTGGTGCGCGCCTCCGCATCCGCGACCTCTACGCCCACGCCGCCGGCCGCCGCCCACGGACCGGCGCGCCCGCCGCTGCGCGGGCTCTTCCCCGCGCTGACCGAAACCTCCGACGTCTACCTCGATTCGGCGTCCACCACCCAGAAGCCGCTGCCGGTGATCCGCGCGGTGCACCGGTATCACAGTGAGCGCACCGCCAATGCCGGACGCGGCACCTATCCGTGGGCGAACAGCCTGACCCATCGCATCGAGGCGGTACGCGAGCGGATGGCCGAATTCATCGGGGCCGCACCGGATGAGGTGGTGTTCACCGGCGGGTCCACGGCCGGTCTCAATGCGGTGGCACTGTCGTGGGCGCTGACGGCGCTGCGCGACGGCGACGAGATCCTCTACAGCCCACGCGATCACGCCTCGAACGTGTATCCGTGGCATCACCTGCGGCGGTTGCTGGGCGCGTTCGGGCGCACGATCCGGCTGGTGCCCTACCGGGTCACCGAGCTGGGCGAGGCCGATGTCGAGGATGTGGCCGCGCGGATCACCCCGCGCACCCGGCTGATCACCGTGGGGCATCTGCATCACGTGTTCGGGGCGCTGACCACACTCGAAGAGTTGCGCGGGCGCATCGATCCGGCGATCGCACTGTGTTTCGACTGCAGCCAGTCCGGCGGGCATCTGCCGGTGCGAGTGGCGGAGTTGGACGCGGATTTCGCGGTGTTCTCCGCGCACAAGATGTTCGGGGCGCCCGGGACCGGTGTGCTGTACTGCCGCCGCCGGCGCCATGGTGAACTGGCACCGTTCCTGCCGGGCGGCAATTCGGCGGTGTCGCTGGGTGATTCGGGGCTGCTGGCCGGTTCCATGCCGCGGTTGCTGGAGGGCGGCACCCACAATATCCCCGGCATTCTCGCGCTCGGCGCGGCCCTCGAGGTGCTCGACGACCTGGGCCTGGACGCCGTCGCTGCCCACAATCGGGCGCTGACACAGCGGCTGATCGCGGGCCTGCGCCCGATACCGGGCGTGGAGTTCCTGCCGGGTCCGGCGCACGCGCCGTGCGAAACCGGCTACGGGATCGTGTCGTTCACCCTGGAGGGGATCAGCGCCACCGATCTCGGGTTCGTGCTCAGCGAGCTCGGGTTCCTGGTGCGCACCGGCGCGCACTGTGTGCCCGCCGACGATGTGCCGAGGGACGAGGACTCGGTGCGGGTCAGTACCCACGTCTACAACACCGTCGACGAGATCGACCGGTTCACCGAGTGTGTCGCCACGATCGCCGAGGAGGTCTCTTGACCATGTCCGGCCCCGAACCCCGCTACGACCGGCGTGCCGCTTCCCGGGTGCTGGCCGCGCTGGCCCGGCCCGGCCTGGGCGCGCCCCCGGTGCTGCCGCCACCGCGGCGCGTCGAATACACGTGCGCGGCACTGCAATCGGAACCGGGCTCGCATCTGACGCTGTCGCAGCGGCTGTACCTGGAACGGTTCATGCGCCCGTGCCGCGCCGACCAGGTGACCAGCGCGACCCATCGCATCGCCTGGACCGACAGCGACGGCATCCCCAATACCGGACACTACCGCGTGGGCGGTCTGGGCCCGATCGTGCCCATCGCCATGCGCGAGACGGTGCTGACGCTGTGGCATGCGCTGCAGGCCGATACCGCACTGGCCCGGCGCATGTCGGAGCTGACGCCGCGTAACCAGGCGGTGCTCGAGGGCACCACCACCGATCACGAGCCGTCCGACATCTTCCGGGTGGGTATCGAGGCGGCGGGGCGGGCGCTGGCCCAGCACGCGCTGCTGGCGCGGTGGACGCCGTATCGGACGCCGGCCGAATTCGCCGCCGGCATGCGGGATTCGGGGATATACGGGGCGGTGGCGACGCGCTGGTATTGGGAGCTGCAGGCCTCGAGCTACCGGCGCGGCATGATCGCGGTGACGTTGACCACCCAACCCGATGGGACCGTACGGTATTCGGCGGAGACGGTGGCGACGCTGCGCGCGATGAAGGACATGACCATCGCGGACGCGCACCGGGTCATGCGCCGCGCCACCCACACCGAGGGTTTGAGCGTGGCCGCGGCCATCACCAAATACCACGACGAGCTGGATCTGATCTCGCGTCAGTACGCGCTGCTGCCGCCCGGGACGCGCCCGGCGTGCCTGGCGGCCATGCCGCATCAGCTCGACGGGGAGCACTACAGCATCCTGCCGGTGGTCATCGATACCTTCACCAACGTGTTCATCCGCATCGTGGACCGGGTCACCGTCGCCGAGGTGGCGGCCGACACCGGTTCGGACACCATGGAACTCGCCGCCGAGGACCGGGTGTTCTATGTGCCCGACATGACCTGCAAGCACTGCATCCGCACCATCAGCGGGGTGCTGGAGTCGATGAGCGTGGGCGTGCAGGACATCGACTTGAGCAGCAAGCGGGTGGTCGCGGAGTTCCGCAGTCCTCGCAACCGCCATCGTGTGTTCGAGGCCTTGCGCGACAGCGGCTACAACCCGACCGCGGTCACACCCGCGACCACCGAATCCGCCGTATGACGGCTGCCGCACCGCCGGGGTTGCCGGCGAAGATGCATGCGCTCGTGCGGGAGTTCGTGGCCGCGCCGGACGCGGTGGCCGACGCGGTGGCCGAGTTCGGGTCGCCCGCACATCTGGTGTTTCCGCAGGTCTTCGCCGAGAACCTGGCGCGGTTGCGGGCGGAGCTGGCGGACCGGGTGCCGGGGTTCCGGATCTGCTACGCGCACAAGGTGAATCAGTCGCGGGCGTTCGTGGAGGCGGCGCGGGCGGCGGGCGCCGGGATCGACGTGGCCTCGGCGGCCGAGCTCGACAGTGCGCTGAAGGCCGGGTTCGAGCCGGAGCGGATCGAAGTGACCGGGCCCAAGGGCGAGGGGTTCGTGCGGGAGCTGGTGGGTAGCGGGGTGACGATCAACGTGGACAATGCGTGGGAGCTGGAACGCGTTGCGGCGCTGGCACCGACGCGGGTTCCGGTGCTGGTGCGGGTGTGCGGGTTCGCGGGGACACCGGTCAGCCGGTTCGGGGTGCCGCTGCATCGCATCGATGCCGTGCTGGCGCTGTTGGCGGCGCAGCGGGAGCGCATCGATTTCCGCGGGTTCGCCTTTCACCTGGATTCGGGGGAACCGGCCGAGAGGGTGCGGGCGGTGGAGGGTTGCCTGTCGTTGACCGAACGCGCCTACGGATACGGGCTAGCGCCGTCGGTGCTCGATATCGGGGGCGGGTTCCGGCAGGTGTTCACCGCGGACGCGGATGCGTTCGATGCGTACGTGCACGCGCTGCGGGAATCGCTGGTGGGGCGCGGGGAGCCGATGACCTGGGGCGGCAACACCTTCGGGTTCCATCTCGAGGACGGCGCGGTGCACGGGACACCGGTTTTTCACAAATATGCCAACATTGTGAGTGCCGACCGGATGCTGACAGATCTGCTGGATACGGGGTTGGAATCCCAGGGGGGCCGCACTTTTGCACAGCTGGCTGGGGAGAACTCGATCGAGATCTGGCTGGAGCCGGGCAAGGCGCTGGTCGACCATGCCGGAATCACGGTGGCGCGGGTGGAATTCGTGAAGGAGACCGCGGACGGCAGCACGCTGGTGAATCTGGATCTGAGCCGCGATACCGTCACCCCGGCCGATCAGGAGGTGATGGTGGACCCGATCCTGGTGCCCGCCCGCGATTCGGCCGACGCGAATTCCGGTGCGGTGGGAGTGTTCCTGGCCGGGCGGTTGTGCCTGGAGCGGGATCTGATCACCAATCACAAGGTGTGGCTGCCGAGGCTGCCCGCTCCCGGGGACTTCGTCGTCTTCCCCAATACCGCTGCCTACCACATGGATTTGTCGGCAGCGCGTGCATCCATGCATCCGGTGCCGCCGAAACTGGCCGTGGTGCAGCGGTCCGGGACGTTTTCGGTGGGCCGCGACGTCGACTGGTACGAGGTGCACTGATGCGCTACGACCACATCACCGAGCTGATCGGCAATACCCCTCTGCTGCGGCTGGATCCGGCCGTGCACGGGCTCGCGCACGTGGAGCTGTACGCGAAGCTGGAGTTCTACAACCCGTTCGGGTCGGTGAAGGACCGGGTGGCGTGGGGCATGATCCGCGACGACCTGGACGACATCGTCGCGCAGAAGAAGACCCTGATCGAGGCCTCGAGCGGCAATACCGCCAAGGCGCTGCGCATTCTGGCGGCCATGCACGGGATCGGGTTGCGGGCGGTGACCAATCGGATCAAGGTCGCCGAGGTACGGGAGTTGTTGCAGCTGCTGGGCACCGACATCGAGGAGCTGCCCGGATTATCGGAGTGCCCGGATCCGACCGCGCCCAACGACGTGTACTCGATCATCGAATCGACCATGGCGCGCACGCCCGGGGGCTGGTATCACCCATCGCAGTACACCAGCGAGAAGAACATCGAGGCCCACCATCACGGGACCGGGCGGGAGATCCACGAGGATCTGGCGCGCGACGGCATCACCCGGGTCGACTATCTGGTCGGCGGGCTGGGCACCACCGGGTCGACGCGCGGCACGGCGACGTTTCTGCGCAAACACAATCCGGAGTTGAAGACCATCGCGGTGGTGTCCGAGCGTTCCGATTTCATTCCCGGTATCCGCTCGGAGACCGAGATGTGGGATGTGGGCCTGTTCCAGCCCGATTTCTACGACCGCATCATGGCGATCGAGGCCGGCCGCGCGGTCGACGCGACGCTCGAACTGGCCACGACACACGGTGTGCTCGCCGGCCCCACCAGCGGCGCGACCTATGCCGCGGCCCTGGAGTTCCTCGGGTCCCTGGAACAGCCCGCCGCCCAGGCCGATCCGCTCATCGCGGTCGTCATCGTCTGCGATCGCCTGGAACCGTACCTGACCTACATCCGCAAACGTCGCCCGGAGCTGTTCGGCAGACCCGGGCGCGCGCCCGCCCCGACCGCGGACGAATTGTCGGCCACCCCGGCCCTGTCCCCCGATGAGCTCGAGCAGCTCGACCGCACCGCCCGCCCGACCATCGTCGATACCCGGGGCGCCATGGCCTACCGGATCGCGCACGTGCCGGGCGCAGTGAACATCCGCGACGATCACCTCGACGACATGCTCGCCCAGGGCGTCCCGTTCTCGCGTTCGCGCCCCGTGGTTTTCGTCTGCCCGGTCGGAGAGGTGTCGCTGCGCTTCGCGGCCCTGGCCCGCCGCGCCGGATACGACGCGCGCAGCCTCGCGGGCGGCATCACCGCGTGGCGGGATGCGGGCAAACCCATGGAATCCGCGCCGCGTCCCGAATGAGCTACGGGGCAGCCGATTCTCGGGCGGCCCCGACCGGTGCGGGCGTGTGCCGTAGTCGCAGCCGAGGGCGACCAGGACGGCGATGACGAGGGCATCGACCGCGAGTTGCCCGGCCCGGTCGCCCATTCGGGCGCAGCCGCCGATGGCCGGTAGTGCTCGGCATCCACGCGCATCGGTCCCGACCCGCGAATCATGTTGAGCAACACGGTAACCGGGATCGGGCCGCGGTCCGGTGCGAAGTCGGTGAACTCGTGGAATCTGCACTTCGGCATGCGGGGCGCTAAGGTGCCGGGGGTCGAATTCACCAGCGTTGCCAGGAGTTTCACCATCAGCATCGAGCCAGCCGCCGGTCCGGACACCGACCTGCGCATCACTCTGACCGTCTGTCATGCCACCACCGTCGTGTGTTTCTCGGCGGGTGTCGTCTCCATCCTGATCGGTGCCTATACCGATGCCGGGACCGTGTTCAACCTGGTCGGCGTGGTGCTGTGGCTGGTGGCGCTGGCCGCCCGGTTCGGGGTCTTCGCGATCACCCGGTCGCGGTCCGGGCACGCGGAGTAGCTCCGGTCTCGCGATGAGGTGAGTCCCGGCCGGGTTCGTTCCGCGCCGGTGGCCGGGGCGGGGTTGTTCGCCGGTGGCGAGCCGATGGCGGAATCGAACACGGCGGCTGGCACGATGATCTCGTGGAGTGGGCGTTCGGACTCGTATTGCTGGTGTCGGTAGCGGTCGCATTGGCGGCCGGCGCGCGCCGGCTGGGGCTCGGTGAGCCGTTCGTGCTCACCGTGGCCGGGGTGATCGGCTCGTATCTGCCGCTCGTGCCGGAGTTCGATGTCGAACCCGAACTGGTGTTGCTGGGGTTGCTGCCGCCGCTGCTGTACACGACGGCGATCCGCACGTCGCTGGTGGACTTCCGGCCGAAGAAGACCACGATCACCCTGCTGTCGGTGGGATTGGTGCTGTTCACCGCGTTCGCGGTGGGCGGGGTGGTGTATTGGTTGCTGCCGGTGCCGTTCTCGGCGGCGGTGGCGATCGGCGCGATCGTGGCCCCGCCCGATGCGGTGGCGGCCACGGCGGTGGCGCGCCGGGTCGGAATGCCGCGCCGGATCGTGACGCTGCTCGAGGGTGAGTCGCTGTTCAACGACGCGACCGCGCTGGTGACCCTGCGCACCGCGGTGGCCGCCATGGCCGGCAGCGTGACGATGTGGGAGGCGGGCGCGAGTTTCATCGGCGCGGCCGGTGGTGGCGCGCTCATCGGCGGGGTGGCGGCGATGGTGCTGGCGTTCCTGCGCCGCCGCATCAGCGATCCGGTGCTGGACACGAGTGTGTCGCTGCTGGCGCCGTGGATCGCGTACCTGCCCGCCGAAGGGGTGCACGCCTCGGGTGTGATCGCGGTGGTGACCTGTGGCCTGATCCTGGGTCACGGCGCCCCGCAGTGGCAGAGCGCGGCCTCGCGCATCGCCGAGCACACCAACTGGCGCACCATCCAATTCCTGCTCGAGAGCGCGGTTTTCCTGCTGATCGGCCTACAGGTGCGGCATCTGGTCGAGAATGCCTGGCACAGCGGGCTGTCGCATTCGACGCTGCTGTGGACGTGTGCGGCGGTGCTGGTGACGGTGATCGTGGTGCGCCCGGTGTGGGTGTTCCCGGCGACCTACGCTGCCTGGCGGGTCGAAGGGCGGCGGCAGGGAAAACCCAAGCCGGAGTGGACCGGTCCGGCGGTGGTGGCGTGGGCGGGCATGCGCGGGGTGGTGACGCTGGCCGCGGCGCTGCTGCTGCCCGGCGATACCCCGGAGCTGGCGACGCTGCGGCTGCTGGCGGTCGTGGTGGTGGGCGGAACGCTACTGCTGCAAGGCTTGTCGCTGCCGTGGCTGGTGCGGGTGCTGCGGTTGCGCGGGCCCAGTCAGGCCGAAGACCTCCTGCAGGAAGCGAATCTGCTGCAACAGGCCACCGTCGCGGGATTGAAGGCGCTCGAGGAGAACATCGCCCCCGAAACCCCGCCGGACGTGGTCGACGCCCTGCGCAATCGCGTGGTGGTGCGCGCCCAGTCGGCGTGGGAGTTGCTGGGCCGCTCCGAATCCCAGCGTGTCACCCCCAGCGGCGAGTACCGGCGTCTGCGTCTGGCCATGCTCGCCGCCGAACGCGAAGCCGTGCTGCGCATCCGTGATTCGGGCCAGGTCGATCAGGAGGTCCTGCAGGCGGTCATGGCCACCCTCGACATCGAGGAGTCCACCATCGATCGTGTCGCCGAGGCCGACGAGGACGACGGCACGCCGCTGCGCTCCCCCGTCACCGCCGGCGCCTGCGAGCACCTGCGCGAGGCCCCCTGTGTCCGCACCCCCGACACCCCCGATGCCTGCGGTGAATGCCTCGACGAGGGCCTGGTCTGGGTCCACCTGCGCATGTGCCTGGACTGCGGGCACGTCGCCTGCTGCGACTCCTCCCCCGGCAATCACGCCACCAAGCACTTCGACAGCACCGGCCACCCGGTCATGCGCAGCGTCGAGCCCGGCGAATCCTGGCGCTGGTGCTATCTGGACGAACTGCTGGGCTGACCGCGAGGTCGACGGCGGGCTGAGCCGCCGAAGGCCAACGGCACGAACAACATCAGTGCGACCGCCTGCGTGGCGAGGGTGAACACGACGACCGCGGTCACCGAACGACCGTAGAGCACGCCGATCAGCGTGGAGCCGGCCAGCCAGGCCAGACCGTAGACGGCGGTGAATGCGCCGTATCCGGTGCCGCGGCGTGCGGCGGGGACCATGTCGGCGACCGCGGCGCGCAGGGTGGATTCGTGGATGCCCATCGCCGCGCCCCACACGATCGCTCCCGCCCACACCGGACCGGCATGGGTCGAGAACGACAGCAGCGGCACCGCCGCCGCGAGCGGCAGCGCAATCACCAGCCCCCGCAACCCGATCCGGTCGTAGAGGTGCCCCGAGGCGAGTGCGGCCAACGCCGCCGCACCCATGGCGGCGGCGTAGGTGACCGGGATCAAACCGTCGGGGAGCACGTGACGGGCCTGCAGATGGAACGACAGCACCCCGAACGTCGCGAACCCGGCCATCGAGGTCGCGGTGAACGCCGCGTAGAGCCAGAATCGGCCCGGTAACCGGCCATCGGCGCGCACGGCGGTCCCGGCGTCGTGATGCCCGGTTTCATAGGCCGCCGGCCGGGGCGCCGCGCGCCGCAGCCAGGCCAGGGTGAGCAACGCCAACGCGCCGGGAATGGCGAGTACGGCGAATGCGAGCCGGAAGCCGGAGAGCACGATCATCCCTGCGACCAGCAGCGGTCCCAGCAGCGCCCCGGATTGGTCGAGTGCCTCGTGCACCGCGAACGCCTTCCCGCGCCCGATGCCCGCGCTCGCGGCCTGGGCGAGCATGGAGTCGCGCGCCGGGGTGCGCACGGCCTTGCCGAACCGTTCGGCGACCACCAGCCCGGCGGCGGGCCACAACCAGGTCGCCAGCGCCATCAGTGGCACCGACACCACCGTCAGCGCGTACCCGGCGATCGACAATGCCCAGTGCCGGCCGGTGCGGTCCGACAACGGGCCTGTCACGAGGCGGAACACCAGCGCGACCGCCTCCCCGGCTCCGGTGACGAAGCCGACCAGCGCGGCCGAGGCGCCCAGGGTGGCCAGATACGGGCCGGTGATCGACCGGGCCCCCTCGTAGACGATGTCGGCGAGCATGCTCACCACACCGAACGCCGTCACGAACCGCAGGGGCGACAGCCGGTTCACCCCGGCCGGCCGATCCGCCGGCCCCCACTCGATCTCGTCCGCCATGAGCGACAGTCTCCCCTGCCGGCCGCCCTCAAGCCGGGCGGTCGCGGGCGGGTCGGTTGGGAGAAGGGTGGTCGGCGCTTCGGGCCGGACGTCGCAGCATTCGATCGGGGGCGGCGATGTGGCGACCGCCCCAGCGGGTGCTGTGAATCATGTTCGTGCGCAATGCTCTTCGCGGTGCCGGACCCGGAATGCCCAGTCGGCCACCAACCATCCCTTGACTTTCCTAGTAGGAAAGTAGATGCTTACTTTCCTACTAGGAAAGTGAGGGGTCGGCATGGACGGCATTACTCCGGATCAGGCCCGGGCGGCGCTGGATGCGGCGGGGCGGGCGCGGCGGCAGGTGGCCGAGGAGGTTGGGTTGCCGCGGGGGTACTGGTGGGGAATGGGTTGCGGCTGGGTGGTTTTGGGGGTGATCGGTGATTTCGGGCCAGGGTGGCTGACGGCGGTCGCGACGCTGGCGTTCGGCGCGGGGCATTCGGCGCTGGCGTCACGGTTGCTGGATGGGCGGCATCGCACCGGTCGGGTTCAGGTCAGCACGGAGGTCGCCGGGCGGCACACACCATTGGTCGTGATCAGCATGCTGCTGGTCCTGGCCGCACTGACCGTGGTGGCGGCCCTGCTGCTGGACGCCGATGGGGCCGGGCATCCGCGGACGTGGTCGGCGGTGTTGATCGCGGCTGTCATCGGGTTCGGCGGGCCGGAGATGCTGCGGGTGGGGCGTCGGTGGGTGCGCACATGAGCGTGGCCCGCTTCGATGAATTGATCCATCCGAGTACGCGATTGACTCTGGTGGCGACATTGGCCGCGGCGGATTGGGCGGAGTTCGCCTTCCTCAAAGAGCGGTTGAATCTGTCGGATTCGGCGTTGTCGAAACAGTTGGCGACGCTGGAGGACGCCGGGTATGTGGCGACCGAACGCCGCCTGGAGGGCAGTCGCCGCAAGGTTCGGGCCCGCCTGACCCGCGCCGGGCGTGACGCCTTCGACGGGCATGTCGCGGCGCTGCGCGAGATCGTCGCCGGGGCGACGCCGCCGGAGAATCCCGCCGGCTAGGCAGCGCCGGCCGGGGATCAGTCGGTGATTCGCCATTCGTTGCGGTCGGCCATGGCGCGCGCCGACCAGCGGATGGCGTAGCCGATCACGAAGCAGGGCAGCGAGGTCAGCACGAACACCGCCGTCGCGACCACGAATCCACTGACCAGCCCCATGATCAGCGACTGCCAGCCGGGGTCGCAGCGGCTGGTGAACCCGCTGACCGCGGCGCAGTCACCGAAGGTGGCCTGCCCGTAGAGGCGCGCCCACAGCGTGATCGCGGCCCAGATCGACAGCGCCAGCAGCACATTGGCGATGTACCAGCAGCGCACCAGTTTCCGGACGAAGATCAGTGCGCCGAGTTGCCCGGCGTCGAGACCGTCGGCGACATCCTCGTTGATTCCCAGATGGCGGCCCCAGCTGGAGGGCTCGGGCACGTCGGCGACGACGGGTTTACTGGCGTACCGGCTTGCGGTCATACAGGGCGATCCTTCTGCACCTCGAACAGTCCACGGGCACAGGTTGATTCGCGGTGCCGACCCGAACTGAAGACAAATCCGGATCGATCATTGCAGCACCGGCCGGTTTCCGATGGTTTTGCGGCGGAATCGTGGTCGATCACTGTCACGATGCCGGGGAGGTGTCGCGGCCTCGAATTGCGGTGCGGCGGCGCCGAGGCCGGGATCGGGGGTGGCCTCGGCGCCGCCGTGTTCGCGGCGCCGCCTGATGCGGGGACGCGGGTGCGAGTCCCGGGGAAGAGACTCGCGGGCATCCGATGCCGTGGGCGTCTGCGCGTGTCCGCCCAGGCACGATTCGGATATCCGAAACGGTAGCGACAAGATAGCTGTATCGCTCGACGAGCACGCGAATTAGGGGATCGTTAGGGGCATCGAACTTTTCGGGCCGATCGGTCGCAGCTGGACGATAACCGCTGATCATGAGGCCGGGACGACCACCCGGACGGCCGGAACGAGTAGCCCGATACGCGCGTGCCGGGGGTCCTGAACACCGACACTGGTGGAATGCGCCATTGGCGCGAAAGATCCCATTCCTCCGTTCATCTGGGGAGATGATCGACGATGATCCGGTCACGGAAGTCGGCCCTCACCGCATTCACCACCTTCGCCGCCGCAGCCGCGGCGCTCGTGCTCGCCGCGCCGCAGGCGTCGGCGTATGTCACCAGTGTCAGCGTGTCCAGCGGGTCGAGCATCGGCGGTGGCTACGGCACCAACTGTTCGTACACGGTCACCGTGAACGGCAGCCCATACGAATACGTCTGGCTCTACGACAGCAATACCGCCACCTTCGGTCAGCAGCAGTTCAGCCTCGGCAGCGGCGGCACCGGCACCTCCAGCTGGACGCCGACCTCGACCGGAGTCCACTACATCCAGGCCTGGACCTACAACGGCTCGCAGTGGGCGTTGGTGACGGTCAGCACCGGCATCAATCTCGGCAGCGCCTGCGTGGTCACCGGCTAGCGACGCGGGCGGGTCCGCGCGAGTCCCCGGTAGTCCGGTGCCGGGTGTGCGATCACATCCGGCACCCGGCGAATGGATTCGGCCCTGCGCCAATCAATCACGCGGAAGCGGGTAGTCCCGGTGATCGGACCAGATGCCGGCCACCGCGCGGACGGTCGGGCACGGCCACACCGCCGGTTCGTGGTCGCCACGGGAGTCGGGCTGCCGGCACACCGAGCAATGCCCGCCCGCATCGGGGGTGTGCTGGCCGAGGATCAGCCGCAGCGCCGCTTGGTTCCGCAACAGTTCCTTCGGGGTCGGTGCGCCGGGCAGGAACACCGACGACGGGGCGGTGCGGCTGCCGCGGCGGCGTACGTGACGCACCCATTCGTATTTGATCACGCGGCCGGTGTCCCGGAAGTCACGCTCGAGTTTCAGAGCGAATTCAGCGGCTTCCTGCTGCTTGTCGAGGCGGCCCGCGATGAACGCGCTGATATCCATCTACTCACGGTAGTCGGCATTGTCGACATCGCCGCGAATCGGCCCGGCACCGGTCGGACCGCGTCGATCAGCGCCCGGAACGGGCACCGATGCCGCGCCCCTCCGCGGGTCGCACGGCTCACGCACCGAACACCCGCCGATGCCGGGTGCGCGATCCCGCCCGGCACCGGGCATTACTCTTGACCCGGTGCACACCGAGCAGCCTCCCTCCGACGCCGAGCCCCGTATCTGGGGTGGAACGACCCTCACCGAACGCCGTGAGGCGCGCCGGGCCGCGCTGCTCGAGGCCGCACTGGACCTGATCGGCGAGTCCGGGGCGGGCGCGGTCACCATGCGCGCGGTGTGCCGGCGCGCCAACCTGACCGACCGCTATTTCTACGAATCCTTCGCCAGCCGAGACGAACTGCTCGATGTGCTCTATCGCCAGATCGCCGAGGAGTTCCTGGATCCGATGACGGCCTTCGCGGTCGTCGACGATCCGGACCGGGATCGCGCGCTGTCGGAGACGCTGGTGGAGAAGGTGCTCGAGGATCCGCGCAAGTCGCGGCTGTTTCTGGTGGAGCCGTATTCCTCGACGGGGCTGGGGCAGACGACGATCGCGGTGATGCCCGCGTTCACCCGGTTGATCCAGGATCACCTGTTCGCCCACATCGAGGATCCGGTGCGGCGGCGGCTGGCGGCGGTCACCATGGCCAGCGGTAATGCGGGCATGTTCTCGGCGTGGCTCAATGGCACGCTGCGCGCCACACGCGAGCAGATCGTCGATCATCTGGTGGAGACCATCGACGCCTACCGCGGCGTGTATCGCGGCTGAGCCTGGTCGTCGCCCCCGCCGGGTCCGCTCGCGGCGCAGCGGGTTCGGATCGTCGGATCAGGCGGCCGGTATACGTACGACATGGCTGCCGAAGCGCATGCCGAACTGCGGCAGACCAGCGAATGCCGCTACGCCCTCGACCAGTCCGCGGCCCTGGTCGACGCGGCCCCCGACACCGCTTTGCCCGCCTACGTCTATGATCGGGCGCTCGCGGCCGGATTCGCCGCCGAGTGCCTGATCAAGCTCGGTGCCGGCGGTCCTGCTGTCGCGGCCGCCGAACGCTGCTGCACGCTCATCGACCCCGCGTTCAGCCTTTCCAGGGGTTTCGCCGATGTCGGCCACGCCCTCGCCCTGGCCCTCACCGACGAAATCGGCGAAGCCGCCGCCATCATCACGGCACGTGGGGTCCAGTGGCGCGAAAAGTCGCGCTGAGGACCCGATGGGGTCAGATCGACCGGGATTCGGGTGATTGCTGAGCGTTGTTGCGGCGCTGGTGGTTTCATGAGCGGCTGTGCGGGATGAGAGCGCGCGCGGGGGCATTGGCTCTCAACTCTCTAGTCGTTGCGTTCGGGCCATGCCAGTCCAGCCGTAGTGAGTGCATCCGGGACCCGCCGCATCTGCGCGAGATCTACGCCCGCGATGGCCGCAGATAATGGGCCGTTATCTGCGGTAGGTCCTTAGCGTGACTTTTCGCGGACCTGGACCCCACATGCCATCCACGGGCGCTGAACCTACCCGGCTTCGGTCTCGGCGGCAGAGGTCTCGCGTGCTGAACCCACGGCGGACTGATCAATCCGGTTGAGCCGGGTTTCGCGTATCCGGGGGGGGCTCAGGCTGGACGGGCGAGCGAGGCGATGACCCGCTGGACGTCGGCCAGTCGCACGACGGCGCCGGTGCCGGCACCGGTGACCCAGGCTTGCAGGATCTCCCGCATCAGCGTGGTCGCTCCGATGCCGCGTTCCTCGGCCAGATCGCGCAGTTGCCTGTCGAGGTCGAGGATGCGCAGCGAGCGGGTGATCATCGCCACTCGGCTCAAATCAGCGCCCATCTCGCACACGGCGAGCAGGCCCAAGCGGGCCCGCGAAACACTCACCGCCGCCGCAGTCAAGCCCGCTCCCGAGGTAGCCGCGAGCAGCCCGCACAACCAACACCCGGGAAGTCCGGCTGGGGTTACTGGTTGGCTAATGGGGTGTGTTCGGGACCCATTGGCTGATGGAGGGTTCGGTGCCGTGTCCGCTCTGGTAGTGCTCGTAGTTCAGGGTGAACATGGTGCGCCATTGGTCGACGATCATTTTGGCGGCATTGGGGTGCGTTGCTTGTTGGTCTGTGCCGTCGGGGGTGCGGGAGAGCCATGCTCCGGTCGGTGAGTAGATGTCGAGGAAGTAGTCGGACTGTTGGGGCGTGTGGCCGCCCGAGTGCCCGAGTATGTAGATGTAGCCCTTCATCTCGGCGGCGATGTCGAGGTAGGTGACGTTTGGGTCGGGGTCGTTCAAGGCCGTGGTGGCGTTCCAGTAGTGCACGTTCAGGCGGGAGTAGTCGTGCTGGTCGACGGTGATGCGGAAGGAGGTGTCGCTGACGGTGTCCGTGAGCAGCCATGTTGCGCCGGATTGCAGCACCCGCACCGTCACGGTCGGGGTCAGGGTGCACATGGCGGGCAGCGTGATGCCGCGATCGTTTTCCAGGGCTGACCGGAGGCTGTCGGGGATCGTGCCCTGGGCGAGGCTGGTCTCGACGCTGCTGTCGATCTGGTAGCCGTTTCCGGTGACTTTGACGTCCGCGGCTTCGGGCAGGTAGTAGCCGTGCTGTTTGAACTCGTCGAGGATGTCGGTCGAGACCGCGCTGATCCGCAGCATGCTGAGGTCGCCCGCGGCCAGGTTGAACAGGACTTTGGTGTCCTGGCTGACCGGCAGCGCGCCGCCCTCGCCGAGCGAGACCTGGTAGACCGCGCCGTTGGTGGTGTCGTCGATCGTCCACTGGGTCGAGAGGTCTTCGCCCGTGCCGAGTGTGACGTCGAATGAGCCGTTGGTGTGGGAGAGGATGTAGTAGGTGTCACCGGCGTCGATCCGATACCCGGACGAGAGGGCGACACCGGCGTTGCTGAATGCCTGACGCAACGGTAGCGGGGCCAGCCCGGCGTCCAGTGTCGTCGCGGTGTCGGCGGATGGTGACAGGTTGGGCAGGACGCCGCCGTCGAAGCAGTGGACCGGGTTGCCGTTGATGTCGAGGGCCTGGATGCGCTGGTTGATGCTTTCCAGGATCAGGATCCGGCCGTCCTCGGTGACCGCCAGCCCGCACGGGCCCGACATCAATCCCTGGCGGGTGCCTTCGCCACCGAGCGTCAGCGCCGGCATGGCTTCGGAGTCGTCTACTGGTGAGGCGGGTAGCTTCAGTACCTGTATTTTGCTGTTGGCCCAGCTTGCCGCGATGACATATCCGTTCGGGTGCACGGCGAAGGCGTCCATGTGGGGGATGGTGAAGTAACCGAACGTTTTTCGGTTGGGCTGGCCCACGCCGAACGGGGTCGTGTCGTCGAGAACGATCTGTCGTAGGAAGTAGTTGATCTCTTCGTTGACCAGCTTGGGCTCGGCGTAGAAGTTGTTGGGGCTGAAAGGCGGTTGTGGCCAGGGGTAGACCTGTATCTGGTCGGTGACGCGCCTGATGTCGTAGGTGGTGGTGTCGCCGATGGCGATGCTCCATTCGGCCGAGGCGGTGATCACCGTGATGGTCGCGAGGGACTCGTCTTGGCTGTTGGTGATCGGGTAGTTCGCCGCGGCGAACGCGTTCTGGATGGTTTGGCTGACTGTGCTCGCGTCGAGGTCGGACTCGGTCTCGGTGGGGAGGGTGAACAGCGGTGCCGGACCGAATTGGTCGTAGACGATGAACGGTTGGTCGCTGAAGCCGCATTCGGAGAATTTGTAGCCCACCGAGAGGTCGGCCAGGGTGCTGATGTTGGCGAAGCTCCACGACTGGCCGGTCTCTGCGCACCCGGGGCCGGGATAGTTCTGGCCGGAGGCGCTCCAGCAGTAGCCGAGCATGTAGGCCTTGTCGTTGAGGGTGACATCTGCCAGACCACACAGGTTGTCGCCGGTGTTGGAGCAGTTCAGATCCCCTGCTACCGCGGTGGGTTGATCGCCGGTGTGCCACACGTAGGAACCTTGCCCGGCGTCCCAGGTGGTTTTCTGCTTGTAGTGGTACTGGGTCTGAGCGGTCAGCGGTACCAGGTTCTCCTGGATCGATCCCTCGATCGTCAGCTGTTGTTGCTGCTGCGGCACGACGGCATCGACCCAGGCGCTTTGCCAACGTCCGGCCAGCCAGTCGCTGTCGGAGTACACGCCGAAAACGACCTGCAGTTTACTGCCGGCCGGCAGGTCGGTGAAGGTGGTCACGACGGGGTCGCCGGCGTGCCCGGCGACTGGCAGCGCACCGGTCTGGTGGTAGTTGGTGCCGTCCTTGTATTGCACGATCGCGACCCAGTGATCGGCCTCGGTGGGCCAGACCGCGTCCTGCGCCGTCCGACCGTGTGTCGGGTCGGGGTGGACGGTGAGCTGCAGCTGGAATTGACGCTTGACTTCGACGGTGTAGGTCGCGGGAGATTTGAGCACCTCGACAGTGGTTTCGGTGATCTGAGCACCGTCGATGGCCATGTCCACCGCCCGGACCGCCCACCCCACGAACGGGATGGCGTCCTCGACCTCAGCGACCACGATCTGGGTGAACACCCAGGTAGCGAGCTTCTCCACCGCTTGGTCGACCAGGATGCCGGAGAGCTTGTCGGCGAGCGTCGCCAGCGCCTTCTTCATCCCGTCCTCGGCCCACTGGTAGCCGACATAGCCGGCGAACACGAACGCGGCCGCCGCCTTGAGCGCCCCCATCAATTCCTTGTCCGCGGCCAGAGCCTTGTACCAGCCGCTACTGGTGATGGCGGCTCCTGCCGCGAGAAACAACACCGGCACCCCGTATTGGAAGATCCCTGTCGCGACGGCCCCCACGAGGTCGATCTCGGTATCCCAGTCCGACCTGCCGATCCCGCCCCACAGCAGATCGGCTGCGCTTGCCTGCTCAGGCCAGGAGAACGAGAACTTGGTCGGGTCTGTCGGCGTCGGTATGCCCAGGACGGCGTTGACCGCTGACACCGTGCCGCAGAAGTACTTCCCGTTGTCAGGGTGATCGAACATACCGCCCCAAATTCCGGAGAAGCCATCGACATTGGTCAGCACCGCGCCGGCGTCGTCCCGGAACCGCACATATGTCGAGACGGTGCGCAGGTAGTCGTTGCGGGCGGCGATCGAGAACGTGCCGTCCTGGAACGAGAGCAGGTCAGGAGGAACATCCAGGCCGTGTCCGGGTGTCTTGTTGTCGAGGGTGAACGTGTAGCCGTCGGTGCCCGCGGCCTCGCCGAACGCACCGGCGGCAGCGAATCGCGGAGGTGTGACGCCGGCGGCCTGGGTTGTCGCCGGCCGTCCCGGGTTGACCGACCACTTCAGGTTGCGCAGCCGAAGATCGTCTTTGGTCTTACGGATCGCTTCGCACATGGGCCCCTGCCCGCTCGCGCCCGCAGTCTCGTCACTCAACTTGTAGTGGTAGACGGTCTTCCCGGCCTGGGCCCAGGGCCCGTTCGGGTTGTAGGTGTAGGGCTGGTCGTGTCCATCGGTGGAAGCGGTGATGGTGGCGAATCCACCCGTTGTCGTGGCGGCGCCCTGGCTGGAAATGGTGAGCGCGAAGTCGTGGATGCCGCCGGTGTTCGCGATCGTGTCGATCACGATCGCTGCCGTGGCGCTGTCGAGGCTGGCCAGTTCGGGATGATGGAACAAGATCGACTTCGCCGTCTCGATCGGGGTCATCAGACAATCGGCGTCCAGTGACATCGACAGCGTCGCCTCCGGCACACCATAGGCAGCCAGGGTGGCGTTCGGGATGGCGATCTGCTCAGCGATCTTCCCGAGGGCCGGTGTCGTGGTTCGTGCCGCGACGCGTGCGCGCTGCGGGACGTGGATTGTCATCGCCACCAATGCGGGCAATGCCGTGTCGCCGTCCTGGTAGTGGACGCGCACATGATGCGGTGACTCTTCCGAGACCACCACGTCCTCGGCGTAATGAGTGAACCGCGCAAGCTCGTTCTCGGGCATCGCGGCCAACGCCGCGTTCTGCCTGCGGGCCTGCGCGAGCGTCTGCGCGGTGTGCGCCCGGACCGGATGCCTACTGCGATAGCCCTTGACCCAGTACTCACGATGCCCGGCCCCGGAATCGTGGCTCAGATCGAGGTGGAACGTGACACGCGTGGTGGAGCGCACGGGAAGTCCTTTCATCAGCAGACGGTTTGCACTGTCCGATCCGACCCCGCCGACGGCATCACCCGCCCGTCTGCCCATTCCCGACGGTCGTGGAGCATGGCGAGATCATATTTCGACACCAACGCTCGATTTGCGATGCGCGGAGTGCGGCGGGGCCATTGTCGCGGCTTCGCCTGGACTCGCAGCGTTGCATTGTTCGCTGGTTCCTATCCAGCTGTGATGATGGTGGCGTGCACGACGCACCAGAAATGCTGATTCGCCGCCACGCCCATCCGGCTGCCGGTTACCTGAGATAGCACCAGTTGTTTTCTGATGGCACGCATGCCGGAGGATGGGGTGGCTCTGCGGCGGTCATCAGTGTCTCGACATCGACCCCATGGTTGCGCTGGGACCACCGCATACCATTGGGACATGTGGTGTCATCGTCGATCGCCGCCGTGAGTCCGACTGTTTCGCTGAATTGGGGTGCCTGCTGTATTTGCTCGTTGTCTGCGTCATAGGCGATGACCAGCAGCGGCGGGCTCCCGTATACACGGATGGTATTCGGTTGACCGGTGGGCAGGATGAGAGAGAAAGTGCCGTACGTCGACTGCAGACCGGATGTTCCGGACTGGTCGTAGTTGTCGATCGACCACTGCTGCCCGGTTTCGACAACGGTGATGGTGGCCGTGGCGATCAACGCGAACCCGGCGCTGGAGAACGCGTTCTGGACGTCGGTGCTGAGTTTTCGCTGGTCCAGGTCTGAAACCAGGGAGGTATCGGTACTGTCGAACAACGGCACGCCGACAAACGTCTCGGCCGGGCCCTGGATGCTCAGTGCGACAGCCGCGTTCGTGAGATCGGCACCGGGCAAACTCGCGCCGGTCAGGTCCGTACCCTGCAGCGACACGAATGCCAGCGATACAGCCCGGTCGTTGTCGCCACGACCCAGTGATGCCCCCCTGAGGTTGGTGTTGACCAGGTTCGCATACGACAGAGCAGCGCCGTCCATGTTCACCTGACTGAGGTCCATCGTGGCGAGGTTGGCCTTGGCGAGGTCGGCGTTGCGCAAGTGGGCGGAATCGGCCTTGGCATTCGACCCGTACAACTGCACGCCCGACAGGTCGACCGACACAAGGTTCGCCGAGGTCAGATCCGCATTGGGCATGAGTGCATTGACCAACACGGCAGCCGGTAGCCCGTCGTCGGCAGCGAACCGGGCACCTTCGAGTTTGGCGCTCTCCAGAATGGAGTTGGACAGATCGCAGCCCACGAACGACACTCCTTCCCCGCCGGCGAGCGCGCTGACCTCGCTCAGATCCGCACCCGCGAAGTCGGCGCTCCTGATCGTTGCCTGGTTCATGTTCGCGCCACGCAGGGTAGCGCCGGAGAAGTCGGCCCCCGACAGGTCGGCGCCGGCGAAGTTGACGCCCTTGGCCATGACCTGGCGCAGTTTCGCGCCCGAAAGGTTGGCGCCGGACAGGTCCGCGTCGGTCAGCACCGCACCGGAGAGATCGGCATTGGACAGGTCGCACGCCGGCAGTTTGATGCCGGTCAAATCGACACCCGCGAACGATACCCACCGCAGGTCGAGCCCCTGGCCACCACCGGAGGCAAGCAGATCGGCCAGGCCGGGGGTGAGGACCTGGTTTTCGAACAGCATGCTGTCGTTCGTGGACTCTCCGTAGTACACACCCACCAGGGTCATCCCCTGCGCGGACATGTTCATGCCTCCGCTACCGGTGGAGCACTGAACGAGAAAGGCGCCGTTGCCTTGGTCCAAGATAAGGAAGGGCGAGTCCAACTCCGGGTCCAGGTGGGGTTCGTCGGCGAGCCAGTATGTCGGCGGCATCCATGTCAGGTAATTTCCATTGCCAGCCTGAAGCAGGAACCCCCAATCACTCGGGTCCAGTGAGCCATACAGATTGAGTCGCTGCTCGTCATTCGGTGACGAATCGAAGCCGGACATGCACATCTGCTGCGATCCGAGGTCCACGGTGACGGCGTTGCCGGAATTAGTGAGCGCCCACTTGCCGAGAAACGGGAGAGATGAGCCGCTCATAACCCCGACGGTCCCATGCTCGCGAAGCCATTCAATGCGACGGTAACCATACGATAAGTCCCCTTCGTTTTCGTTGGATAATTCCCACATCCGATGTCCGTACTTCTCGAACTTCACCGATAGAGCAACCGGCGGCGCGCACACTCCGTCGGTCTCGTCATGAGATTCCATGGGTCTCGCGCGCATAGCGTCGATATGAGATGGGGGATGCGGTCAAGTAACTGTGCCCACGATGCGACCGCGTTTCCGACTCGACTGACCCACGGCCGACAGTAGTGAGACCCAGCGAGATCCTGCGCTGGAACAGCGCAGATCCCGCGCATTTGGCACGAATCGAGAGTGTTGACGGCACGAAAAGTCGCAGGTTTCTACAAATTTGCTACTGCTCGAGCTGGGCGGAATGGCACCGATCGTGTGGGCATTACCGCGGCTGTCTCGAGCCCTGCAGCGCTGGGACACGAGGAGACCGATGCCGTGATCGCGCTGGTGTCGGCCGAACCCGATCCGGCGGTCGGCCTGCGACGCTGCTGGGCGCGGCCCTGTCGCATCCGCAGCGGAAGCTCGCGGTGCTGCTGGCCGGCGCGGCGGATCCGCTGGTGGAGCCCGTGCCGACCCGGGTCACCCTGCGCCGTATCGAGTATCCGGCCGAACTGTTCACCCCGCTCGGTTTCGACGACCCCGTGGCCGAAACATCGCGCGGCACTGGCATATTCGGCGTATCTGGGCACGGGTCCAGCTGTGGCGGACGATGCGTGGCACGCTACCGGCCGACCAGGAGGCCTGGAAGTCCTACGTCGACGAGATCCGGCGGGTGCTGACCGCCCCGAGTCCGAGCGGGCACGAAACCGGCGTCGACCGGCCCGGAGTCGTCGCGACATTCGGGTTAGGCGCTCAGGGTCGCACCGCGACCGTGGGTGATGACCAGGTCGAGCAGGCCGGGGAAGCGGGCTTCGAGATCCTCGGTGCGCAGCCGGTTGAGGCGGCGGGTGCCCTCGTCGCGCTGACGGATGACGCCGGCTTCGCGCAGGGTCTTGAAGTGCCCGCTCTGGGTGGATTTGCTGATCGGCAGATCGAAGGTGGTGCAGGCCAGTTCGCCGTTCTCGGCGGCGGCCAGGCGGGTGACGATGGTGAGCCGGACGGGGTCGGCGAGGGCGGCCAGCACGGTGGTGAACCGCAGTTCGTCGCGGTCGGGGTGGACCAGTTCGGTCGCGGTTCGGCTCGCCATGGTGTCCAGACTAGTCCGCATGTTCACAAATTCCGAACATCCTGTTATGTTCGGAAATACCGAACATGTCTGTGCCGGGAGGACGCCATGACCATCGAGCAATCCACCGCAGCCGCTTCCGATCGCGCTGCCGCCCCGCAGGATTCACCGCCCGGGAGCGCTGCGCGGTTCCGGGGCACCGCCTACACGCTGTTGATCCTGTTGACGGGCACGAATGTGGCCACGCCGCTGTATCACGGTTATGCGCATCGGTTCGGGTTCTCGCCACTGGTGATGACGCTGGTGTTCGCGGTCTACATGGGGGTGCTGATTCCCGCGCTGCTGATCGCCGGTCCGGCCTCGGATGTGCTGGGGCGACGCCGGATTCTGCTGCCCGCGCTGGTGCTGGCGGCGCTGGGCACGCTGGGTTTCGCACTGGCCACCGATGTGGCGTGGTTGTTCGCGGCCCGAATCCTGCAGGGGCTGGCGGTCGGGGCGGCCTCGGGTGCGCTCACCGCCGCACTGACCGAGCTGGAGCCGCACGGTAGCCGCCGCCGGGCCGCGCTGGTGTCGGCGGTGGCCTCGGCGGGCGGTATGGGTCTGGGTCCGGTGCTGGGAGCTGTTCTGGCGCAATATCTTCCGGCTCCGTACGTGACACCGTTCATGGTGGAACTGGCGCTGCTGGTTCCGGCCGTGGTGGCGATGGCGGCGCTGCCCGAGACCGCGGTGGTCAGCCGGTGGCGGCCGCGACGGCCGAGTATCCCGGCCGGGATGGGTGCGGTCTTCGCGGCCGCGGGCACGGGCGCGTTCCTGGGTTTCGCGGTGGTCGGCGTCTTCCTCACCCTGATCCCGACCTATGCCGCGACCCTGTCGGGCAGTACGAATCTGGTGATCGGTGGTGCGGCGGCCGCGCTGCTGCCCACGGCGTGGGCGGTGGCGCAGCTGGTCGGCTACGGAAAACCCGAACGGGCCCTGGACTTCACCGGCTTCCCGCTGCTGGCGGTGGGTCTGGTGCTGCTGGCGGGCGCGGGCGCGGTCTCCTCGCTGCCGTTGCTGTTATTCGCGACCGTGCTGGCCGGGGCCGGTCACGGCCTGGTGTTCCTGTCGGGATTGACCGCGATCAATGCGGCCGCGCCTGCCGATCGTCACGCCGATGTGCTGTCGACCTATTTCGTGATGGCCTACTGCGGCAGCGGCGGCCCGGTCATCGGTGTCGGCCTGCTGGCGGGCGCGACCGGTCTGCTGGCTGCGGTGCAGATCTTCGCCGTGTCGGTGGCGGTGCTGTGTGTGGTGCGGCTGGTGGCGCGGGTCGCGGTCGAGGCGCGACGCTAGCGGCTGCACGAATGCGACGGCGCTCACGTCGGGTTGCCGATCGTGGCGGGCCGGTGTTTACTTCTGGGCGCAAGGTGCCGTCGTTAGCTGAGGCTCCTTCACGGATACAGGCCGGCGATCCCGAACGTCGAGAGACGCCCCGGATCAGGACAGGTTTCCCCGAGCTAAGGGGATGCCCCGACCGGCTCCCGCCATCCGTGGCGGGTTTACGCCGTGGAGTGCTGAAGGTCTTACGAGGGGTGGTACCCGTACCGGCGAGTTCACGCCGGTCCCACTCCCCCGGCATGCGTGCGTGTGGCGTCGAGGAGGTGGTGGTCGTGCCCGATGGACCGGAGCGCGTTCCGTTAGCCAATCGTTCACTCGGCGACACTCCTGCAATCCTCTGGCCGCTACCTGTACCCCGGTAGCGTCCGAGTCCGGAGTGCGCCGTCATGCGCTGGGAGATCGAGATGACCACGTGGGAAATGCTGCTGCGACTCGGCACGGGTGTCGGGTTGGGCGCGGTGATCGGGTTCGAGCGTCAGTTCCGGGCCCGGATGGCGGGACTGCGCACGAATTCGCTGGTCGCCGCCGGGGCGACCTTGTTCGTGCTGCTGTCCGCGCACGGCTTCAACGGTGCGTCGGCGGATCCGACTCGTGTTGCGGCGCAGATCGTTTCGGGTATCGGGTTCCTGGGCGCGGGTGTGATCCTGCGCGACGGGTTCAATATCCGCGGCCTGAACACCGCGGCGACGCTGTGGTGTGCGGCGGCGGTGGGTGCGCTCGCGGGTGCGGGCATGTATTCGACCGCGGTGGCGGGCACGGTGGCGGTGGTGGTGGTCAATACCGCGCTGCGCACGGTGGCGCGCACGGTGGATCGCCCCGGTATCGACGAGGTCGAGGTGCAGGAGGCGTTGTACGGCTTCCACGCCGACACCGACGACGCGCACGAGGCGCATGTGCGGGCACTGCTGGTGCAGTCGCTGACGCGCACCGACTTCCGGCTGGTGTCGATCTCGAGCCACGACACCTCCCCGGGCCGGGTGCAGGTGCGGGCGGAGCTGACCGGTGACCGCCGCGACGACCGGCAGATGGAGGCCGCGGTGAGCCGGTTGAGCCTGGAGCCGTCGGTGACCAGCGTCGGGTGGCGCACGGTGCCGCAGCTGGCAGCGGCCGAGGAGTGAACCTCGCGCTGCGGTCGGATACGCCGACCCCGCTCGCGGTGCCGCTGCCGGATGCGTCGGTGGGGCGCGATCGCGGGTCCGCCGGAGCTGGTGTACGGCAACGACGGTCGCGCCGACCTGCCGGTGGTGGCCGGCGAGCTGAATTTCGAGACCGCCGACCTGCGCGCCTGCTGATTCACACCATCGCCGACGGGACCACCGTGGTCAGGCCGCCATCGACGAGCAGGTCCTGACCGGTGATGTAGGACGCCTCCCCGGAGGCCAGGAACGCGACGGCGGCGGCCACCTCGTCGCTGTCGCCGACCCGCCCGAGCGCCACCCGCGCCCCCGCGGCGGCCTGCGCTGCGGCGGAGGCCTCGGCCCGGAAGGCGGGGGTGTCGATGTAGCCCGGGCTCACCGAGTTCACCCGAATCCCGCGTGGCGCCAACTCCGCCGCCAGCGTCCGCGTCAGACTCTGCACCGCCGCCTTCGTCGCCGAATACAGTGCGGCGCCGGGCGCGCCCCGATACGAGGCGAAGGAGGCGTTGAGGACGATCGCACCCCCGTCGACCAGCATCGGCAGCACCTGCCGCACGGTGAAGAACGCGGCCTTGAAATTGATCCCCACCACCCGATCGAATTCGCCGGCGGTGACCGCCGAAACCGGCTGGAACGCACCGATTCCCGCATTCACGAACACCACATCCAGCCGCCCGAACCGCTCGGACACCACCCGCGCCAGCGCCTCGAGATCCTCGGCCACGGTAGCGTCCCCGGCCACCCCGACCGCCCGCTCCCCCAGCTCGGCCACCGCGGTATCGAGCCGGTCCTTGTCACGCCCGGTGACGATCACCCACGCCCCCTCCCCGAGGAGCCGCCGCGCAGCGGCCAGCCCCATCCCACTGCTACCGCCGGTGATGAGCGCGACCTTGTCCTGGAACCGAAACCCGTTGTGTGTCATGACTTCAGCCTGCCGGGCCGCACTGTGGGTAAACAGTGCGCATCTATCGTGGGTGTGCCACCACCACCTTGCCGAGCGATGTGGCCGAACCGGGTCCAGGGCGCCGTTGCCTTCGACGATGGCCGCCAGAGTCGAGTTAGCGCTGCATGCATCACCGGAAATGTGAGCAGGGCCAACATGGCTCGGCCGTGGCCCACGAACGCGATACAGAACGTGTGCTCTGCGGGATCCACACGGCCGGAACAACATTCGAGACCATTCGGCGATTCCGATACAAAGCGACGCTCACCCGCCGGGAGCCACGCGATCAGGATCAGGGAGTCGTCACTGCCGGCTCAGGCGGGTGGGGCGAGGCGGAGACGGTGGAGCTGGTCGAGGCGGGCGGCAGTGTCGGTGCCGGCGCGGGGGTTGTAGAGGACCAGGTGGCGGTCGGATCGGTCGGCGAGGGTGAGGGTGGTGGCGTCGAAGTGGAGTTCACCGGCCTCGGGGTGTTGCAGGGCGTTGACCGCCTGCCGGGCCGGGCCGACATCGTGGCGGGACCAGAGGCGGGCGAATTCCGGGCTGCGGGAGGCGAGTTCGGTGATGACGGAGTCGAAGCCGGGGTCGCCGGGGCAGAGTGCGGAGTCGGCACGGTAGGCGGCCACGACAGCGGGGGCGGCCTCGGACCACGTCTGTGGCACGGCCAGGTAGCGCGGGTTGGTGAAGTAGGTGACCAGGCAGTTGTGGCCGGGACCGTCGTAGCCGAAGACGGCGCGGGCAGTGTCGTTGTAGGCCAGCACGTTCCAGTAGCGGTCGCGCAGGACGGCGGGGCGGGGGTTCCAGGCGTCGAGGAGGTTGCAGGTCTCGACGGTGATGTCGGTGCCGCTGTCGGTGGCGGGGCAGGGTGGGTTGAGGCCGGCCAGGACGTAGAGGTGGGCGCGTTCGGGGGCGGTGAGCCGCAGGGCGGCGGCGATGGCGTCGAGGACGTCGGTGGAGACGGTGATGTCGCGGCCCTGTTCGAGCCAGGTGTACCAGGAGACGCCGACGCCGGCGAGGACGGCGACTTCTTCGCGGCGCAGCCCGGGGGTGCGGCGGCGGCCCGCGGTGGGCAGTCCGACCCGGTCGGGGGTGAGGCGGGAGCGTCTGTCGCGCAGGAACTCTCGCAGATGCTCGCGTCGTCGGCCCGCTGTGTCCATACCTCACGCTAACAATGGTGAGCACCTCACCACCACCGGTTCCCGGCCGCCCTGAGACCCGGAAATGCCGTGTGGCCCACCCGGAAGCGTTTCCGGATGGGCCACACGGGTTTTCGGGTCAGTGGACGACGGCGGGCGCGTCGGCCCCGGCGGGTACGGCCGGTTTGGCGCGGGGCAGGAAGAATGCCGGGATCAAGGTGGCGGCCAGGAGGCACAGCGCCACCACGAAGGTGTGGGCGAAGGCGCGCGCGGCGAGGTCGAAGCCCTCGTCGAGCAGGGTGTGCGGCAGATGCGCGAGCTGGCCGTTGTAGCGCGACCCGATGGCCGCGTTGGCCAGCGACGGGTCGGGGGCGCCCGGGGGCAGCTGCACGCCCTTGCCGCCCAGGGTGTCGCCCCGGTTGAGCAGGCTGGTCAGCACCACGGAAATGGTTGCGGTGCCGATGGATCCGGCGGTCTGGTTGACGATGTTCATCAGCGTCGACCCGCGCGCGACCTCACTGTGGGTCAGCGTCTGGATGGCGGCGGTCATGGTCGGCATCATGGTGCAGCCCATGCCCAGGCCCATCACGAACAGCACCCCGCACAGCAGCGCAAAGGGGGTGTCGGCCTTGACCTGGGTCAGGAACGCCATGGACACCGACATGACGGTGATTCCGGTGAGCACGATCTTGCCGGGCCCGATCTTGTCGACCAGCCGGCCCGCGATCGGCATGGTGAGCATGGCGCCCAGGCCCTGCGGGGCGATGAGCAGACCGGCGGCCAGCGTCGATTCTCCGCGCACCTGCTGCAGATACGACGGCAGCAGCAGACCGGAACCGAAGAACGCCATGGCGAACAGGGTCATGGTCATCACCGCGAAGCGCAGCGACCTGTTCGTGAACAGCCGCAGCTCGATCAGCGGGTGCTCGGTGCGCAGGGCGTGGAAGACGAACCCGATCAGCAGCGCCAGGCCGATGATCGCGGGGATGAGCACCTTGGCCGATTTGACGGTGCCCTCACCGGGAATCGAGGACACGCCGTAGAGGAAGGCGGCCAGACCGGGTGAGGCCAGCAGCATGCCGAGGAAGTCGAAGGTCTGCGAGGGTTCGGGGTTGTCGCGCGGGAAGACCACGAACGCCAGGATCAGCGCGATGATGCCGATGGGCAGGTTGATCAGGAAGATCCAGTGCCAGCTGAAGGATTCGATCAGCCAGCCGCCCAGGATCGGGCCGGCGATCGGGCCCAGCAGCATCGGCACGCCCAGGACCGCCATGACGCGGCCGATGCGCTGCGGGCCCGCGGCGTGGGTCATGATCGTCATGCCCAGCGGCATGAGCATGCCGCCGCCCAGGCCCTGGATGACGCGGAAGGCGATGAGGGACTCGATGTTCCAGGCCGTCGAGCACAGCACCGAGCCGAGCACGAAGAACACCAGCGCCATCATGTAGAGGCGTTTGGTGCCGAACCGGTCGGCGGCCCACCCGGTCAGCGGGATGACGGTCGCCAGGGCGAGGGTGTAGCCGGTCATCGACCAGGCGGCGATGGCGTAGGTGGTGTCGAAGTCGTGCTGGAAGGTGGGGATCGCCACGGTCACGACGGTCACGTCGAGGATCGACATGATGGCGCCGAGCACCACGACGCCGGCGATTTTGAAGACGCCGATGTCCAGCTTGTCGTCGGCGGAATCGGCCGCCACGGTATCCGGAGGTGTGGTCACCGGTTCAGCCTGCCAGCCGGTCGGTTACGAAACCAGCACATATTGGTATCGGCGTTTCGCGGCATTCGGGCAGCATCGTCATCGCGGCTCATTCCGACGGTGGCGGCCGGCCGTCGTCATTGTCATAGAAGTTCTCCGCGGCCGCGTCGGCGGCGGCCTCGGCCCGCATCTCGAACTCGGAGGGGTCACCCGGATCCGGTTCGCGCACATCGCTTCTGCCCTCGGAATCGGTGGGATCGACGGGGATGCGATCGGTGCTCACGGGAGATCCTCTCTGCAGCGCGATGGTCGCCAGGAGTCGGATCACCCGATCATACCGAGAGACAGCTAATGTCCGGCGATTTCCCAGGGGCCTCGGTCGGCCCCTTCGGCGCGCGTACGCTGGCGTTCTCGAGCGATCCAGTCGAGGAGTTCATTCGCGATGACCGACCCTGTAGTGGGCCTGACCGGTACGCTGACCTCGCCGATCCGGGGCAAGGGACTCCTCGGTGAGGTGCAGGTCGCTATTCGAGGGGGAACCGAGCTCTACATTGCCCGCGCCGAGGAGCCGTTACCGGCCGGCGCGACCGTGCTCGTCGTGGCCGTGCATCCGGGGCGCATCGTCGATGTTGTTGCGTGGATTCCCCTTCCGGGCGATCGATAGATCGAGAACTTCTTTCCACGAGTAGAGGGAGACAGCGATGCTCGGGTATCACGTTCCGGCTCCGGACCAGGCGATGCTGGTCAGCGGCGGCCGCGGCGGCAAGGACAACGCACCGTTTCGGGTGATCATCGGGCACGGCGCGTGGGTGGTGCCGTTGTTCCGCAAGGTGCGGTATCTGTCGCTGGCCATGTTCGAGGCCGAGATCGGCGAACGCTGCGTCACCAAGCAGGCCATCCAGCTCGATGTGCGGGCGGTGATCGCGTTCAAGGTCGCCAACGACACGCAGTCGATCGTCAATGCGGCACAACGGTTCCTGTCCGAGCAGGAGCGGGAGATGAGCGTGCTGACCGGGCGCATCTTCTCCGGGCATCTGCGCTCGATCGTGGGGTCGATGACGGTGGAGGAGATCATCCGCGAGCGCCAGAAGCTCGCCGACGAGGTGCTGGTGGCCTCCAAGGTGGAGATGAGCAATATCGGGTTGTGGGTGGACTCGTTCCAGATCCAGCACATCGACGACGGCAACCTCGGCTACATCGCGGCCCTGGCCGCCCCGCACAATGCCGCGGTCAAGCGTGACGCGCAGATCGCGCAGGCCGCGGCCGCGCAACTGGCGGCGCAGGCCGAGCAGGAGTCCCAGCGCAAGCAGGCCGAGTATCAGCGCGAGACCGCGATCCTCAAGGCGCAGTATCAGCGCGATATCGACAAGGCCAATGCCGAAGCGGCGCAGGCGGGTCCGCTCGCGCAGGCCACCGCCCTGCAGGAGGTGCTGTCCGCACAGGCCGAGCAGGCGCGCAAGCAGGCCGAGCTGCGTGAGCAGCAGCTGCAGGCCGAGGTGGTGAAACCGGCTCGGGCAGAGGCGGATCGGGTGCGGATCCTGGCCGAGGCCGAGGCCGATCGCACGCGCATCCAGGCCGAGGCGGCGGCGTCGAACAACCGGATCGCGCTGGATCAGCTGCTGATCGAGCAGTTGCCCGAGATCGTCAAGCAGGCGTCGGTGGGCTTGTCGAAGGCGAACCTGACCGTGCTCAATGGTCCCGATGGGGTCTCGGAGATCGTGAACGGCATGGTGGGCCAGGGGCTGACGGTCTTCAATTCGTTGCAAAAGGCACTTTCTTCCAACAACGATCAGCCCGCGGACTAGAGTGACCGCCAGAGGGACGCGGCGACGAGGAGCGGGTGTTTAGGTGTCCATCGGGAAATTGGTGTCGTTCGACAGTTCTCGGGGTTTCGGATTCATCCGTCCGGAAGACGGTGGTCCGGATGTGTTCGTGCACGTCAACGACATCGGGCTGGACGAGGACGAGTTGCGCCAGGGGCGGGTGTTCGAATTCGATGTGACCGAGGGTGATCGGGGTCCCAAGGCGATCAACCTGGCGGTGGTACCGGGGCAGTCGGCCCCGGCGCGGCACACCAAGGGCAAGGATCATCGCGGGTCCGGGCAGTTGAGTGCGGCCGAGCATCGCCGGCTGATCACCGAGTTGCTACTGGATGCCTCGCCGCAACTGACCGCGGCGGAGATCATCACCATCCGGGACCGGCTCACCGCCTTCGCCGATCAGCACGGGTGGATCGAAAACTGACCGGTTCGCATTACGATCGGTCTCGGGTCCCCCGCGAACCGAGGAGGTCGTGTGCAACTGCCCGTCATGCCACCGGTCAAACCGATGCTGGCCAAATCGGTCTCGGAGCTGCCCCGTGACGCCGGGTTGCTGTTCGAGCCGAAATGGGACGGCTTCCGCTGCATCGTGTTCCGCGACGGCGACGAGATCGAACTGGGTTCCCGCAACGACCGGCCCCTGACCCGGTACTTCCCCGAACTGGTGGAACTACTGGGTCGGGCGCTGCCGGACAAGTGCGTGGTGGACGGGGAGATCGTGGTCGTCACCGAGAACGGCCTGGATTTCGACACGCTGCAGAACCGGCTGCATCCGGCGGCGTCGCGGGTGAACAAGCTGGCGGTGGAGACACCGGCCAGCTTCGTCGGCTTCGACCTGCTGGCGCTGGGTGAACAGGATCTGACCGATCGCCCCTTCGCCGAGCGGCGGCGGATGCTGGAGACCGTGCTCGACGGACAGACTCCGGGCACGCATCTGACGCCGATGACCGAGGACCCGCAGCTGGCGGTGGACTGGTTCACCCGTTTCGAGGGCGCGGGGTTCGACGGGGTGATGGCCAAGGCGGCGGATCTGCCGTACCTGCAGGACAAGCGGGTGATGCTCAAGATCAAGCATGAGCGGACCGCCGACTGCGTGGTGGCCGGGTTCCGCTGGCACAAGGACGGGCAGGGGGTGGGGTCGCTGCTGCTGGGATTGTTCGACGACGAGGGGAACCTGCATCATGTCGGGGTGGCGTCGAGTTTCACCGCGGCGCGCCGCAAGGAGCTGGTGGGTGAGCTGGAACCGTTGCGCGAGAACGCGCTCGAGCAGCATCCGTGGCGGTCGTGGGCCGATGCGGCGGCGCAGGCCAAGGCGGACGGGAAGATGCCGGGCGGGGTGAGCCGCTGGACCGGCGGCAAGGATCTGTCGTGGGAGGCGCTGCGCCCGGAGCTGGTGGCCGAGGTGCGCTACGAGCACGTGATGGCGGGCCGGTTGCGGCACGGTGGCCGGCTGGTGCGGTTCCGCACCGACCGCACCCCCGAATCGTGCACCTACGCCCAGCTCGACGAGGTGGCTCCCGCCGAGCTGGGCGATATCTTCGCCGCGGCCAGGAACACGAAAGGGACTGCGCGGTGAGCGATTCGGTGGAGCTGGAGGTGGCCGGGCATGCGGTCGGCGTCTCCAATCCGGGGAAGGTGTACTTCTCCAAGCGTGGGGAAACCAAGCTGGATCTGGTGAATTACTATCTGGCCGTTGCCGATCCGATCATGCGGACCATCGGTGGGCGGCCGGTGCTGCTGGAACGCTATCCGGACGGGGCGTCCGGTAAGTCCTGGTTCCAGAAGCGGGTACCGAAGTCGGTGCCGGACTGGCTGCAGACCACGGTGGTGTCGACTCCGAACGGGACCACCAGCGACGCGCTGGTCGCTGTCGACATGGCGCACATCGTGTGGGCGGTGAATCTGGGCTGCTTGGGTTTCCACGTCTGGCCGACCCATGCCGGCGCCGAGGCCGCCTCCACGTTTCCACCGGTCATGGACGCGGCCGGCACCGTCCTGCCGCCGACCGGTGTCACCGATGAGTTGCGCATCGATCTGGACCCCTCCCCCGGCATCGGTTTCGACGATCTGCGTGCGGCCGCTTTCGCCACTCGCGAGCTGTGTACCGAGCTGGGTATCGATGTGCGCGTGAAGACGTCCGGCTCGCGCGGCCTGCACCTGTACGCGCTGCTGCAACCGAAGTGGGACGGCTATCAGGTCCGGGCCGCCGCGGTCGCGCTGGCCCGCGAGCTCGAACGCCGCCACCCCGACCGCATCACGGCCGCCTGGTGGAAGGAAGAGCGCGGTTCGCGGGTGTTCGTCGATTTCAACCAGAATGCTCCGCACAAAACAGTTTTCGGCGCCTGGTGTGTCCGCCCGAAGGTCGGCGCGCAGGTGTCCACCCCGATTTCGTGGGATGCGCTGGAGGCGATCGTCCCCGACGAGCTGACCATCGCGACGGTCCCGGCCCGGGTCGCCGAACTGGGTGACCCGTGGGCCGATCGTGCCCCCCAGTCCCTGGAACCGCTGCTGGAGATGTCGGAGAAGGACATGGCAGCGGGCCTGATGGACGCGCCCTGGCCGCCGGTCTACCCGAAGATGCCCAACGAGCCGCCGCGCGTGCAGCCGAGCAAGGCGCGCAAGGACGCCGCCGAATAGCGGTGTGCTGGTAGAGCTCTCACCGCACAGCCCCCGGCGAGTCGGACTCGCCGGGGGCTGTCCCGTTGTGCGATGTCTCTTGGTGGCGGACGACGGGTTGTGGAGTTACGGTCTTCGGCGACACGGCCGGCGACTCGCGCTATATCTGGAATGTCGTACTGTCCGAACAGTTTCCGACACAACAGTTTCCGACACATCACCGCCGGGCACATCACCGACAGGCACATCACCGACAGGCAGGGACATTCGATGGACAGCAGTATCGGGCGCGTGGCGTGGGACCGCCCGGCGGCCGCCGCGTATGTGAGTGCGGCAGGCGATGCCGCAGCCCTGCTGGGCGCGGCCAAGGATCACGCGCACACCGTCGCCGGTATCGACCTGTCCGGGCTGGGGACCCTCGGCAACGGGTTCGCGGCGGCCTGGGCGTCGGCCTGGACCACCCACGGCGGCCACCTGCGGACCGCGTCGGCGCTCACCGGCGCCTACGGCCAGGCCATCACCAGGTGGGGGAACACGCTCGGCGGGGTGGACACCGAGTCCGCGGCCAGGATCGCGGGCGCGGTCCCCGGCATCGACGAGATCCAGGCGTAGGCCCGTCCGAGGATCAGGGGGACAACCGATATGCAGACCGGCATTCGGGGCGCAGACCTCACCGTGGTGGAGGAACCCGCTCTGGTCACGGCCTTGGTCGCGCCGCTGGTGAAGCTGCGCGCGGCCCTGGGGGACGGGACCCGCCCCGACGGGACGGCCCTGGCGGCGCTGGCGGCGGTGGCGGGCACCGTGCGCGCTGCCGAGGACGCCCACCGCGGCGGGATCACGCAGCTGGCGTCCACCGAGACCGCCTCGGCGGCGGTGCCCGTCCTGAAGCGCACGGGCGATGAGGTCTGCGCCCTCGCCGATGTAGCGGAAACCCTTGCGCCGCTGTTGACCTCGGCCTACGCCACCCGCGACAAGGCCGCCGCCGACCTGGACGCCCTCATCTCCGATTTCCGGACCCAGGCCGCGCCGCTGGTGAAAGCCGCACGCTCGCAGGCGGATCTGGACTCGGTGGTGAGCCTGGCCGCGGACTACGTGCGCGACGGGGTGAGCGTGGCCAGGGTCGCCGACGGCCACATGGACACCCTCACCACCCAGATCACCACCCTCGATCGGTCCGGGGTCACCGTACCCATCGGCCTGCGGATCGACAACGACATCAGCACACGGCGTGACGGACAGGCGGGCACGATCTCATGAATTTGTTCGGCGACCTGCCCGGTTTCGCGGGCGGACCGATCGTCCCCCTGCCCGATACCGCGGATTCGGTGCCCACATCCGGCCCCGGCCTCGACGCGGCGCCGCCCGAGACCGAGGAATTCGAGGTCACCGGCGATATCCGCGATCACAGCTGGGACGACCTGCCGACCGCGCGGCCCGGCCACCGGACCACCCTGTGGGGCGATCCCGAGCAGGCCGAGGCCCTGCAGGGCCCGCTCGCGGCCACCGATCCCGTGCTCGGGGCCGACACCACCTCCGAGGCCGGCACCGCGCGCATCGACGAGCACACCACCTACCACGAGATCGAAAAGCATTCCGCCGCCGAGTATTCGGTGACTCTCACGATCCAGATCAAGGCCCACCCATGACCGACCCTGACGTTCCGGTGTTCACCACCACCAGCAGCAACCGCACCATTGTCGTGACCGCCACCGACGCCGGCCAGATCATCGAACTCCGTTTCGAGGCCGGCGAATACGCCCACGGCGCTGCCGCCCTGGCCGCCGAGATCGTGCGCCTGGCCCGACGCTGCACCCTGCTGGCCCGCGCCCGCCGCCGCGAAGCCCTGGCCGACGTAGGCCTGGCCGAGGTACTCCTGAACCGCCTCGGCCTGCCCGATCCCGAGACCGTCGCCGCCGAACTCGCCCGCCTGGACGCCCCCACCGCCGACACCGCCCCGCGCAGCTGGGTCCGTGCGCTATGAGCGCCGACATGCAGGCCCTCATCGCCCAGGTCGGCGACCAACTCGAAGCCCTCACCCTCGCCGTCGACGGCCTGACCCGCGTGACCGGCCACGCCACCGGCCTGGACGGCACCATCACCGCCCGAGTAGCCGGCGACGGCACCCTGACCGCCCTGACACTGGCCGAGTCCATCGCCGCCCACCCACCCGACCAAGCCGCCGCCGCCATCCTGGCCACCATCACCGCGGCCACCACCGCCGCCGCCCGCCAGCGCGCCGAACTCCTGGCCCACCTCAGCGACACCCTCACCTAGCCGTCCTGGCTGCCGTCCCCGAACAGGGCGAGCTGACGTGACGAAACGACCGATCCCCCGATCTTGCGCAGACACCGGGCGCAGCTGACCTCCGCCCGGGTCGGTTCCAGTGCGGTCGGGGACCACCCGGCAACACCGGTGTGGCACAACAGTTCCGGAGCTTGCTCGCCTTCGACCCAATGGCCGAGGCTGACCGCGTGCACGGTCCGCCCGGACCGTACGACGGCGTGCACACCCGGGTCGCCGAATACCGCGCGGGCGGCGGAGGCCAGAGGAGCGATGTCGGTCATACGCCCACACGATAGAGCCGGTCACCGACAGACAGGCGCCCGGCCAAGACTCGAACGAGCGACATCCCGGAGTCAGGTGACCGGCGAGTACTGCTGCAGCAGTGGCGGTTTCATGGCCATCATCCCATCCCTGCCACGTTCCTGGAGGGTGTTGGACAGCTCGATCAGGTGCTCGAGGGAACGGCCGAGGCGGTCGAGCTCGGTCACCACCAGTTGGTCCTTGGGTCGGTTGGCCACCAGCAGCGCCTTGGCCAATGCAGGGCGGGAGGCGAGTTCGCCGGAGGCCTTGTCCATGAATATCGGCTCGCAGCCAGCTGCGGTGAGCGCGTCGTGCTGGGCTACGGGGTGTCGGTCGCGGTCGGGCCTGGTGTCAGTCCACGAGTTTCGCGTACGCGGCTGCGTCGAGCAGGTTGTCGGTCGAGGCCCCGGCGGCCAGCTTGATCCGGAACAACCACGCCCCATAGGGATCGCCGTTGACGTCTTCCGGGGCGTCCGTAACGTCGGTGTCGATCTCGACAACCTCACCTGTGACCGGCGAGTAGATGTCTGAGGCTGCCTTGACCGATTCCACCACGCCGATGGCATCGCCTGCTTTGACCTGCGTGCCGACCCGAGGCAATTCGAGGAACACAATGTCACCGAGCGTCTGCTGGGCATAGTCGGTGAGTCCGACGGTCACGCGGCCATCGGACCCGGTCTGGACCCACTCGTGTTCGTCGGTGTACTTGAGGTCGGCCGGTACTGAGGACATCGCTAACTCCATCGGTAGTAGTTACTAGTCCCTGCGGGGGCTGACCCCGGTAGAGGAAAGGGTAGCGACGGACGAAGGACACTGTGCGGCAAACGGATCGCTTCGGGAGCGCCGGAACACGGTGTGGTGGCAGGGATCTCGCCGTGAGGACGGCGCCCGTGGGCCCGGGTTCTGCCGGTAGGAGCCGGCCAGATGGTTGGAAGTGCTCGAACGCCCGGACCCTCGGTAGCCAGCGCGTGTGGAGTCGCAGATTGCGCCGGGCAGTGGCTATCGCGCGTCGACGATGATCGTCGTGCTCAGCTCGGGTCCATACGAGCGGTGGGCACCGTCTGCGAACTGCAATGTGAGGGTGTGCTGGCCTGGGGGGATCTTGATTTCCGTCTCGGTTTGCGCCCTGCCGTAGCACAGCGAGCGTTCGCCGGCGGGGACGACGTCTCCCTTGGGTACGGGTCTTCCATCGATGAGCAAGGAGTGATGACCCGTATTCGGGGTCATGTCCCCGGCAGGCCGGACCTGCATGCCCTCGACACCGAACTTCACACACGGACGGGGTTAACGACTGTCGCACCGTCGGCCGGCTCGACGAGGTACACACGCGTTTCCATCGCACTCTCCTACTGTTGGGGTCGCTGGATGTCTGACTCGAGAGATCAGCCGCGCTGTAACGATGAACCATACGCTGCGGGAGCATGCTTCGAAGCACGATCGGCGCAGCGGCCCACTGTGCTCAAACCGGCCTACCGTGACTTTTCGGCCGGGTCGACCTGATGGGCCTAGATGCGCCCGATTTTCGGCCGAACTACGTGACATCGCCGCTGGTCAAGCCATTGTCGTTGTTTTGGCGCGAAAACTTCCGGGACCCCGACCGTCGCACCCGCACAGCCGACAACCCCACCACCGCCCTGCTTCCCGTTCCAGACGTCCTGCTGATCGCACGACGCTGAGACCTCCAGCGCCACTGGAGGTCTCAGCTCCTGAACGGAGTTGTTCGCACCGCGTTGGGTAGTCACGCAGGGTCGGTGGTGGGGGGGTGATGTCGAGGCTTCGGTCGTACCAGGGGGAGACCTCCTCGAGGATCTCCAGCACGACGACGTTGTCGGCGGGGGTGAGCAGAGCGTCCAGTACGGGTTCGTCGGTCTGCCAGACCTCGGTGTCGACCACGGCGCCGGCGGGGCCGCGCATCACCATCTCCAGGACCTCGCCCGCGGGGGCTGTTCGACGGCTACCGGCGCCGCCGGTGCTCGGGTCGGCCAGCAGACGGACACGGGCACGGATGAACCAGTCGCGTTCGGCGGTGACGTCGGCGGCCATCAGCGGGAGGTCGTAGACGTTGTCCCTGTTGTCTTCGTGGATCCGGGTGTCGAGTCGTTTCGCGTGCTGTCGTCACGGAATAACGGGCGTATCGTCCGGTTAAGGGTGACGGTATGCCCATGACCTGCCGGTGGTGCGGTGCCTGGCTGCCGAACGGGCGGGCCGGGGTGCGTCGCTTCATCCTGCCGTGACGTGCCGGAAGCTGGCATCTCGCAGCGCACCCGCCCCGAACAGCTCTTACGCTGCATTCTCCGTCGACAGACCCCCGAAACTATGTCGACCCCAGGATGTCGCTGCTACAAGATGTAAGGCGGCCCGCCTCTGAATTCCGGAGCGAATTCCGGGCCCTATGAAGGAGCAGGAAGTGGCCCCCGACGATGGGACCTTGGAACGGCGCATGGCCGACGGGCTGGACGCGATCACCGAGATGTTCGCAGTCGACGCGATGGAGATAGGCAAGCCATACAAGGACAGCTGCCTGGCTCGCAGGGACGACAACGGCCAGCGTCGGCTGGCATGCGATTGGCGGCAGTATCCAGCCGACAAACTGCACGACGAGGCACAGAGCCAGCTCGTGCAGGCCAACGATCACCTGCGGATGCTCGCGTGGGCAATGCTCGAGCCGCAAATCATCTACAGCCTGTTCACGCTTGCTCACGGCGCGATGGTCGCCAGCCGCGCCCAGGCGTCCCACCTCATCGACCCCAAGAGCAGTGTTTCCGATCGACTCCGCCGACTGCTGAACCACTTCTACGCGGCGAATATCGTACTGCGGACGATGCTCGTCGGGGTTCCCGCCGACCCGGACCCTGCCAAGCTGGCACAGCTCGGGCAGGAGCTCGGCGAACTGGTGCGCTGGGCTGCGCAGCAACGCAAGTTGCGCATCAAGTATCCGAAGGACGACACGTCCAAGACCCCGGTGTACTTCGGGGAGCCGATCCCCTGGGAGCCGATCCCCTACAGACTGTTCTCGACCGGTGTGTACGCCCAGCCACACACACCCACGATCCTGTTGACAGGACCGTCGGTGTCGGTCGTGAGGGATGACGCCAGGGCAGCGGGGGGCGTCGATGGTGACGCTGGCCGCCATCGCGTCGACGGCAGCCGCCGGGTACCTCGCCGCGTGCGAGCGAACGATGGCGTATTTCGTGGTCTTGGTAGTAATCGCGCGGAAAACAACGAAGTTCGCCTGACCTGGGCTGTTGGTAATGCGGCTGCTAGCAGCCGCATTACCAACAGCCCAGGAACATGCGAGCCAGCGCTCTGACCAGCTGCGGCCCGTCCTGCACCGACTTTGACGCGGCTTCGCGACCTGCGGTTTCTCGGCTCGTTTGCGGCTGGTGACGCGAATCTTAAAGGCGGGTCAGCCGTGGGTTCAGCCGGACTGACGGAATTTCACCGGCAACTCACGTGGGTTCGCGTCCTCGGGGCCGGATTCGCGGTGAGTTCGACGGCGATCCACGCGGTCTCGTGAGCGGCCTAACCGGGGAGGCGGACTGGCATGAGGACGTAGGTGAGACTGCGGCGGGTTTGTTCTTCGGGATCGTGATTGGCCGCGCGGAGGTTAGCCGCTCTGGTTGGTCCGTTCAGTGCGATCTCGACGGATTCGGCGTGCGTGGCGGTCAGTCCTTCGATCAGGTAGCGGGGGTTGAACGCGACTGTCAGTGGCTCGCCATCGAACTCGCAGGTGATGGTCTCCTCCGCGTTGCCTTCGTTGTCGCCCCCGGCGGATAGGCGGGCCGTGGCTGCGGTGAAGGTCAGCTGAACTTGCGTGCCGCGCGACGACAACAGCGACACTCGCTTGATCGCTTCGACCAACACAGCACTGTTGAGCTGGGCGGTCGCCGTCCGGTTGTCCTTCAGATAGCCCTGGTAGGGGGCGTAGGGCATGTCGAGCGTCCGCAGTGTGTGGTGCTGGCTGCCGGTTGTGAGGCCCAGGATGGTTTGGCTTGGGCTGGCAGCGATTTCGATCCGCGGTCCCGACAACGCTTTGCTGGTCTCAGCGAGGGCGCGGGCCGGCACCAGCATGCTGGCGAGTTGTCCGTCATCGAACGAGTTGACTGGCTGCCAGTCGAGTTCGCGGATCGCGATGCGGAACCGGTCGGTGCTCACCAACCGCAAGAAACCGGCATGAAATTCGAGGTTGACCCCGGTCAGCATCGGCAGCGTATCGTCTCGCCCGGCGGCAACGGCAACCTGAGCCACCGCTTCGCAAAAGTCTGTGTGGTCGACAGCGCCCGCAATGGGAGGTGTCGACGGAAGTTCCGGGTAGTCGTCGACAGCCATGAGCGGCAATGCGAATCGCGATTGACCACAGACGATTTCGAGACGGTCTCCGTTGTCGGACAAGTCGACCGGGCGAGCGGGCAGGGCCTTCGCGATTTCGGTGAGCAGCCGTCCGGAGACCAACACCTCGCCTGGCTCGTGCACCTCGGCGCCGGCGATCAGCGTGTGCGAGGAGATCTCGTTGTCGAACCCGGCGACCGACACCGAATCCGGTTCCGCTCGCAGTCGAATGCCCGCCAGAACCGGGACCGGCGGACGGCGGGGAACCGCTGGTCCGACGACTGAAACCGCATCGGCAAGGCAGTCGCGTTCGACACGTAGTTTCATCGGGTTTCCTCCTCGTCCAGGGTTCGGTATTCAAGGCGGCGGTGCAATGCGCTGGCCCGAGCGTGAGCGGCTTGCTTGGATCGGTGGCCGAACGCTTCGGCGATCCAGCTCCAGCTGTTGCCGTGCTCACTGGCAGCCCGCATCAGCTCCAGTTCCAGGCGATCGAGCTCGGTCCGCGCGGCCATCAGCAACACGACCGAGGCGTAGATGACGCGGTGCGGCAACTCGACCTCGTCATCGGCGGCCAGCCGGTCCAGCACTGCGCGCACGACCGCCGCAGGGTTGTCCTGGGGCGCATCGCTCGACGCTGGTGAGGTCGCGTGCAGCCACTCGTCATCGGCGACTTTCCGCACCCATGCGAGACTCCTGCGGCGGAACTGATTCCGGCACTCCAGAGCTACGCAATGTCGGACTGAGCCCGAATTCGCGAGGTGCCGGTGTCGCCTCGGCAGTGACACCGGCACCTCGCGAACTACCCGGCCTCGGTGAATCGCTCGGCCGCGTCGCCGCGCAGCCTCCCCGCGGGCAGCGTCCGGCCGCACAACACCAGCAGCAGATCCTGCGCCGAGCCCGCGAGCACCGATCCGCAGCCGTAACTGAAGTCGAGATCGTCGGCCCGCAACTCGATCCCGTCCAGATCGACGCCGAAGAAATTGACGCTCCTCGGCGAGAGCGCGCCGAGCACCAGACGCATCCGATCGGCCGGAACCACCCGGTCCAGCCCCAATGCCACGGTGATGTCCATACCGTGAATGACGTCATGACTCAGCGCACCCGCGAACCCGCCCCCCGGCGGCTTCCACGGATGATTCACGTTGTCCCGCACCGCGGCCACCAATTCCTCGGCCGTCAGCACCGCTGCGTCCGCTCGCGCTCTGGTATCCGCCATCTTGTTGAAATTCCCACGCGCCTTGAGCATTTCGAGTGCGAACCGCGGCGTAGAAAGCCGAAACGGCATGGTCATATGCGCGACGACCTCCCGCACCCGCCACCCCGCGCACAATGTCGGCGCATCCCACTGCTCGGCATCCAACCCGGCGAGCAGATCCGCCAATTCACCCCGCTCCGCCTCGATCGCCTTGCGCACCTCGGTATCCGTCATGAGCCTCCTCCAACCATCCGATCTACACCCACCCCATGACCTGAGACGAATCTCCACCCCGAAACTCATCGGTACCGATGAGCTGTGGACACTCACAAACTGTTGTCAACGGTACGAAGGAAACCTGGTTCTAGCAGAGATAACAGCACCTGACGACGCTGCCGCCACATGAAGAACGTCTCGTCGGCCAGCGGTGCCGGCCCGGCGGGGAATCCGCTCAGCCACTGCGAGACTCAAGGGCGTGGCGGGTGGCATCACGATGAAGCCCTGCCGACCATAGAACGCGGCCAATCCTCTGTCTTCGATGAGGAATTGGCCGTACAGGATCCCCACCCCGCCCCGGTAGGCGGCCGAGGTCGCGGCCCTGACGAGGAACTACACAAGTGCCTCGGCTATCTGCGGCCCGGTGACACCCTGGTGGTGCCCGCGCTGGATCGGCTCGGCCGCTCCCTGCAGGACCTGATCACGATCGTCGCCGGACTCCGCCAACGCGGCATCGGATTCCGGTCCCTGCACGCAGCGCTCGACACCACCACCCCCGGCGGGCGCCTGGTCTTCCACGTGTTCGCCGCACTGGCCGAGTTCATCCGCGAGCTGATCGTGGACGTCACCAACGGGGGCCTGGCCGCCGCCGCGCGCCCGCGGGCAACGGCTGGGCCGGCCGCCGGCCATGAACGCCGAGCAGATCCGCCAGGCCCGCGCGATGCTCACCCGCCCGGACGAATCGGTGGCCTCGATCGCCCGCATGCTCGAGGTCTCTCGGTCCACGATCTACAAGTACGTGCCCGAGATCGGCACGGGCCGAGGCCAACTCGATGCCGGGGAGGGGTTCCGGTAGGTCACGCTACTGACATTGTGGTGACGAGACCCCCTGACATCGGATGACGAATTCGCAGGTCAGCTCGCCGTCGGCGCTCGGACGGCGGATGCCTGCGGCGACCCGTTCCACGAATGGTCATGGGGTGCACGCCGCTGCGATGGAGACACTGTTCTCGTACAAGTGGTGCCGGGTGATGCGCCCGCCCTCGACGGTCAGTCGCAATGCGAAGGGCCCCTCGAACAGCTTGCCGGTGGCGCGCACCGTGCCGGAGAAGTGTCCGAAGAGAACAGCGTCCGTGCCGTCGACGATGAAGGTGTCGATACTGACATCCTCCGGGACGGTCTGCGCCAGCAGTTCCTCGAACTGTGCCGCACATTCCGCGGCAGTCCGGCGCGGCTTGATCCACGGAACAGCGGGGTTCTCCGCGAGCAGCCAGTCGACCTCGTCGGCGAACAAGGCGGTGAGGTTCTCGGTGTCGGCGTTGGCACGGGCGACGAGAAAGGCGTTGACGGTGGTTCGGGTGGCCTCTGCTGTGGCGGTGCCGGTCATGTGTCCTCCTACGGGCTTCGCCGGATTGCTTGCCCGCACGACCTTCACACGACGCCGGTCGCTTCGTCGATGACCTCGGAGGTCAAGGGCGGCTGCGAGATCCACGACATCGTGTACCCCAACCGATCTGAGCCCGCACCGGGACATCACCGACCTGCCCCGACATTGGGCTGGCACCGCGCTCGGCTCAGTCGCGCCTACGTCGAATCCCTCGAGAACCAGATCCGCACCGCCACAACCACACCGGGCAACGACCAGACCAGCTTGTGACGCGTGGGCAAATCCAGCAGGCTGCGGGGCGGCTCACATACACAGTCCGTCGGACAGCGCCGGGGAGATCGGAATCTCGTAGCCGTACACCAATGAAGGGTCGTCATCGGCCGTTTTCGGTACGCCCGGCCCGGTTTCGTCGACGCGCAAGCAGAAGTGCTGATCGTCGGTAGCGAGCGTGAACTCGTGGGTGGTGCCATGGCTGTGGGCGTCGATGATCGATACCTTCACCGGGTAGTCGTAGAGGCCGACCGCGGCGGCGTCGATTTCGATCAAGCGTTGTAGGTCGGCCTGGACGTCCTTCACGGGCGGATTCGGATTCAGCGGCATGGTCAGCTCCGCAGACGCGAACACGCTCTTGCCCATCTTCTGCGTGATCTTCTGCGCGGCGGCGCGGGCGTCGCTGTGGCCGGCGCCGCCCTCCGACGCGTGCGTGTTGACCGCGACTCCGGTGAGGATCAGCACGGCCGCTGCGACCTCCCGGCTCTGGCTTCTTGACCACCCCCGGGAAGAACCGGACGAAAACGGACCGGGGATTCATTGCCGAACTGCCACCGCTGGACGGTTACTGGATATAGCGGATGTCACAACAAGATCGGCATCCGTTGTGGTACAACCATTTTCACCTTCCCTCAGGAGGGATACCGATGTCTCCCGTTCTCACTTCGCTCACGCCCAATTCCGGCCCTCGGGCGGGTTTCAACTCTGTGGTGATCACCGGCTCCGGGTTCAGCGGTGTCGGTTCCTTGACCGTGCGGTTCGGTGCGACGGCAACCACATTCACCATCGACTCCGATACCCAGATCACCGCGATCGCCCCGGCTGGGACGGGCGCGGTGGACGTCACCGTCACCGCAAATCTGGACGGCACGAGCAACCCGCTGCCCTACACCTTTGGCAGCGTTCTCTTTGTCACCGATGGCCTCAACCCGGGCACGGTGTATTCGGTGCCGGCATCCGGCGGCGTGCCAACCGTCCTGGCGACCGGCCTGAACAAGCCTCGGGGCCTGGTTGTCTCCGGTAACACCGTCCTCATCGCCGATTCCGGGAACAACAGGGTGGTGTCGATGCCCACCACCGGCGGCCCGGTAACCCCCTTGGTGACCGGTCTGTCGAGCCCTGACACTGTCGTCGTTTCCGGGAACACCCTCTACATCGCCGAAGAGGGGATCAACAGTGTGGTGTCGGTGCCGATCGGCGGTGGTAGCCCCACCGTGGTCGCCACCTTCCCCACCAGCGCCGTCGGTGTTGCGATTCAAGCTCAGTGAGGGGGTTGAGGGATACCCGTGCGATAAGGCGGTTGAGGGCCGGTTGCCCGAAATCCGGCGTTAGCGACGAAACGCTCCGTCTATCAGTCGCTTTGGTGAGGCATTGGTCCCAATCTTCGAAATCCGGCGCCGCCGTCGAGAAGGTGCTGTCCTCGCCCCGCTCGATCCGCGATGTCTTGATGCGGGTCCGCGACAATGCTCGACGTCGGGCAACTGCGCGGCGGCGTGGCCGAGCCGGTACACAACGGCCTCGCTTACCTGGCCCACAGGACCGGCCGCCGCTGACCTTCGGTCTCCCGTGTGGTGTCTCGGTGGCAAGCCGGCACATGCGGTCCACTGCCGCCGCGCGACCGAGCTCACCGCGCGACCGAGCTCACCGCGCGATCGATGCGCCGCGCGACCTCCACCGCCACCACGAGAGCGAGCAGCAGCACCAGCAGCAACACCGCCATCTCGGTCGCGGCGTCCCCTGCGGCCGGGCCAACGGACCGGTGACTGCGCGGCCTGCCCACGCCGGGGTTGGTCAGCAGCGGTTTCGCCACATCCCCGAACACATTCGGGTGCGACGCCCGCGACGGGCCGCCAGCGCTGGGTAGCCCGTTCGACCTGCGCCGACCGGGTCAGTTCCTTCGCCGCCGCCGCGAACGCGCCGGGCTGCTCGCCTTGCTGACTCAGAACTCTCGCATCCGGTCATTTATGAGAACGACCGACGTTCTCTCCGGCGTGGGCAATAGTGGCCCAATGGATGCCTGCAGTGCAGGGGGCATGACCTGGTGCAGAGTGGCTAGTGCCCGCGCCGCGTCGTCTCCGAGGCCGAACATCGTGCTGGGCGCGGTCTGCAGGGCCACCGCGACCGCGAGGGCCTGGTCGTGGTCGAACAGCAGTGGCGGCAGAGTGTGCCCGGCGCCGAGCCGGTAGCCGCCGTCGGGGCCGTGGATCGTGGTGATCGGGTAGTCGAGCCGGCGCAGTGTTTCTATGTCGCGGCGGACGGTGCGTTCGCTGGCTCCGAGCCGGGTGGCGAGCTCGCGCAGCGGCCACTGCCGTCCTGATCCGAGCAGGGACAACAGTCGCAACGCCCGGTGGGAGGTGTTCGCCATCGTCCCATCATGACCGGTAGTGGCCACTCGGTGGCCACTACCGGTGTCAGGGTGGGTTCTGTTCAACAGGCAATGGCGGAAAGGACGGTCGGGTATGCGTGTGGTTGTGGTCGGTGGCGGGATCGGTGGGCTTGCACTGGGTGCGGGGCTGCGTCGCCGGGGGTTCGAGGTTGCGGTATTCGACCGCGATATCGATGTGGCGGCGACGGGTGGTTACCACATCACCCTGGACGAGCGGGCGCAGTCGGCGCTGAAAGATCTGGTGGATCCGAGGATCATGCAGCGGTTGTTGGCATCGGGTTCGGCGCTGCGGCTGCGGGAGCGTGACGCGTTCTGGGACCGGCGTGGCCGGCTGCTCGGCCATGGGCCGGATCTGAGCGGCAGCGGCAGTGTCGACGTCGATCGGATCACCTTGCGGATGCTGCTGGCCGAATCAGTGGGTGATGACCTGCACCTGGGATGCGCCGTGTCCGGTGTCGGCCATGACGACCACGGCGCTCCCCAGGTGCTGTTCACTGACCAGGCGCCGGTCTCGGCGGATCTGGTGGTGGGCGCGGACGGCGCTCATTCGGTAGTAGCCCGCCACCTGGCGGGCGGCCCGACCAACAGCCCCGCGGGCATCATCGGGTTCTCCGGCCGCACCCTCCTGCGAGACCTCAGCCCCGGCGAGCAGCAGCGGCTCAGGCCACGATCGGGGACGGCGATAGGCCCGCGCGGGGCAGCGCTCTATGTCGGCTTCCTCGACCCGGTCGGCAACGCCGCGCTCGACGCTCCCGAGCTGCGGATGTCGGTCACCACCGGACCCACCTATATCTGGGGCGCCATGTTCGCCGAATCCGCCGGCACCGATTCCCTGCGTGACCTCCGTGGCGGCGAGCTGCAGACCGCACTGCTGGACCGGTTTCGCAAACGAGGCTGGGCCGAGCACACGCTCGAGGTCATCGCCCGGGCCGACCCGCACAGCGTGGCCGGGTTCCGTTTCAACGCCGCCTCCACCCGCGCGGACGATCTCGCGCCCTGGCCTGCGGGTCGGATCACCGCGCTCGGCGACGCTGTCCACGCCACACCACCCACCGCCGGAATGGGAGCGGGCGCGGCCATCCGCGACGCCGCCAGCCTGCTCGAGCACGTGAGCGGCGCCGCCGGTACCGCCACCCTCACCGACGCCGTGCGCGATTTCGAGGCCGGCATGCGCCAGCGCGGCAGCGAGGTCCTCACCTTGGCCATGAAGACTGTGCGGTGGATCCTGGCCACCGACACCACACTCGGCGCCGCGGCCACCGCCGTGAGCACCCCGATTCTGGCCGCAGCCGCCCGGCTACGTCACTGACGAGCCGCGCGAACGCCCGTGTCGCGTGGGCTCGAATACGTTGGCTGGTGGCCAGGTCAGAACAGGGTGTCGCGTCCCCGCAGAGGCCGATAGCCGGTCGGTCCCAGCTGGGCGAGTTCGGCGTCGATGTCGACCTCGATCGCGCCGAAGAAGTTGATGTTCTCGCTGGCGGCCGGCGAAGACGCGGGCGAAAGTCGTGATGGCGGAGTCGAATCGGGGATCGGCGGTGCCGTGCACCCCGGCGGGCAGTCCGGCAGCGGTGGCGGAGCTGGAGGTCGTCATCGATCCACGGTAGCGGCGCGGCGACCACCCCGACAAGATGTGTCTGGGACAATTTTCCGGCGTGGTGGAGAGTTCGGATGTCGGTACCGTCTGCCACAGTGACGGTCATGGATCCGGTGACCTTCCCCGACGCCACCGCCTTCGACGCCTGGCTCGAAGCCAATCACGCACGCCCGGAAGGGGTTTGGATCCGCATGGCCAAGAAGGGCTCGGGTATCGCCACGCTCACCGAGGACGAGGCGGTCGATGTCGGGCTGTGCTGGGGCTGGATCTCCGGGCAGCGCAAGGCCTTCGACGCCGACTACTACCTGCAGAAGTATGTGCCGCGTCGCCCGCGCAGCCACTGGTCGCAGGTCAACGTCGACAAGGTCGCGCAACTCACCGCCGCCGGGCGCATGCGCGCGCCCGGACTCGCCGAGGTCGAGACGGCCCGCGCGGACGGGCGGTGGGCCGCGGCCTATCCGTCGCAGGCCAACTTCGCGGTGCCGCCGGATCTGGCTGCCGCGCTGGCCGATCGGCCCCGCGCCCGCACAGCCTTCGACGCCTTGGATCGGACACGCCAGTACGCGATCGTGCTGGAGTTGCTGCGATCGAGAACCGCGAAAACCCGCGCCTCCCGCCTCGGCAAGGCGCTCGACGGCCTCGAATCACACTGAAACCGGCCGATTCCGGGACCATATCGACCCGGAATCGGTTCGTTCCGGAGTCAGTTCAGTCGTTCGGCCAGCAGCGGCGCGAGGGTGCGCAGCACCTCCAGGTAATCCCCGCCGACGACCTGCGGCGCGACATGGTTCGCGCCGGCCTGCACGTGTTCGGCCAGCCGGTCGGCGATCTGGGCGGCGCTGCCGTGCGCGACAACCGCGTCCACGAACCGGTCACTGCCGGGCTGGATCAGGTCGGTCTCGTCGAAACCGAAGCGGCGCAGGTTGTTCACGTAGTTGACCAGGCCCAGATAGAACCCGGCCTTCTCGCGGCCGCTGACCCGGGCCCGCGCGGCGTCCTCGTCGAGGACCACCTTGTGCTCGGCGACCAGCAGCTTGTCGGGGCCGAGGATGCCGCGCAGCTCGGCGGTGTGCTCGGGCACGGTCAGATACGGCAGGGCGCCGGCACTGCGGTCACGCGCGAGTTTCGCCACCCGCGGGCCCAGCGCGGCCAGGGCGCGGCCCTGCTGTGGGACGCCGCGCGCGTCGAGGACGTCGAGGTAGTTCACCAGGGCGTCATAGGGTTTGGTGTAGGTGCCGGTGTGCTCGGGGTGGCCGACGCCGATGCCGAGCAGGAACCGGCCGGGGAACTTCTCCTCGAGCCGCAGGTAGGTGTCCGCGGCCGCTTCGGCGGTGGAGCCCCACACGTTGACGATGCTGGTGGCCACGACGATCGATTCGGACCCGGCGAGCAGTTCCTCGTAACCGTCCCAGTCGGCGGGCGGCGATCCGCCGAGCCAGACCGCGCCGTAGCCGAGGTCTTCGAGTTCACGCACCGCTTCGGGGGTGAACTGCGTGTAGAACTGCCATGCACCGAACTTGCCAAGGTGGTCGAATGCCATATCAGCGGCCAACACGTCATGGTCGTGGCGCATTCCCGGCGGCGCTGTCGAATTCGGCGCGCGCGGCGAGCACCTCGTCCATGTGGCCCTCGGCCCACTGTTGCAGCCGGGTCAGGATCACCAGCAGGCTCTGCCCGAGCGGGGTCAGCGAATAGTCGACGCGCACCGGCACTTGCGCGGTCATCCGCCGCGCCACCAGGCCGTCGCGTTCGAGGGTGCGCAGGGTCTGGGTGAGCATCTTGTTGCTGACCGCGGCCACGGTCGCGCCGATCTCGCCGTAGCGGCGCGGGCCCGGGCCGAGCGCGGCCAGGATCAGGCAGGTCCACTTGTCGCCGATGGTGTCGAGCATCTGATTGGTGGGGCAGGCGGCGAGGAAGGCGTTGTACTCGACTTTCGCCTGTTCCCGGCGTTGCGCGGCGGTGGTGGTCGGCATCGTCACTCCCCTGGTGCGGGCCCGGCCCCGAGCCCCGATCGACAACTGATTGTGCAGCTACAGCCGATGCGGTGGCGCGCGCATTCCCGCCCGCGGCGACCGGTGCGGGTCGCGATCCGCGCTCTCGCCGGTGACCTGGGTACTTTTCGGTGCCTACTGGCCGGGTGCCCGGGCGCCGACCTACGGTGAAAGCACGCCCCGCACCGCCGGTTACCCGGCGCGGCGGCGTTCCACCGGTGGACCTCATTCCTTCGCAGTCACAGGAGCATTCCCATGCGTGCTGTTGCTTTCTCCCGTTTCGGCGGTCCGGAGGTCCTCGACCTGATCGACATCCCCGCACCCGTCCCGGGACCGGGTGAGGTGTTGGTGAAAATCGCTGCCGCCCCGGTCAATCCGATCGATATCGGGGCGCGGGCCGGGGCGTTCGCCGCGCTGCTGCCCGAGCGCGACCATTATGTGCCCGGCGTCGAATTCTCCGGCTGGATCGAGGCGACCGGTCCGGGTGTGGCCGACGCCGAGCCGGGGCGGCCGGTGGTCGGGCTGATTCCCTGGCTGGCCACCTTCGACGGCGCCTGCACCGAGTACGTCACGATTGCGGCCGATCTGATCGCGGCCGCCCCGACCGGCGTCGATCTGACAGCCGCGGCGACCCTGCCGCTCAATGCGATCACCGCGGACCTGGCGGTGACGGCGGCCCCCGGGCAGCGGGTTCTGGTCACCGGCGCGGCCGGCGGCGTCGGCGGCTACGCGGTGCAGCTGGCCGCGGCGCGCGGCGCGACGGTGATCGCCGTGGCCGGGCCCGGGGACGAAGACCTGGTGAAGTCACTGGGTGCGAGCGAATTCGCTACGCGCGGTGAGGATCTGGCGCAGCGTGTGGGTGCGGGCAGGGTCGACGCCGTCATCGATACCGCGCTGGTGGGTGCGTCGCTGCTGCCGGTGGTGCGCGACGGCGGCGCGTTCGTGGCATTGCTGCCGCCGGCGACCCCGCCCGCCGAGCGCGGGATCACGGTGACGACGGTGCAGCAGACCCCCGACGGCCGCCGCCTGGCCGAACTGGTGGATCTGGTCGAGTCGGGCACGCTGACCCCGCGGGTCGCGGAGACCTTCCCGCTGACCGAGGCCGCCGCCGCGCATGCCCGCTTCGAGAAGGGTGGCCTGCGCGGGCGGCTGGTGCTGCTCCCCTAGGCGGCTTCGGGTCGACCCTGGGCGCGGAATTGTCCTGGCGCCACCCCGAATTCGCGTTTGAATGCTTTGGCGAACGCGTATTCGGAGGTGTAGCCGGACTTTTCCGCGACCACCCGCAGGAGTGCGTCGGACTCGCGCAGCACCCGCGCCGCGCAGGTCATGCGCCACCAGGTCAGGTAGGTCAGGGGTCCGATACCGAGGGTGGCGGTGAAGCGTTGCGCGAACACCGAGCGCGACACCCCGGCGCGGGACGCGAGGGACTGCACCGTCCACGGCGCGCCCGGCTCGGCGTGAATGGCCTGCAGGGCGGTGTGCACGGCCGGATCACGCAGCGCCGCAACCCATCCGGTGCCGGTGGGGTGGGCGTCGTGCCAGGCGCGCAGCATGAACAGCAGCAGCACCTCCAGCAGCGGCGCGATGGCGCCGGACCCGTCCTGGGTGTCGAGTTCGTGGCCGAGCAGATCGATGGCGGCGCGCAACGGGCTGTGCTGGCCGACGCGGGCGGGCAGATGGATCACATCGGGCAGTTCCGCCAGCGCGGGGTGGACGCGCGAATCGTCGAGATAGTAAGCGCCACACAGCAACACGGTCTCCGCGCCGGTGTCGGTCGCCGTACGTTCCCCGCCGGGGTGGTCGGTGATGGCGTGGCCGTGGCTGCGCGGCATGAACGCCACGTCCCCGACCTGCAGGTGCACCGGTTCCCCGCCGTCGGGCACCAGCCAGCACGAACCCTGCAGCACCACATGGAATCCGGCACTGTTGCCCTGCGCCGGGAAGTGCGTGCGCCAGGGCGCGTGCTTGACGGTCCGGTTGGAGTGCGGGGTGCCCAGCCGCATCGCGGCGACCGCGTCGCTGAGAATGTCCACCACCCCACCGTACCGGCAGTGCCGGCCGCTCCGGACGATCGGATATCAGGGCCGGAGTTTCGAGCATGGATCGTCCGGACCGGACTCCATAGTGTGAATCGCGAGCCGATTCCGGTTCGTGTCCCTTCACTCGATGGAGTTGTCTCCCATGCGTATTGCCGTGCACGGCGCCAGCGGTTTCACCGGTTCCCTCGTCGTGGCCGAGCTCGTCCGCCGCGACCTCACCCCGGTCCTGGTCGGCCGCGACCCGAACCGCCTGCGCCGCATCGCCGACCAGGCTGGCATTCCCGACGCCGAGATCCACCTCGCCCACCTCGACGACACCGCGGCCCTCACCGCCGCGTTCGCCGGAACCGACGCCGTGATCAATGCCGCCGGACCCTTCACGCTCTGGGGCGAACCGGTCGTGCGGGCCGCCATCGCCGCGCGCCGCCCCTACCTCGACACCACCGGTGAACCCGCCTACCTGCACAAGATCCTGAGCACCTACGACGAACCCGCGAAACAGGCCGGGATCGCGGTCGTTCCGGCCGTCACCGACGACGGCGTGCCCGGAGACCTCATCGCCGCACTGACCGCCGCCCGCCTCACGGCCCCGGTCAGCGAGGTCGTCATCGCCGACCTGCGCCGCCCGGGCGCCGCGTCCCGGGGCACCGCACGCTCGATGGCCGCCATCATGGTCGACGAGCAGATCGAATACCGCTCCGGCAGCTGGCAATCGGTGCAGGAACCGTCGTCGACGATGCTCGAGCCCGGCGAGACCGCACCGGTGCCCATGAGCCCCATCGCCCTGCCCGGCGTCTACACGATCCCCCGCCACGTACAGACCCCACGCGTGCGCGGCCTGATCCGCGGCGAGGTCGGGGAGCTGTTCGCGGCCCTGAATTCCGAAGTCGCCGAAACCCTTCCGGAAGTCCCCGACCCGGCCTCGCTCGACGCCGCCCGCTGGTTCATGCTCGCCGAGGCCACCGGCGCGGACGGCCGCCGGGCCCGCGGCTGGGTGAGCGGGTTCAACGCCTACGCCTCCACCGCGGTCATCGCCGTGGAGGCCGCGCGCCGGCTCGTCGCCGACGGCGCCCCGGCCGGAACCCTCGCGCCGGCACAGGCCTTCGACGCCGCGAGCTTCCTCGACCACCTCGCCACCACCGGGGTGACCTGGCAGGTCGAGGAGCTCGCCGCCGTCTGAACTCCGTGCCCCACCCGGGGATCAGCGCCCGGCGTCGACCTTCGGGAAGGTATCGCTGACCAGCGTGAGCAGCGCGTCCGCGAGCAGGTGGTGCACCTGCTCGCGGGTCAGGCTGCCGCGCACGATCCACTCGCGCCCGGCCGCTTTGACCAACCCGCCGTAACAGCGCACCAGCGCCCGCAATTCGGCCGAGTGCAGCGACTCGCTCAGCCCCATCATCTGGACCATGCGGTCGGCCGCGGCATAGTCGGCCTCGTCGAGGATGCGCTGCACCTCGGGGTCGTCGCCGACGCCCTCGTGCCCGGTGACCTTGACCCACGTGCTGCCGTGCTCGCCGATGGTGTCCAGCAGCCACGACACGCTGGCGTCCACCCGGTCCCGGGTGGACCCGGCGGGCACGATCATCTGCTCCGGCCGCGGCAGCGTCACCATCCGCCGCACCACCGCGAGATACAGGTCCCGCTTGTTGCCGAAGTAGTGATTGATCAGCCCGCGCGCCACCCCGGCCCGCTGGGCCAGCTCGGCGGTGGACACGGCCGCGTACGGGCGTTCGCCGAACATGTCGATGGCGCAGGACAGGATCTGCGCCCGGCGTTCGTCGGGTTCGAGCCGGCGACGGCGCGACGGCGCGTCCCCCGCGTCCTCGGACGCGGGCGGCTCGATGGTGGTGTCGATATCAGAGTGAGCGGGCAATGAGATCCTTCATCACCTCGTTGGCTCCCGCGAGGATTCGCAGGACCCGAGCGCCGGTGTACAGCTGGGAAATCGGGTATTCGGTCATGTATCCATAGCCGCCGAAGAACTGCAGGCAGCGATCCACCACATTACCGAGTTGGTCGGTCAACCAGTATTTCGACATGGCCGCGGTGGGGATGTCCAGCTCACCACGCAGATGCTTGGTGATGCAGTCGTCGAGGAACACGCGCCCGACCTTGGCGATGGTCGCGCACTCCGCCAGCTCGAAACGGGTGTTCTGCATGGCGAACAGCGGCTTGCCGAACGCCTCGCGGCCCTTGGTGTAGTCGACGGTCAGCTCGACCGCCTTCTCCGTCATCGCCACCGCCATGATCGCGGTGACCAGGCGTTCCTGGGCCAGCATCTGCATCATCTGATAGAAACCCTGGCCCTCGGCGGCGCCCAGCAGATTCGAGGCCGGCACGCGCAGGCCGTCGAAGAACAGCTCGGCGGTGTCCTGCCCCTTGCCGCCGATCTTGCTCAGGATGCGGCCGCGGGTGAAACCCGCAGTGTCGTCGCCCACTTCGGCGAAGATCAGCGAGACACCGGCCGCGCCCAGGGCGGGGTCGGTCTTGCAGGCGATGATGATGCCGTCGCACAGCCACCCGTTGGAGATGAAGATCTTCGAGCCGGTGATGACGTACTCGTCGCCCTCACGCACCGCGCGGGTCTTGATGTTCTGCAGATCCGAGCCGGTCCCCGGTTCGGTCATGCCGATCGAGAGCACCATCTCACCACTGGCCGCCTTCGGCAGCACCCGCGTCTTGAGCTCCTCGGACCCGAACTCGTGGATATAGGGCGCGATGATCGAGGAGTGCACCGACATGCCCAGTGAGCCGTCGCCGCAGTGCGCCTGGGCCTCGATGATCGCCGCCTCGTGGGCGAAAGTGCCACCGCCACCACCGTATTCGGACGGGATGGCCGCACACAGCAGGCCCAGTTCACCGGCGCGGTTGTACAGCGCGCGGTCGGGGTGCCCCTGGGCGATGAACTTCTCCTCGTGCGGAATCACCTCCTTCTCGAAGAAGGTAGTCGCCAATCCTCGTACCGCCTCGACCTCGTCGTCGCTCCATGCGGGACGTGCCATCGTCCGTTCCTCGCTTGCCTGAAAGGGTGCGCCTCGGCGCCTCACCCCTCAGGGTGCACGGCTATTGGCGGCGTGTCAACAATGCGTCAACAATCGCCCGACCGGGACTGATTCACCTCGGCGAAGGTCGAGAAGATCGGCCTGTCCGCATCCGCCTCGATCCCCTGCCGCCGCAGGAACCCATCGATCAGCCCCCACACCAGCTCCGTCGCCCGATCCACGAACTCCGCGGTCTGCTCATCCGACGGCGCATCCGAATCCGACAACCACAGATCCGTCATCGACACCACCGCCCCCACCAGCGCCCGCGACAGATAATCCATCCCCGCGGTCTCCAAGGGCACCGCCTCGGCCACCGACCGCGCCAGCTTCTCCAGCCGCCGCGCCGCATCACGGCCCAGATCCAGCTGCAGCACACCGGCTCCCGACTGCTGCAACACCGGCGCCTGCCCCAGATACCGGAACACATTGGGATGCTCCAGAATCCCCCGCGCATACTCGGTGACGATGCGCCGCAACGCCACCCGCGGCGGCTGCAGCATCAACGTCATATCCGCACCCGCCGCCGAGAACGCCTGCCGCGACATGCGCGCCGCGATCTCGGTGAACAGATCCCCCTTGTCGGCGAACTGCCGATACAACCGCGGCTTCGTGATCTGCGCTTCCCGTGCGATGTCGTCCATACTCGGGCGCGGACCCGCCCGATCGATCACCCGGATCGCCGCATCCACGATGTCCGCACGGGTCACCGACCGGGTCCCGGCACTGCTACGAGCCACGGCCGAAGTGTACACGTACCGCCGGTACGGGACCGGATCCGTCACGCCTCCCTAACAATCCACGGGTCATCGGCCAGTCGCGTGACACAGGCCACAACCAAGGTCGACAATCCCGCATTGATTCCATCCAGACCGTACTGCCAGTATCGAACTCCGTACCGGCAGTACGCACGACGGAAAGACGCCGATGTCCAACGCAGCACGCCAACTCAGCGACACCCTGCGGGCACCCCTGCCCGACGCCTTCGACCAGCTCACCGACACCGACCTGGCCGAACTCGACCGCCACCTCCAGGCCACCATGGCCCGCCGCCGCGAAACCCTCGACGCCGCCATCGGCTCCTCCCTCGACTTCGTCCCGCGCCTCATGCGCCCAGCCATCAAGAAGGCCCTCGGACTATGAGTGAACACCTCGCCGCCGTCGCCGAGATCACCAAACTCGCACGCCTGTTCGGAATCACCGACCCCACCGAACTCGACTTCCTCGCCGACCTACCGCCCGCCGCCGTTCGCGAATACCGCGAACGCGTCACCGACCGCCTCTTCGATCGGGATGCCAAGCGCCTCAAAGGAATCGCCACCACCAGCAAGATCGTCCCCGTCGGCATCAGCTCCAAAATCGCCGAACGCGCCTTCGGACCGCTACTCTGCGCCGCCATCGCCAGCGCCGTCGAACCCCAGCGCGCCGTCGACATCGCCAAAGCACTCAACTCCACATTCCTCGCCGAATGCGCCGTCCAACTCGACCCCCGCCGCACCGCCGCCATCATCGCCGCCGTGCCACCCAAAATGGTCACCGACGTTGCGCGCGAACTGCTTTCACACGGCGACCACATCACCATGGGCCGCTTCGTCCACGTCATCACCGAACCCGCCCTGCGCGCCGCCGCCCCCGTCATGAGCGACACCGACCTGCTGCGCATCGCGTTCTTCCTCGAGGACAAGACCGCCATCGACAACGTCCTGCACGTCGTCGCCGACCGCGTCCCCGGCGTCATCCGCGCCGCCCACGACCACCAGATGTGGGCCGAAGGCATCGACCTGCTCGACTCCATCGCACCCCACAACCACGCCTGGATCGGCGACATCATCGCCGCACTCGGCGGCGACGTCCTCGACGCCCTCATCACCGCCGTCGCCGAACTCGACACCTGGTCCACCCTGCTCCCCATCACCAACGCCATGAGCCACGACAGCCTGCGACTGTTCGCCGAACGACCCGCCATCCACACCGACACCGTCCTCGCCGCCCTCATCACCGCCGCCGCCGACCACGACCTCTGGTCCCAGGCACTACCACTCGTCGACGCCCTCCCCGACACCACCAAACCCACCCTCGCCGCCCTCTTCGGCGACCTCACCCGCGAACAACTCCTCGCCGCCGTCCTCACCGCCTCCCGCGGCGACAACATCCACACCCTCGTCGACCTCGCTCTCGCCCAGGACCAAGAGGGCCGCACCCGGGTCCTGGCCCTCATCGACGACATGGACGGCATCGAGGAATTCCTCACCGCCCTCACCCCCGACACCCCGGACACCATGTGGCAGGCCCTCATTCAGGTCCGCGACGACATCCCCGCCCGCCTGCAAACCCTGCTCGCCGAACGCGCCCTCGAACTCGGCCGCGACGACGACGCCGGCGAACTCGCACCCCTGGGCACCACAGCCAACTGAACACACCCCACCCCCGCAACACCCGGCCTTGCAACGGCCGGGCGCCTCCCATATCCGGCCCTTTGAGAGAATGGCTCGTCCACCACCCCGCGCACGAAGGATCACCACAGCTTCCGATGGCCGAGCAGAACACCCCGGCACCACAGTCCGACGCACCGGCCATCGACCCCGGCGACCTGGCCATCTGCCTGCGTGTCCTCGAACAGGCCGGACAGCTCGACAAGGAACACCCGGACTCCGTCACCGTGCAGCGGGCCGTCGCGCACATGTTCAAGAAGTTCAAGCGCAACAAGCGCGTCGCCGCCCGCGACGCCATCTCCGAAGCCGACCGCGAAGTCGTGGCCGCCACTGCCACCGGCTCACCCAACCGCATCGACGACGAAACCGCCGGCATCCCGATCAGCTCCACCACCACCGGAGCCAGCGCCGGAACCCTGCTGCGACCGCGCCCCTGCTACATATGCAAACAGCGCTATACCCGCGTGGACGCCTTCTACCACCAGCTCTGCCCCGACTGCGCCACCAAGAGCCACGCCAAACGCGACGCCCGTACCGACCTCACCGGCAAACGCGCCCTGCTCACCGGCGGCCGCGCCAAGATCGGCATGTACATCGCCCTGCGCCTGCTCCGCGACGGCGCACACACCACCATCACCACCCGCTTCCCCAACGACGCCATCCGCCGCTTCGCCGCTCAGCCCGACAGCGCCGACTGGCTGCATCGGCTCCGCATCGTCGGCATCGACCTCCGCGACCCAGCACAGGTCGTCGCACTCGCCGATGACATTGCCGCACAGGGCCCGCTCGACATCCTCATCAACAACGCGGCACAGACCGTGCGCCGCACCGCCGGCGCCTACAGCGCCCTGGTCGAAGCCGAGAACGGGCCCCTGCCCGCAGGCGAACTGCCCGACGTGATCAGCTTCGGCAAGACCATGCAGGCGCACCCCACCGCACTCACCGCCTCCCTCACACCCGACCTCACCGCGGCCGACATCACCGACCTCGCCCTGGTCGCCGGGTCGGCCACGCCGGAACGCATTTCGCAGGGCGTCGCCATCGACGCGGGCGGACTCGTTCCCGACCTCGCCCACACCAACAGCTGGGTCCAGACCGTCGGCGAGGTCGACGCCACCGAACTGCTCGAAGTACAGCTGTGCAACTCCGTCGCGCCGTTCATCCTCATCTCCCGGCTGCGCCCGTCCATGGCCGCGGCGGCGGCCCGGCGCAAGTACGTCGTGAATGTGTCCGCCATGGAGGGCGTTTTCGCCCGCGGCTACAAGGGCGCCGGCCACCCGCACACGAACATGGCCAAGGCCGCACTCAATATGCTGACCCGCACCAGCGCGCGCGAGATGTTCGAGGGCGACAAGATCCTGATGACCGCCGTCGACACCGGCTGGATCACCGACGAGCGGCCGCACTACACCAAGATCCGCCTGGCCGAGGAAGGCTTCCATGCACCCCTCGACCTGGTCGACGGCGCGGCCCGCGTGTACGACCCGATCGTGCGCGGCGAGGCCGGCGACGACCTCTACGGGTGCTTCCTCAAGGACTACGAAGCCTCCAATTGGTAACTCACCTCACCTCGGCCTGACCAGCCCCTCCCCTCTTGGCTTTTTTGAGGTGATGGGGCTGGTACAGGACTTTTTTGTGCAGAAGGTGATACATATTTAGATGCGCATATTTCCGTAGCGATATGTTCTATTTCCAATTCAACGTCTCCATGCCGATTCAGGCTTCCTTTCCAGTCGCAGGAGACTCCCGATCCGCGCTCGGACCCCTTCGTACAGCACCCCGCCCTACCCCAACGTCCCAGCGCAGGACCATAATCGACGCACTCCCCACTAGGAGAACGGGCGATCTCATGAGTGGAAAATCCTTGACCACCATGCTGCGGGAGCGACTGCCGTTCCTGCGCTGGTCGGTGATTCGATTCGCTTTGGGCGGGCCGACTTTCATGCGGACCGGGCAGGTGGGCGATGGTCGCGAGGCTGCCGCCCGAGACTACGTACTCACCCACTCCACCGTGGACGATCCGGACAGCGTGCTCGCGGCCTACGACGGCTTCGCCCGCACCCAGAGCATGCTGGTGAACGTCGAGGACGAGAAGGGGCTGATCCTCGACGCCGCCGTGCAGCGGGCTGCGCCGAAACTGGCGCTCGAGTTGGGCGGTTACTGCGGGTACAGCGCGGTGCGGATCGGGCGGGCGCTCGCCCCGGGGGCGCGCCTGGTCTCGGTGGAGCTCAATCCCGACAATGCCGAGATCGCCCGGACCCTGCTCGCGCATGCCGGGCTCGCGGATCGAGTGAGCGTGGTGGTGGGCATGATCGGCGACGGCGGGGAGACGGTCGACCGACTCGCGAGCGAGCACGGATTCGGCTCCGGCGCACTCGATTTCGTCTTCATCGACCATGACAAGAGCGCGTACCTGTCCGATCTGAAGACCATCCTGGCGGCCGGCTGGCTGCATCCGGGGAGCATTGCGGTCGCCGACAATGTGCGCATCCCGGGTGCCCCGGAGTACCGTCGATACCTGCACGAGGCCGAGGGCACGGGCTGGCGGACCATCGAGCACGACACCCACGTCGAATACCAGTCGCTGCTCAAAGATCTTGTCCTGGAATCGGAGTACCTGGGCTGATCACTTATATCCTGGGGTCATGGGCTACCGGCTGCTGGCCGATGCGACCGCGATCGCGCACTTCCTGTTCGTGGCCTATGTCGTGGTGGGCGGTTTCATCGCCTGGCGCTGGCCGCGCACCATCTGGCTGCACCTGCTCGCCTTCGGCTGGGGTTTCAGCACGGTGCTCTTCACCATCGAGTGCCCGCTGACGAATCTGGAGAACTGGGCGCGGCATCGGGCGGGCGAGGCAGGTCTGCCGTCGAGCGGGTTCATCGACTACTACATCACCGGGGTCCTCTACCCGCGCAGCGCGTTGACGGAAGTTCGTGTCCTGGTGGTGATCTGTGTCGTGGTGTCCTGGGTCGGCCTCTACCTGCTGGCGCGGCATCGTCGGCACCGGACAGTGGTGCGGTAGGTGGCCACCAAGGAGGTGTTTGCCCAGCTGGGTGCACCATTCGCTCCGCGCAAGGCTCATATCGCTGGCCTTGACGGGGTATCGATCCAGGGTCCGTGATCACTGCTGTAGGCCCGCGATTGATGGTGCGGGGGTGACGTGAATCTGCGGTGGGCCGCTGGTGTTTTCGTCCGTCCTGTGCCGGCTTGTCCAGCCGGTTCTGCCATGTCTTGGCAGGTTCTCGGCAGGATGAAAACCGATGCCTGAACTGCTCGAACAGGACTCATTCGCAACTGGATTCGTCCGCCCAAACAGCCCCGTCAGACCAGGACCCTCACCCGGTTCGGCGGCGGTCATGAAGGCAGGTCTGTCGGAACCACAGCGTCATATGCGAAGTCCGCTCTGCCCGAGATCGTGGCGGTGCTGTCGGTCGTGACGGGTGAGCCCCGCCCGCTCATCTCGACGAGAGCGGGCTAGATCATCGGATCCGAGAACGTCGGCAGCTCATCACAACGCGCGGCCGGGATCCCGTGCCCTGCAGGATCACGGGGGTTCGATCGGCCGCGCAGCATTGGTCACCTGCCGATCTCCTAGCCCAAAGTTCGAAGCGCATGAGAACCGCTGTTGCACCGATGATTCAGCGGGCTCAAAGGGTAGACACGACTCCCCCATCAACAGGACACAGGCTCATGACTTCAGGCTCCTCCAACCCGAATCCCACTCGGCAAGCGCCACGGCACGGTGTTCGATGGAACAGGCCATCACAGGATCGGGAACCAGCACAGGCGCTGTCGCGCGGCGACCGTTATCCGCGCAGCACGACTGCACCGAGACGGGACGTCACCGTGGGAATCGACATTGCCTGCCCGCTATGTGGCCATGACGGCAAGACCGGCGGCACGACCGCGACATACGTGAAGTCCGACATCCTCGAGGTCGCCGCCGCCCTCTCGATCCTCACCGCAGAACCGCACCCTCTGGTGTCGAACCCGGAAAGCCACGTCCGAGCCATCGACTCCATGTGACTGACCGCGCGCTGCCATCGAGCTGTGCAGCCGTCTGATTCCGTACCTACTGCCTCGGCCGGATTTCTGCGGCCGAGGCAGTGTCATGCCTGCGAAGACTCGCCCCGGGAATTCCGTTCGACCAGCGAGAGGGGCTGTGTGACAGCACGACTCGCTGCATCGCGTGGAGACGCATTCACACCATCCCCAGCGACGGTAGTAAGTCTCATCGTTTCGGAGAAGATCCCATTAGCCGCAACCAGGTTACCATTGAATACTATTTCGGCACAGCCGATTTCGATGACTCTGGCATGCTCCGCTGGTTGGCGAGGAAGACGCTGATGGCTACCGTGAGTTCCGGGGCGGTCAGTGCGGTCCAGTGGTTTCCCGGCACGTGGGCGAATCGCGCGGCGGGCAGGAGGGCGGCGAGTTCGTCGGCACAGGCGTGGTCGTGGTCGTGGTCGCCGACCACGACCAGTGTGGGGGGTTGGGATCTGGCGCAGGGCCGTGTGGGGGGTGGAGACGAGTGAGTTCAGGACGTGGAGGAGTGCTTTCGGGTCACCGCCGTGGTGGGTGATCCAGTGTGCGGCAAGGGCATCCGGTGATCCGGGTGTGATGGTCTCTCCGCGCGCGAGGGCGGTCAGCACGCGTCGGTTGGTGCCGCCGGTCGCGGGCCAGCTGACCGCGGCGAGTCCTTGGCCGGCCACGATCGCACGAACCGGGCGGGCGCCGCGAACCAGCATCCGCAGCACGATCCGGGCGCCGAGGGAGTAGCCGCCCAGGTCGTAGTCGTGGAGTTCGAGGTGATCGATCAGTGTGAGGCCGTCGTCCGCGAGGATGTCGGGCGGGTAGGCGGCCGGGTCGTGTGGCCGGGCGCTGGCGCCGTGGCCGCGGAGGTCGGGGAGGATGACGCGATAGCCGCACTTGGCCAGGGCGTGGGCGGGACCGTGGTCGAGCATCTGCGCCGCGGTGGCGGTGAAGCCGTGTAAAAGGATCAATGGTCGGCCCTCGCCGATTTCACGGTAGGCCAGCTGCTGTCCGTCGCTGCCGGTGTATAGACGGGTGGGTGAGTGGGTCATCGGATCCCGGTTTCGACGTGCAGTGATGTGGCTTGCTGACCTCGGAGTTGATGGCGTGCCGGCCATTTGTCAGTTGCGTCCGAAGTAACCGTCGAGGCGTCCGCGGGCAAGGACGCCGCCGGCAGCGGTAAGGACCTCACGTGGCTTGGCGGTGTGCAGGGCAGCGCCGCGTGGTCCTGTGGTGAGGGGTGTGGCCAGGGCGAAGAGCTGGAACACATACCGGTGTGGGCCATGGCTTTTCGGCGGTGCCATCCCGAAGTAGCCGCTGCCGATGCTCGAACGCAGGATCTGCATGCCATCGCTCGGATCGGTGGCATCGAGCGCCCCCTGCGCCAGCTGCGTCATCGAGGTGTCGAGCAAGGCCAGGCAGTGGATGAACGGCGTGGGTGTGGGCGCGTCGGGATCCTCGACGACCAGCAGTAACTGTGCGGTGTCGGACGGGGCCGGCGACCAGTGCAGGGCCGGCGACAGATCCTTGCCGCCGACTCGTGTCGCGGCGTGCACGGCCGGAATCGTGTCCTCGTGATCGAAGTCCGGACTGCTCAGCGTCAGTGTTACCGGACCGGCGAGATTGGTTGCGTTCCAGGCGAGCCCGCCCATCCGCGCTCGCCGGTTCTGGGGTGCGTCGGCGTGCGTTGTCATCGTGTTGTTCCTCGCTGAGGGTTGTCGCGCAGGTGGGCGAGTTCGTCGAGGGTGCTGCGTTCCGAGCGTTCGATGAACCGCAGCAGTGGGTCCAGTTCCTCGGTGCGGAAGACCTCGAGGTCCTCGTGTGTGCGGATGGCCAGCCCCTCGAAGAAGGCCGCGATGCGCGTCAGGCTCTCGCTGGTCGGTTCGATCAGCACGCGCCGCCGATCTTGTGGGTCGTCGACCCGCCTGATGCAGCCGGCGGCATCCAGGCGGTCGATCATCCGTGACACCGACCCCGGTGTCAGCCCGACGCGGCGAGCCAGTTCGGCCGCGGTGGCGGGACCGTGCTGGTTGAGCACGTGCAGACAGTCCAGGTCACTGGGCGCGACCCCCATCCGATCGGCGATCAGCCGATTGAGTTGCGCGAGGGCGTTGACCCAGCCCGGTAGTGCGGCCAGCACCTGATCCTCGACTTCACGCCGCGGGTTACTGCTCACCTCGACCTCCCTGTTGGTGTGTGCGTCGACCAACTGTATCCAATATTAGTGTGTGACACAACTATTGTGTCACACACTAAGTGTGTGCAACACTCATTGTGCCACGCACTTAGTGTGTGGCGCACTAAATCAGAAGGATGTTGATGCCAGAACCAATCACCGGATCCACCCGCACGATCGCCCTGGTGGTCGTGCTACTCGCGGCCTTCATGGACCTGATGGACGTGACGATCTTGAACGTGATGCTGCCGACGATCGAGGCGGATCTACACGCCGGACCGGCCGCGCTGGAGTGGATGCTGTCCGGCTACACCCTCACGCTGACCGTCGGGCTGATCAGTGGCGCGCGATTGGGCGATCTACTGGGGCACAAACGCGTGTTCATCATCGGCGTCGCAGGGTTCACCGCTGCATCGGCGGCGTGCTCGCTCGCGGTCGACCCCGGGATGCTCGTCGCGGCGCGCGTGGGGCAGGGCTTGTTCGCGGCGACGATGATCCCGCAGGTGCTCTCACAGATTCAATTGCTCTACCGCGCCGAGGAACGCGGTCCCGCGATGGCCGCGTACTCAGCGTTGTCGGGCATCGCGGCGACGATCGGACCGATCCTGGGTCCGGTGCTACTGGACTGGAACCTCGCCGGCCAGGGTTGGCGACTGGTCTTCTGGGTGAACGTGCCAGTCGGGGTGTTCGCCACGCTCGCCGCGGCCCGGCTGCTGCCCGAAGGACACACCGATCGCGGCCAGCGCCTGGACCCGATATCGGTGCTGCTGGCCGGTGCAGGACTGGCCCTGCTGGTGTACCCGCTCATCACTGCCTCGGGCGGCAACCGATGGCCGGTGTGGTCCTACCCTGTCATCGCTGCCGGACTCGCCGTGCTCGTCGTGTTCTACCTGCGCCAGCGCCGCATCGCGGCGCACGGAGACCGGCCCCTGATCGACGTCGCGCTGTTGCGCGGGCGTGCGTTCGCCAGCGGGCTCGCTGTCCAATTTCTGTTCCTGGTGCCGATCATGGGGTTCTTTCTCACCGTGATGCAGTTCCTGCAACACGGACTCGGGATGAGCCCGCTGCACGCGGGGCTGACCCTGCTGCCCTGGTCGGTCTTTGTGACCGTGTTCGCGGGCGTGTCCGCCGCGGTCCTGCTGCCGCGGATCGGCCGAGTCACCGTTCAGCTCGGACTCGTGGTGACCGCGATCGGGCTGGCGCTGTTGGCAGTGGTCGCCGCCTCCGCGGACGATCACACGGGAACGCTGGATCTATTGCCGGGCATCGTGATCGGCGCGACGGGAATGGGTCTGATCGTGGCTCCCATCGCCCAGCTCACCCTCGCCGGTCTCGTGCCCGCGCAGATCGGCACCGGCTCCGGGCTGTTCAACACCGTCAGCCAACTCGGCGCCTGCATCGGTGTCGCCGTGATCGGCACCCTGTTCTTCAACCGGCTCCACCAGCACACCGGCACGGGACAATCGGGCACCTACGGCCACGCGTTCGCCCAGACCCTCTGGATCAGTGCGGGGTTGCTCGTGGCTGCCCTGGTGATCAGTTTCGCCCTGCCGCAACACGACCCATCGGCTGCCCACGCCGATGCGACGCCCCGGACCGCAGCACCGACCGCCCACTGACCCGACCACGCACCGAACTTGTTCGACATATCAACCACGACAGGAGAATTCATGCCCATCACGACACTGCGCATTCCCACCCTCGACGGCAGCGCCGACGCATTCGCCGCCATCCCCGACACAGGTGGCAGGCACCCCGGAGTGCTGATGTACCCCGACGCCTTCGGCGTGCGGCCCGAACTGGAAGACAAAGCCAGCGAACTGGCCGCACACGGCTATTACGTACTCGTCCCCAACCTCTACTACCGGCACGGTCCGGCACCGGTGATCGAACTGCCCGACCACATCAGCGAAGACGTCAGGCCCTCAGTCTTCGCGCAACTGTGGCCGCTGATCGAGGCGCACACCACCGAAAGAATCCTGCGCGACGCGCCCGCGTACCTGGAATTCCTCACCACCCAGCCCGAGGTCACCGACGGACCGGTCGGCGTGGTCGGCTACTGCATGGGCGCCGCCCTGGCGATGCGCACCGCCACAGCCCACCCCGACAAGGTAGCCGCCCTGGCCGGGTTCCACCCAGGCTTCCTGGTCACCGACGCACCCGACAGCCCGCACCTGCTCATCCCCGACCTCACCGCCCGCGTCCACCTCGGCCTCGCCGTGGGCGACATGTCACCGGCGTCACTCGGCAAACTCGAGCAGGCCCTCGAGACCGCCGGTGTCGACTACAGCATCGAGATCTACCCCGACACCATCCACGGCTACACCATGTCCGACACCGATGCCTTCAACCCCGCTGCCACGCAACACCACTGGAACCACCTACTCCCGCTCCTCGACCGCACACTGGCAACACACTGAAACGCGGCCACCAAACCGAGCCCAGCACAAGCTGTCCGCGCCGAGCGATCGAGAACTCGCTCGGCGCGGGCGCTACCCGACGGCCTCGCCGTGACATTTGTGGCCGGCGATCCGATCGGGCCCGCTCGGGATCAGCGCCCGGGTCCGGCTGCAGATGTCAGGGCAGCGGCGCACCCGTCCGATGAACATAGATCCGCACTTCAGCGATCGCCGCCAGTTCGAGTAGACGATCGACCTTGTCTGCCGCGATGAAGCCCAGAGTGAACCCGTCCCCGTCGACGTAGACGCCGACGACTGCGGCACCGAGCGCGAGACAGCGGTCGGCCAAGGGCCACAAGAAGTTCTGGAGATCGTCGGGATCCCAACGACCGTGGTCGCTCCAGTCGTACCACTCCCACGTCAGTTCCGGCGGACAGAGGGGCAACCGCGCCAGGTAACTCCGTGGGCCGTCCCCGATGAATGAGTCCACTTGGTATTAGAGTCCCTAAGATCGGAGATGTCCGGGTTCGTTGCCTGGATGCCCAGGTCGGTGGGG